>JAIETA010000300.1 GCA_019745575.1 Reyranella sp. | reverse complement strand
CCGAACTACTGTCAGGTATCTATCTGGACTATTCTGTCAGGCATCTAACAGGGTCAGACCGTCTTGTGACCCCTCCGTCAGCGTAAGACGCTGACACCTCCCCCGATGACGGGGGAGGAGTGGGGTTAGCCCTTCCGCGTGAAGTGCGCCGCGATCATCCGCGCCGTTGCCGCCGTCACGCGCTTGCCCGTCGGGATGTGCAGGAACTCGTTGGGGCCGTGGGCATTGGAGTGCGGGCCGAGCACGCCGGTGATGACGAACTGCGTGTTGGGGAACTTCTCGCCCAGCATGCCCATGAAGGGAATGGTGCCGCCTTCGCCCATATAGGCGGCCGGCTGGCCGAACGCTTCCTGCGAGGCTTCCGTTACTGCCTTCTCCAGCCACGGCGCCAGCGGCGGCGCGTGCCAGCCGCTCTGGCCACCTTCGCCAGCATCGAATTCGACCGTCGCGCCGTAAGGCGGATCGGCCTCCAGGGCGCGCTTCATCGCCGTCGCGGCCTCCTTGGCGTCGAGCGTCGGCGGCGTGCGCACGCTGAGCTTGGCCGAGCTGAAGGGCAGCAACACGTTGCCGGCGTGGCCCGGCTCGGGGTAGCCGGCCATGCCGACCGTCGCGAGCTGCGGCCGCCAGGTCCGGTTGAGCACCATCTGGCCGAGATCCCCGACCATCGGCTTCGTCCCGCCTGCGAAGGGAAACTTGCGATAAATCTCCTCGCCCAGCACCCGCGCCGCCTCCTCGGCCTGCTTTATGCGCTGTGGCGGGATTTGCACGAAAAGGTCGGGCAGCTTCATCTCGCCGGTCGCCTCGTCCTCGAGCCGTGTCAGCAGGCCGCGCAGGATCCGGAACGAGGAGGGCACGATCCCGGAGGCATCGCCCGAATGCACGCCTTCGGTCAGGACGCGCACCGTGAGCGTGCCAGCGGCGATGCCGCGCAGCGAGGTGGTGAGCCAGAGCCGGTCCCAGTCGCCGCAGCCCGAGTCGAGACAGACCACCAGCGACGGGTCGCCGATGCGCTCGATCAGGTGGTCGACGTAAAAGGGCAGGTCGTAGCTGCCGGATTCCTCGCAGCCCTCGATCATGATGACACAGCGGGCGCGCGCCACCTTCTGCTCCCGGAGCGCCAGCAAGGCGGCAAAGCAGGCATACATCGCATAGCCGTCGTCGGCGCCGCCGCGGCCATAGAGCTTGTCGCCCTTGAGCGCCGGAATCCAAGGCCCCATGCCCTCGGCCCAGCCGACCATCTCCGGCTGCTTGTCGAGATGGCCATAGAGCAGGACGGTGTCTTCGCTGTCACCCGGCACCTCGATGAAGATCAGAGGCGTGCGGCCGGGCAGCCGGACGACGTCCAGCGTGGCGCCCGGAAAGGCGGCGAGGTGCGGGCGGGCCCAGTCCACCATCAGCGTGACCGCATCCTCCATGTAGCCGTGCTCGGCCCATTTCGGATCGAAGGCCGGCGACTTGTTGGGGATGCGGATGTACTCGATCAGGGACGGGACGATCGCGTCGTCCCAGAAAGTGTCGATGAAGGTCTTGAGCTGGTCGCTGTTCATGGCAGCAGTGTAGCCCCGGAGTTTGCGCCTGTAAGGGGGAAGGCGTCGCTTCATGTTCCTCTCCTCCGCGAGGGGGAGAGGCGAGGTGAGGGGGCTAGAACACCAGCTTCAGGAACGAGAAGCCACTCGCCGGAGCATTCGCTTGAGCCGCATGTCCATGATCGCGTACGACGTCACGGTCAGCAGCAGCCACGCCAATACCAGCGAGGTCAGCGGTACGCTGCTCGCCACCAAACCCAATACAAACATGAGACCGAGCATAGGCAGAACCAAAGCCAAGCTCAGGACGCAGGATAACTTGTAGTCAATGCTCTTCGCCTTGATCTCGAATGCGCCGCTGTCGACAGGGGCAAACAAGGCCAAGGGAAGAAACTGAAAGAATAGGTTCCTGTTGTTCAGAAAGGTGATTTCGCCGCGTCGGTGCTCAGGGACAATCCCCCGGGCGCGAAGCTCCTCCACGAGCCGCTGTCCCAGCAGATCCATTTCAGCGTCCGTTCGGTAGCTTGTGACGATTGTTCCCGAGATCACAAAAGGAAACATGGGCCAACTCTAGCCAATTTCCTTATGAAGTGCCCCCTCACCCAACCTCTCCCCCTAGCGGAGGAGAGGAGGCATGAGTTGACCTGAGAGGGCTCCTCCGCTACCCCCTCGCACCCCCGCAGGTTTTTGGAAAAGTGCCCGATTCTGTCGTTCTTCCCGAGCAAGACGCCCGCCTGGCCGGCCACCCCGCCGGCCTGCGGCGGACGTTTGCCATCATTTCCCATCCCGACGCCGGCAAGACGACGCTGACGGAGAAGCTGCTGCTGTTCGGCGGCGCCATCCACGTCGCGGGTGCCGTGAAGGCGCGCGGCGATGCCAGGCGGGCGCGCTCGGACTGGATGAAGATCGAGCAGCAGCGCGGCATCTCGGTCACCACCTCGGTGATGCATTTCGAGTATGGCGGCGCGGTGTTCAACCTGCTCGACACGCCGGGCCACGAGGACTTTTCCGAGGATACCTATCGGACCCTCACGGCCGTCGATTCGGCGGTGATGGTGATCGACGCCGCCAAGGGCATCGAAGCGCGCACCCGCAAGCTGTTCGAGATCTGCCGCCTGCGCGACGTGCCGATCATCACCTTCATCAACAAGATGGACCGCGAGTCCAAGGACCCGATCGAGCTGTTGGACGAGGTCGCCTCGACGCTGGCGCTGGACGTGACGCCGATGAACTGGCCGCAGGGCTCGGGCCAGACCTTCAAGGGGACCTACGATCTCGCCCACAACCGCATGCTGGTGTTCGACACCGCCGACCGCAGCCGCATCGGCGAGCTGATCGAGAACTACACCATCACCGATCCCAAGCTCGCCGAGGACGTCGAGCTGGTGCGCGCGGGCTACCCCGCCTTCGATATCGAGTCGTATCGCGCCGGCCACCTGACGCCGGTGTTCTTCGGCAGCGCCTACAACAATTTCGGCGTCCGCGAGCTTTTGGACGCGCTGGCCTCCTGGGCGCCGCCGCCGCGGCCGCAGCCGGCCGAGCCGCGGCCCATCGAGCCCACCGAGCCCAAAGTCTCGGGCTTCGTGTTCAAGGTCCAGGCCAACATGGATCCCAACCACCGCGACCGCATCGCCTTCCTCAGACTGTGCAGCGGCCGCTTCAAGCGCGGCATGAAGCTCACGCAGATGGGCACCGGCAAGGTGCTGTCGGTCAATTCGCCGATCCTGTTCTTTGCCCGCGAACGCGAGATCGTGGACGAGGCCTGGCCCGGCGACATCATCGGCATTCCCAACCACGGCGTGCTGCGCGTCGGCGATACGCTGACCGAAGGCGAGCCGATCAAGATCACGGGCATCCCCAACTTCGCGCCGGAAATCCTGCGCCGCGTGCGGCTGGAAGACCCGATGAAGTCCAAACAGCTCAAGCGCGCCCTCGAGGACCTGGCCGAAGAGGGCGTGACCCAGGTGTTCCGCCGCGTGATCGGCGGCGACCACATCGTGGGCGTGGTCGGCGAGCTGCAGCTCGACGTGCTGAAGACGCGCGTCGAGGCCGAGTATTCGGTGATGATCGACCTCGAGCCGGCGCCGTTCGAGACGGCGCGCTGGATTTCGGCCGAAAGCAAGGCCGATCTCGAAGCCTTCATGTCGGCCAATCGCGGCGGCATGTCGGAGGACCGCGACGGCTCGCCGGTCTTCCTGGCGCGCAACGCCTGGGAGCTGGGCTACATCGCCGAGAAGAGCCCGAAGATAAAGTTCTCCGACCTCCGCGAGCGCGCCTGACGGGCTGCCTTATTGCGGCCACTTATCGGCTCGACACCGGATACCATGATGGACTCGACGCAGCTGGCGGCCCGGGAGCGCCTGCGCTTGCGCTTGCGCGAGGAGGAGCAGAGCGGCTCGGCGTTCGCCTTCTACGCCCGCATCGGCGCGCTGATCCCGATCAGTATCATGCTGCTGGTGGCGGCGGCGCCCAACCGCATCCTCTACAGCGAGGCCGCCTGCGCCGTCCTGGCGGTCGGCGCCTGGGTGGTCTTCCGCTTTCGCGCCAGCCGCTGGGTGCTGGCCATCCATGCCGTCGTGATCGTCCTGGAAGTCACGGCGATCGGCGTCGCGGCCATGGAGCCGAGTTTCAGCGCCGCCGCCTCCACCGCCTGGCTGGAGCAGGCGTTCGGCCGCCGCTCGATGTTCCTGTTCCTGAGCGTCTACCTCGTGGGCAGCGCCTTCAGCTACTCGGTGATCGTCGTCGCCATGACCGGCGTGGCGTGCCTGGCCGGCCTCGTCGGGTCGTTCCTGTGGACGGCGTTCGTGCAGGCGCGGTCGGCGGGCATCGATCTGCTGGCTGCCACCGATCCTCTGGCCGTGGGCCTGGCGCAGCTCGGCCGCATCATCGGCGACGGCTTCGTCACGCCGCCGTCCTTCCTCGTGCATCAGCTGGTGCTCATGGCGGTCATCACCGCCTTCGCCGCCGCCGCCGTCTGGCGGGCCCGCGCCCATCTCGGGCGCACGCTTCTGGCCGAGTCCGAACGCCGCAACCTGGCGCGGTACTTCTCGCCCAACCTGGTCGACCGCCTGGCAGGCGCCGAGCGCGACTTCGAGATGGGACGCCAGCAGAGGGCGGCGGTGCTGTTCGTCGACATCGTGGGCTTCACCCGCCTGGTCGAAGGCGTCGCGCCGGAGCGGACCATCACCTTCCTGCGCGCCTTTCACGAACGCATGGCGGCCAGCGTCTTCGCCCAGGGCGGCACGCTCGACAAATTCATCGGCGACGGCGTCATGGCGACCTTCGGCACGCCCGACGCCCAGCCCGACGACGCGGCGCGCGCGCTACGCTGTGCGCTCGACATGGTGCGCAGCATCGAGGCGTGGAACGCCGAGCGGCAGCCGCGCGGCCAGCCGCTCATCCGGATCGCCGTCGGCATTCATGTCGGCCAGGTTCTGATGGGGGCCATCGGCAGCCGCGACCGTCTCGAGTTTAGCGCGGTGGGCGATACCGTGAACGTCGCCAGCCGGCTGGAACAGTTGGCGCGGGTGCACGATGCGGCGATCGTGGCGAGCGTCGACGCGCTTGCGGCCGCCGGTGATGCAGGTGGCCTGTCGGAGCAGGACAAGGCCCTGTTCCGTGGCATCGGCGAGGTCGCCATTCCCGGCCGCGATGCGCCGCTGGACGTTGCCATTGTGCCGCGCAGCGCTGCGGTATAGGGCCGGCATCCGGCCGGATTGGCGGCGCTGACGGCGCAGCGCTATCCTGCCGGGGGGGGAGAAACCGTCGTGACCGACAAGGCAGTCCTGCCGCAGGCCGAAGCGATGTCGAGCTGGCGCGCGCGCCTTCACCACGAGGAGCTGCGGGGCTTTGCCTTCGCCTTCAAGGCGCGCAGCATTGCGCTCGGCGCCGTGGTGCTCTGGGTGCTGCTGTCGGCGTCGGGCGCGCGCCTGCCGTATCTGCTGGCCCTGGCCGCCGCCTTCTTCGCTGTCGGATGGATCGCCTACCGCAGCCGGGCCAGCCGCCACATGCTGGCGATCCAGGGCGCCTGCGCCGTAGCCGACGCCGCCATCATCCTGCTCGGCAGCCACATGCCGGACGGCGACTGGTACGAATGGGCCCTGCAGACATGGATGCGCCGGTCGGCGTTTCTCTATCTGGTGGCCTATGTCGCGAGCGCCGCGCTCACCTTCTCGGTCAAGGTCGTGCTGATGTCGGGCATCGCCGCCGTCGTGGCCCAGCTCGCCTCGTTCGCCTTCGTGCTGTACGCCGCCGAGCGCGTCGACTCGTTCAAGGGCTTTGCCGCCAACGGCGCCTACGACCTGCTGCGCCAGCTGATCGCGCTGCAGAACGTCGAGCCCTGGGTCTTCATGGTCAACCAGCTCGTGCTGCTCGTCATCACCACCGGCCTGATCGCCGGGGCGATCTGGCGGGCGAGGCGCCACGTCGAGCGCGCCGTGCTGGCCGAGACCCAGCGCAGCAACCTCGGCCGTTTCTTCTCTCCCAACGTCGCCGAGCGGCTGGCGCACGACGTGGGGGCGCTCGATGCCGCGCGGGCGCAGAATGCGGCCGTGCTGTTCGTCGATGCCGTCGGCTCGATGCGGCGCATGGAAGCCCTCGCGCCGGAGGAGGTCATCACCGTGGTGCGTGCCTTCCACCGGCGCATCGTGCCGATCGTCTTCCGCCACGGCGGCTCGATCGACAAGTTTCTGGGCGACGGGATCATGGCGGTGTTCGGAGCACCGGAGAAGGCGCCGTACGACGCGCGCGACGCCCTGCTGTGCGCCGTCGAAATCCTCGACACGGTCGACCGCTGGGGCGCCGGGCAGATCGCGCGCGGCCGCGCCGCGACCCCGGTCGGGCTGGGCATCCACTACGGTCTGGTGATCCAGGGCAATGTCGGCATCGCCGACCGGCTGGAATTCACGACGCTCGGCGATACGGTCAACCTCGCCAGCCGGCTGGAGCGCATGACCCGCCAGCACGATGCTGGCATCCTGCTCAGCCTCGACGCCATGACGGCGGCGGAGAGGTCCGGCCCGTTGCCGCCGGAGATCAAGGCGCGCTGCCGCGATCTCGGCGTGCTGCCGATCGTCGGCCACGACGCGCCGGTGCATGTGATCGCTATCGTCCGGGAGAGAAACGCATGACCCTCGTCCGCATCGACCCGGGGCCGCGGCTGAGCGAAGCGGTGGCCCATGACGGGCGCGTCTATCTGTCGGGCATGATCCCGGAGGACACCTCGCGCGACGTGGCCGCCCAGGTGGGCCAGGCGCTGGCCGAGATCGACGCGCTGCTGGCGCGCGCCGGAACGGACAAGTCGCGGCTGCTGACGGCCACCGTCTTCCTGGCCGACATCGGCGACTTCGCGGTCCTGAACGCCGTCTGGGATGCCTGGGTGGTGCCCGGCCAGGCGCCGGCCCGCGCCACCGTGCAGGCCCGCCTGAACGACCCCGCGATGAGGGTCGAAATCATGGTCGTCGCGGCGCTCTAGCCTCTGCTAAGGTCGCGGCCGTTTTCAAGGAGGAGAGAGCATGAGCGTCAAGCGCATCAACGCCGGTCCCCGCATGAGCAGCGCGGTGGTCCATGGCAATACGGTCTACCTCGCCGGCCTCACCGCCGACGATCCCAAGGCCGACGTGAAGGGCCAGACCAAGCAGATCCTGGCCAAGATCGACAAGTTCCTGGCCGAGGCCGGCACCGACAAGTCGAAGCTCCTGTCGGCCAACATCTGGCTGACCGACATCAAGACCTGGAGTCAGATGAACGAGGTGTGGGACGCCTGGGTGTCGCCCGGCAACACGCCGGCCCGCGCCACCGTCGAGGCCAAGCTCGCCGCGCCCGGCCTCAGCGTCGAGATCATGGTGCAGGCGGCCAAATAAGCGTCGACTGCTTCAACGGAAAAGGGCCGGCATTGCCGGCCCTTTCTTTTGCCGTCAGCCGACCGGCCGGTTCACGCTTCCATCGGCATGAAGCATGGCGGCCGGGCCATTAGCCCTGTTGCGGGGGATAGCGCTCGAACGTCGGCAGTTCGTGGGCGTTGGCCGTCCAGCTGATCCGTTCGGCGACCTGAATATGGGCCTGCGGCCGCAGGGAGTCGGGATCGTCACAGGTCGCGCTCTGAATATCGACGATCCCGGGCAGGACGTGCGCATTGGCATAGAAAAGCCCGGTGCCGCAATCGGCGCAGAAGTGACGCCGACCATGCTCCGAGGAGGCGTAGACCTTTGGCGTGCCCTTCGTCACCTTGACGGCGTCCTGCGGGTACATCGCCCAGCCGACCATCGGCGCGCCGGCATGTCGCCGGCAATCCCGGCAGTGACACAGCGCGCTGGTCAGTGGTTCGCCCTCGGCCTGATAGCGGATCGCACCGCAATGGCAGCCGCCCGTGATCATGGTCTGCCCTCCCTAGTGACTCGGCCGCGGCGATCTGCCGGCGGCACCGCATCGGCCGATGCTAGGGCACTCGGTATTTGCCCGCAACGTCGGGCGGGACATCCGCTCTCTAGTTGATCGGCCCGATGATCTTGCCCGGGTTCATGATGTTGTCGGGATCGAGCGCCTTCTTGATCGAGCGCATCAGCGACATCGCCTCGCCGTGCTCCTGGTAGAGGTACTTGATCTTGCCGATGCCGACGCCGTGCTCGCCGGTGCAGGTGCCGCCGAGGTTCTGGGCGCGGGCGATCATGCGGTCGTTGAGGCCTTCGGCCCGCGGCAGGTAGGTCGGGTCGTCGGGATCGACCATCATGGTGAGATGGAAGTTGCCGTCGCCGACATGGCCGACGATGGGGGCGTAGAGCTTGTTCGCCACGATGTCCTTCTGCGTTTCCAGGATGCACTCGGCGAGATTGGAGATGGGGACGCACACGTCGGTCGCCCACATGCCCCAGCCGGGCCTGGAAGCCTTGGCAGCCCAGGCGGCATCGTGGCGGGCCTGCCACATCCTGCTGCGCTCCTCGGCCTGGCCGGTCCAGGCGAAGTCGCCGCCGCCGTTTTCGGCGGCCAGCGCCTGCACCATCTCGGCCTGTTCCCTGGTGCCGGCCTCGGTGCCGTGGAATTCCAGCAGCAGCAGGTTCTTTGCCGGCAGGCTGAGCTTGGAGTATTTGTTCACCGTGTCGACCGTCTCGGTGTCCATCAGTTCGATGCGCGCTACAGGGATGCCGGACTGGATGGTCTGGATCACGGTGTTGACCGCGCCTTCCAGGCTGTCGAAGGCGCAGGTCGCCGCGACCATCGACTCGGGGATGCCGTAGAGGCGGAGCGTGATCTCGGTGATGACGCCCAGCGTTCCTTCCGAGCCCACGAACAGCTTTACCAGATCGTAGCCCGCGCTCGACTTGCGAGCGCGGCCGCCCAGCCGCATCAGGCGGCCGTCGGCGGTCACGACCTGCAGCGACAGCACGTTCTCGCGCATGGTGCCGTAGCGCACCGCGTTGGTGCCCGAGGCGCGGGTGCTGGCCATGCCGCCGATCGAGGCGTCGGCGCCGGGATCGATCGGGAAGAACAGGCCGGTCGCGCGGATATACTCGTTGAGCTGCTTGCGGGTGACACCGGGCTGGACCACCACGTCGAGGTCGGCCTCGTTCACCTGCACGACCTTGTTCATGCGGCTCACGTCCAGCGAGATGCCGCCGTTGGGGGCGCTGATGTGGCCTTCCAGCGAGGTGCCGGTGCCGAAGGGGATGATCGGCGTCTTGAGCCGGGCGCAGAGCTGAACGATCTGCTGCACTTCCTCGGCCGATTCGGCGAAGACCACGGCGTCGGGCAGGTGCGCCTCGTGGTACGAAATGTCCTTGCCGTGCTGCTCGCGCACGGCATGTGCGGTGCTGACGCGGTCGCCGTAGAGCCTCTTCAGCTCGATGATGGTGCTGTCGACGTTGGGGGCTCGTGCGGGGGCCGTGGCGGCCATGTCGGTTCTCCAAAGCTGCGGAGCAGCGAAGGGTGGCTAGCGCAGGGCGATTGGATACGCTCAAATGGCCGGAAAGCCAACCTTGAGCCAACGCTGAGAGAACCCAGGGGGGAAACGCTGCCATGCGCGACGTCTACATCATCGGCGCCTATACCACGGCCTTCAAGAAGCACCCCGGCATGAGCTTCGGCGACCTCGCCCGCGAGGCCTATCTGGGCGCGCTGGGCGACGCCGGGATGGCGACCGGCGCCGACATCGAGGCGGGCTGGCTCGGCAACTGCGGCATGGGCTTCTGGGGCCAGAATTCGATCCGCGCCCAGGCCCTGTTCCAGCCGCTGGTCGAGCAGGGGCTGTTCCCCGAGCGCGTGCCGATGTTCAACGTCGAGAACGCCTGCGCCACGGCCTCGACCGCCTTCATGGGTGCGTGGAAGGACGTGCTGGCCGGCACCCACGAACTGTCCTTCTGCATCGGCATCGAAAAGCTTTTCAGCCCCGATGCGCCGGAGCGCACGGCAGGGCTGTTCAACCAGGGCTACATCACCAGCCAGCACGAGCGTCTGGTCGCCGAGATGAACAAGGTGGGCGCGCTGATCGGCTCGAAATTCGAGACCGGGCCCGACCGCACCATCTTCATGGACACCTACGCCATGCAGGCCAAGTGGCACATGTGGAAGTACGGCACGACGCAGGAGCAGATCGCCGCCGGCGCCGCCAAGAACCACAATTACGGCGCGCTGAACGACAAGGCGCAGTACCGCTTCCAGATGACGCCCGAAGCGGTGCTGAATGACCGCCCGGTGTCGTATCCGCTGACCCGCGCCATGTGCGCGCCGATCGGCGACGGGGCCGCCGCGGCGCTGCTGTGCTCGAAAGAGTATCTCGAGAAACTGCCGAAGGCCGTACAGGAACGCGCCATCCGGATCGCAGGCGTCGGCTTCTCCGGCGGCATGTATCGCCAGCTCGACCAGCCCGGCCTGACGCGCGCCGCTGCCGACAAGGCTTATAAGATGGCCGGGCTGGGGCCCGAGGACATCGACGTGGCCGAAGTGCACGACGCCACCAGCTTCTGCGAGATCTACCAGTGCGAGATGCTGCGCTTCTGCCCCGAGGGCGAGGGCGGCAAGTTCGTGGCCTCAGGTGCGACCGGCCCCGGCGGCAAGCTGCCGGTCAACACCTCGGGTGGCCTGGTCTCGAAGGGCCATCCGGTCGGCGCCACCGGCCTGTCCATGCTGGCCGAACTCGCCACTCAGCTCCGCGGCGAGGCCGGGCCGCGTCAGGTCGCGGGCGCGGAGATCGCGCTCGCCGAGAACGGCGGCGGCGTCATCGGCATGGAAGAGGCCGTGGCGTCGGTCGTGATCCTGCAGCGGACTTGAAACCGTCTCGAAACATCCGACATGGTGTCTCCGCACACTGGGGAGACACGGCAATGACCATCCGCTTCGACAATCGCGTCGCCATCGTCACCGGCGCCGGCAATGGCCTGGGCCGCGCGCATGCGCTGCTGCTGGCGAGCCGCGGCGCCCGCGTGGTGGTGAACGATCCGGGCGGCGCGGTCGACGGCCGGCCTGTTTCAAGCGGGGGCGGCGACCATGCCGCCGCCGACAAGGTGGTGGCCGAGATCAAGGCGGCGGGCGGCCAGGCCGTGCCCAACTACGATTCGGTGGCCGACCCGAAGAGCGCCGCCAACATCGTCAGGACTGCCGTCGATTCCTTCGGCACGGTCGACATCGTCGTGAACAACGCGGGCGTGTTGCGCGACAAGACCTTCCACAACATGACGGCCGAGGATTTCGACTTCGTCGTCAAAGTGCATTTCCTCGGCACCGCCTACGTCACGCACGCCGCCTGGCCGATCCTGCGCGCCAAGGCCTATGGTCGCGTCGTCGTCACCTCGTCGAACTCCGGCATCTACGGCAACTTCGGCCAGGCCAACTACGGCGGCGCCAAGCTCGCCGTCGTGGGCTTCATGAACGCGCTTCGCCTCGAAGGCCAGAAATACAACATCCTCATCAACGCGCTGGCGCCCGTCGCCGCCACGCGCATGACCGAGAGCCTGATGACGCCCGAGGTGCTGGACAGGCTGCGGCCGGAGTTCGTGTCGCCCATGGCGGCTTATCTCTGCAGCGAGCAGTGTCAGCGCACCGGCGACATCTGGAGCGCCGGCGCCGGCGCCTTCGCCCGCATCGAGTACCGCGAGGCCGAGGGCGTCCGCATCGCCGGCCGCGCGCCCACGATCGAGGACGTCGCGGCCAACATCGAGCGTATCGCCGACGTGTCGGCCAGCCGGGTCTTCCGCACCTCGTCCGAGGAAGTGCAGGCGGTGGTGGGTGGCTGAGGGATCGCGCGAAGCTGACGACTGGAAGCTCGAGCCTGTCCTCGACTGGCTGGCGCGCGAGGGGCGGCTGCTGCCCGACATGGCGCGGCTGGTCGAGGCGCTGACCGGCCGCCTGGTCGCCGCCGGCGCGCCGCTATGGCGGCTCACGATCGGCCTGCAGACGATCCACCCGCAGATCCGCACCATGGGCGTGGCGTGGCGGCGCGGCGAGGCGGTCCAGCAGCAGACCCGGCCACATGGCATCCTGCAGTCGCCGGCCTATATCGGCAGCCCGATCCAGCAGATCACGGACACCAGACGGCCGGTGCGCTACCGTCTCGACCGGCTGACGCCGGACAACCACGAGGTGCTGCACGAACTGGCCGCGGCCGGCGGCATCGACTACTACGCCACGCCGGTGGAACTCGTGCACAGCCGGCCGCCGGCGATGACCTTCGCCACAGATCGGCCGAGCGGCTTTGCCGAGTCCGACATCGCCAAGTTCCGCCGGCTGATCGACCATCTGGCCCCGATCGCCGAGAGCCATATCGGGCATCGACTGTCGACCACGCTGCTCGACACCTATCTCGGCCGCGTCGTGGGCGAACAGATCCTGAGCGGCCAGATCAAGCGCGGCGACGGACAGACGATCAACGCCGTGCTGTGGTTCTCCGACATGCGCGATTTCACCGGACTCAACGAGCGGCTGCCGGCCGACGAGATGCTCGAACTGCTGAACAACTACCTGCAGCTCGTGGGCGACGCCGTCGCCCCGCGCGGCGGCGAGATCCTGAAGTTCATCGGCGACGGCGTCATGGTGATCTTTCCCGTCGACGACGCCATGTTCCTGCCGATGGTGACGTCAAGCGCGCTGGGCGCCGCCCGCCAGCTCGTCGAGGATGCCGAGGCAGGCAACCTCGCGCGCGCCACCGGCGGCCGCGAGCCGATGCGGTTCGGTGTCGGCCTGCATGTCGGCATCGTCACCTTCGGCAACATCGGCACCGAGGACCGGCTCGACTTCACGGTGATCGGCCCCGCCGTCAATCGCGCGGCCAGGCTCGAAGGCCTGACAAAGGACCTGGGCGTGTCGGTGTGCGCCTCGGCCGAATTCAACGACGTCTGCGAGACGCCCATGGTCTCGCTCGGCCGCCATCCGCTGAAGGGCGTGCCCGAACCGGTCGAGGTCTTTACGCTGCCGTAACAGGAGCGACCATGAAGCTGCCGGCGATCGCGACCCTTGTTCTGGTTCTTGTGGCATCGGCCGCCCCGTCGGCGGCCGGCAAGGACACTGCCTACGCGACGGCCGGTCCCAATGCGGTTCGCATTGTGGACGACGTCTGGACCGACGCAGAGCGCCGGCGCGACCTGCCGTTGCGTCTGCAGCTGCCGGACGCCGGGGTGGCGCTGCCGGTCGTGCTGTTTTCGCATGGCCTGGGTGGATCACGGGACGGTGGCCGCGAATGGGGTGCCCAGTGGGCAAGTCACGGCTTCGCCGTGATCCATCTGCAGCATCCCGGCAGCGACGAGTCGCTGTGGAAAGACAAGCCGGCGCACGAACGCTTCGCCGCCTTGCGCGAGGGCGCGAGCCTTCAGCAGTTCCTCGCGCGGATCGCCGACGTGAAGTTCGTCGTCGCCGAACTCCTGCGCCGGCAGAAGTCGGGCGATCCCATCGCAGCACGTCTGGACCTCGATCGGCTGGGGATGAGCGGTCATTCCTTCGGCGCCATCACGACGCTCTATCTCGGCGGACAGCGGCCCGACGCTGCCGCCCTGGCAGCCGCCGCGCCGATGCGACACGACCTCATCGAGCGACGCTTCAAGGCCTTCCTGGCGCTTAGTCCGCAGGCGCGTGGCGCCGATCCCGAGGAGCAGTTTTCGGCCTTCGACCGGCCGGCGTTGCTCGTCACCGGTACGCTCGACGGCCGGCCGTTCCCCACCATCGGCGCCTCGCCGGCGCAGCGGCTGGTTCCTTTCGAGGCCATGCCGGGATCGGGCAACAAGTTTCAGTTGGTGATCGAGAACGCCGATCACATGTACTTCAACGGCACACGCGGCCTTCGCGACATCGGTGCCGTCGGCCGCGGCAACGTCGACTTCGGCGTGGTGGAGGAGCGCGGCTATCGCGCGGTCAAGGCGATCTCCACGGCCTATTGGGCGGCTTATCTGCGGGGAGACCGGAAGGCGGCGGACTGGCTCAAGGAGGGCGGGGCGAAGGCATTCGTCGAGGGCGTGGCCGACTTCAAGGCCAAGTGAACCGCACGACGTCAGACCAGCGCCTTCCAGCCTTCGATCCAGGCGAGCGCCTCTTCGTCGGGCAGCGGCTGGGTCGAGGCGTCGACCTCCAGCCGCTCGCCGATGCGCGCCGCGCCGCAGCGGGTGAAAATCTCGTCCAGCTTCTTGCCGCCGCCGCAGAACGTGTCCTGGTAGGTCATGTCGCCCAGCGCAATGATGCCGTAGCGGTGGCCGGAGAGATCGGGCCGCTCGCGCTCCAGCGTTTCGGCCAGCGGCAGGATGTTGGTCGGGATGTCGCCCGAGCCGTGCGTGGCGCAAATCACCAGCAGCACGTCGTTGCCGAGAAAGTCGGCGGCGCTGGCGGCGGCGTCGCTGACGCCGACCGCATGGCCCGCGCCTTGGAGCACGGGCTTCAGGGCGTCGGCCACCATTTGGGCATTGCCCGATTCGGTGCCGACCAGGATCAGGATACTGGCCATCGCCCCTGCACATACGGGACCGCGTGCCGCCCTGCGACGCGACCGGTTGGCACGGGGTCGCGACGCGTGCCAGTCTGCCTGCCATGGAAGAAACTCCCGTTCTTGCCGCCCTCGATGGCGGCGTCCTGACCCTCACTCTCAACCGCCCGCAGCGGCTGAACGCCATGAGCCACCCGCTGATCGAGGCGATGATCCGCGAACTTGGCCGCGCCCGCGACGACTCCGCGGTGCGCTGCGTGCTGCTGACCGGCACCGGCCGCGGCTTCTGCGCCGGCGCCGACCTCGCGGGCTCCGGTCCCGGCATGGTCGGGCCCGACGGCAAGCCCGACGTCGGCGCCGCCATGGACCGGCTGTTCAATCCCATGATCCGCGCCATCCGGGCGCTGCCCAAGCCGGTGGTGGCGGCCGTCAACGGCGTTGCAGCCGGCGGCGGCGCCAATCTGGCGCTGGCTTGCGATATCGTGCTCGCGGCGCGCTCGGCCCGCTTCGACCAGGCGTTCGTGCGCATCTCGTTGATCCCCGACCTCGGCGGCACCTGGTTTCTGCCGCACACCGTGGGCGATGCCCGCGCCCGCGCGCTCGCTATGCTGGGCACCTCGGTGCCGGCCGAGGAGGCCGAGCGCATGGGCATGGTCTGGCAGGTGGTGGACGATGCAGTCCTGATGGACGAGGCGGCCAAGATCGCCGCCAAGCTCGCATCAGGGCCGACACGCTCCTACGCCGCCATCAAGGACGCCATGAACCGCGCCGGCACCAATACCCTCGACCAGCAGCTCGACCTCGAGCGCGACGCCCAGCGCGAGCTCGGCCGCAGTTCGGATTTCAAGGAAGGGGTCGCGGCATTCCTCGCCAAGCGACCCGCCAATTTCACGGGACGCTGACACCATGGCCTATGAGAAGATCCTGCTCGCGCGCGAGGCTGGCCTCGCCACGCTCACCTTCAATGCACCCGACCGGCTGAATGCCGTCTCGCGAAAAATGATCGCCGAGATAAAGACCTGCTGGGAGGAGCTGGCGGCCGACGATTCCGTCCGGGCCGTGCTGATCACCGGCGCGGGCCGCGGCTTCTGCGCCGGCGCCGACCTGGCCGATCCCGACCGCGAGGCGAGCGCTACCGCCGATTCCGGCGCCGCGCTCGACAAGTACTTCAATCCCGTGATCCGCCTCATGCGCACCATCCCCAAGCCCATCGTGGCGGCGGTGAATGGCGTGGCGGCGGGCGTCGGCATGAGCTTCGCGCTCGCGTCGGACATCGCCATCGCGGGCAAGTCGGCGTCGTTCCTGCAAGCCTTCGCCCGCATCGGCCTGCTGCCCGACGGCGGCAGCACCTGGTTCCTGCCGCGCCTGGCGGGCGACCAGCGCGCCCGCGCGCTTGCCATGCTGGCGCCGCAGATCCCGGCCGAGAAAGCCAGGGAATGGGGCCTGATCTGGGATGTCGTCGACGATGCCGCCTTGATGGCCACCGCCACGGAGATCGCGCGCAAGCTCGCCGACGGGCCGACGCTGGCGCTGGCGCGTATCAAGGGGGCGCTCGCCCAGGCCGGCGGGAACGATCTCTCGGCCCAGCTCGACGTCGAGCGCGACTACCAGCGTGAGCTCGGCCGCAGCGACGATTTCAAGGAAGGGGTTGCCGCCTTCCTCGCCAAGCGCAAGCCCGCCTTCAAGGGAAAATAGGGGAAACGACCATGACGACGCCGCACAAGGAAATCACCTCGGGCCTGCAGTTCCCCGAAGGCCCCATCGCCATGCCCGATGGTTCGGTGATCCTGGTCGAGATCGCGCGCGAGACGCTGACCCGCGTCACGCCCGACGGCAAGCACCACCTCGTGGCCAAGATGCCGGGTGGCCCCAACGGCGCCGCCGTGGGCCCTGGCGGCAAGATCTACGTCTGCAACAACGGCGGCTTCAACTGGATCAAGCGGCCGGACGGCAGGCTGTTCCCGGGCACGCAGCCCGCCAGCTACAAGGGCGGCTCGATCCAGGTGGTCGATCCCGCGACCGGCAAGGTCGAGACGCTCTACGACGTTTGCGACGGCCGCAGGCTGAACGGGCCCAACGACCTCGTGTTCGACAATGCCGGCGGCTTCTGGTTCACCGACCTCGGCAAGACCCGCGAGTACGACAGCGACCGCGGCGCGGTCTACTATGCCAAGGCCGACGGCTCGAAGATCGAGCAGAAGGTCTTCCCGCTGGAGCGGCCCAATGGCTGCGGCCTCTCGCCGGACGAGAAGACGCTCTATGTCGTGGAGACGCCGACGGCGCGCTGCTGGGCCTTCGAGCTTTCGGCGCCCGGTGTCATAAAAGATGCCAACGGCCCCTACCGCGGCGAGAAGGGCCGGGTCATCACAGGCCTCGGCGGCTACCAGATGTTCGATTCGCTGGCCGTCGATTCGGCCGGCCATATCTGCGTTGCCACCCTGATCACGGGCGCCGTCTCCGACATCTCGCCCGACGGAAAGTCGGTGACGCAATACAAGCTGCCCGATCCGATGGTCACCAACGTCTGCTTCGGCGGCCCCGACCTGCGCACCGCCTTCGCCACTCTTTCCATGACCGGCAAGCTGGTGAGCTTCGAATGGCCGCGTGCGGGGCTGAAGCTCAACTACCTGAACAAGTAGCGAATCAGGCCGCGCGTCGGACCTTGATATCGACGCGCAGGCCGGCTGCCGTCGCCATCGAGACGAGGGTATCGAGCGAGAAGAGGCTGAGCTTGCCGCTCATGAGCGTAGAGATGCGCGGCTGGGTCACGCCGAGCCGCCGGGCCGCTTCGGCCTGCGTCCAGCGCGCCCGCACGATCCGGTCACGCAAAGCCGTCATCAGGGCGGCGCGCGCCTTCCATTGTGTTGCGATCTCGGGGGTCGGCTCTACAGCGTCCCAGACACTGGCGAACTTGCGGGCCTTCATTTCCTGTCCTCCAACAAACGTCGATATCGTTGTCGTGCCAACTCGATGTCTAGCAGCGGCGTCTTTGCGGTCTTCTTCTGGAAGGCATGCAGGACATAAATCGCTTCCTCGAAGCGAGCGATATAGATGACGCGAAATGCACCGGCCGCATCGCGCACGCGAAGCTCTTGTACGCCGGCTCCGATGGTCGACATCGACTTGAAATCGTCCGGCGCCACACCGCGCTGGATGCGCTCCAGTTGATAGCCCGCATCCTGGCGGACTGAGACCGGAAAGCGCCTCAGTCGTTCAAGAGAGTCGCCGCGAAAAACGACGGGCTTCACGAAGGGAAATATACAAGTACTTGCATATCCTGTCCATTGTCTTTGGACCAGCTACCCCTTCGCCAGCGCCCGCACCTCGCGGCTCGCCACGATCCGGCCGGCCGCATAGGCCTCGTGGTTGGCGTCGACGTCGGAGAGCTTGTAGCGGTAATTCACCATCATGCCGTAGGACTGCCTGAGGCCGTTGGCGCTGGTGTCGGCCAGCCAGTTCAGCCGTTCCACGATGGCGCCGTTGCCGAGATGGAAGTGCGCCACGCGGTCGACCGCGCGGCCCTTGTCGTCGGGCGTCGTGAGATAGTGCGCCGCCAGCCGGCACAGGATGGGCCGCAGCGCCTTGTCGACGGCCGGCACTTCCCACCAGCTCGGCCGGTCGAGCAGCCGGCGCACCGCCGCGGCGCCCCGGGCCTCGCCGGTCACCGGCAGCAGGGAGGCGATCTCGCCCGGCAGAAGCGCGGCGTCGCCCTCGGCCTTCAGCCGGGCGTCGATGTGGGCGCGCAGGCCGGGGAGGGGCGAGAGGGTGGCGAAGTCCTTGATGTTGGGCAGCTCCTTGGCGAGCTGGCTGGCCACGCGCTTGATCAGGAAGTTGCCGAAGCTGATGCCGGCCAGCCCCTGCTGGCAGTTGGAGATCGAATAGAAGATCGCGGTGTTGGCCTCGCCGGGGTCGCTCGTTTCGGCGCGCGCGTCGAGCAGGCGCTGGACGTTGCCGGCCAGGCCATGGACCAGCGCCACCTCGACGAAGATCAGCGGCTCCTCGGGCATGCGCGGGTGGAAGAAGGCAAAGCAGCGGCGGTCCGAGTCGAGGCGGTTCTTCAGGTCGCGCCAGGAGCGGATGGCGTGGACGGCCTCGTAGGCCACGAGCTTTTCCAGGAGAGCTGCCGGCGCACGCCAGTCGATGCGCACGAGGTCGAGGAAGCCGACGTCGAACCAGGCGCCGAGCAGGGGCCGCAGGTCCTCGCTGAGCGTGCGCGCCGCGGCGTCGCTGCGGCCGAGCGCCAGCAGTTCGGCGCGCAGGTCGACCACGAACTTGACGCCCTGCGGGACGCCGACGAACTCGCGCAGCAGCCGCACCGCCGGCGGTTCCAGCGCCCGGACAAGCGCGCGCGGCGGCTCCTTGGAGCCGCGCCAGCGGTCGATTGCGGCCGTCGCCGCCTCGCGCGACAGGCCGTAATCCTGCGCCAGCGTCAGCAGGAAACGCCGGCGGCCGGCGGGCGTCAGCGAGAGGTAGGCCTGGCCCAGTTCGGCGGCGCGCCCGCGTCGCGCCGTCTCGCCGCCCCTGGCTTCGAGGCAGGCGTCGATGCGGCCTTTCAGGCGTGGGATGTCGGCGTCGGGCAGGTCGGGGCGGAGCGGTGCGCCCACCGCCTCGCGCGCCCCGCGCGCCGTGTCGCGAAAGGCAACGCGCAGGCGTTCGAGGGTGCGGTCGACGGTGTCGGAGAAGGGCAGGGCCATGCGCCGATTATGTCACGACGACCGTGTCACTCCAGTGGCGGGTACGGACAATCGGTCACAAGCCGTGCGCGGTCGCGAAATTTCTAACATACTGCAGCGATATCGGAGCACGGAAATGACCGAGATCATCTTTGTCGTCGAGGAAGCGCCGGAAGGCGGATATTCGGCTCGTGCCGTGGGTGAATCGATTTTTACGCAAGCCGACTCCGCCACGGAATTGCATGCTCGCGTACGGGATGCGGTGCAGTGTCATTTCGACCCCGGCAAGGCACCCAAGCTGATTCGGTTGCATTTTGTGAAGGACGAAGTCATCGCAGCATGAAGCTGCCGCGCGACCTTTCAGGTGCGGCGTTGGCCAAAGCGCTTGGCCGTGTCGGCTACCGGGTCATCCGCCAGTCGGGAAGTCACGTCAGGCTTACATGCGATGCGCCCGAACAACATCACGTGACGATCCCTGCCCATGATCCTCTGAAGATCGATCGGGAGGAATTGCTTCGGCGCCTGTTCGACTGACGGGCGCCGGCCGCTCAGGTCCGGGCGAACAGCGGCCCTGCGCCAACGGCCGCCGCGCCCTCGATCTCCAGCATGCGCCGCTTGGTCGACACGCCGCCGTTGGCCGAGAAGCCGCCCATCTTGCCGTCGGCGCCAAGCACGCGGTGGCAGGGCACGATGATGGCGACGGGATTGCGGCCGAGCGCCTGGCCGACCTCGCGCGACTCGTGCGGCACGCCGAGGCGTCGCGCGATCTCGCCGTAGGTCATGGTGCGGCCGGGCGCGATGGTGCGCGCCACCTCGTAGACCTTGCGGTGGAATTCCGGCGCCGTATCCAGATCGAGCGCAATGTCGGCGAGGTCCACGGCTTGGCCCTCCAGCAGGTGCCGCACGCGCTCGATGGCGCGGCTGACGTCGGGCGGCGGCTCGCTCTCGG
>JAIETA010000316.1 GCA_019745575.1 Reyranella sp. | reverse complement strand
CCGCTTCTCGTCAGCGCGCCGCGCTTGCCGAGCTGGAAAGCGGAACCGCCGCCTTGCGCGCGCTGGCGGAAAGTCAGACGCCCCGGCAGGTCGCACTAACCTGGTTCCGCAGCCAAATGAACCTCGCCCCTGCCACAGTGTCGGCCGCGGACGCGGTCGGACCTCTTGGGCTTTCCTGGTTCCACCTCATTTCTATGACGGTGGTGACTCTGTTCGCGCTCACGTTGGCGGCTTTGGCGGCTAGCCGTCACCGTCGCTCGATCGCCCTGGTGAGTCGGCTGACGCGTCCCGGCCCTGCCGCTGCGGTCGGTACGGTTGGGCAGCCAGCGGCTGCGCCGCCGGCAGTGCCATCGCCGGCGGTCCCCAAGCCGGCAGAGGCGATTTCATCGCCCCCTCTTGCCCGGGCAAAGAGCAGCACCTGGTCGGGTGCAGTGCGCGTCACCGCCATCCACCGCGAGACGCCTCATGTGAAGACGTTTCGGCTCGTGGTGCCAGAAGGCAATCCTATTCCCTTCACCTTCGCGCCTGGTCAGTTCCTGACATTCTCGGCGACGGTCGACGGCAAGACCATCCGGCGGTCCTACTCCATCGCCTCGCCGCCCACCCGCACGTCCTATGTGGAGATCACCGTCAAGCGGGAGGACGAGGGAGAGTTTTCGCGTTACCTGCACGACAGGGTAACCGTCGGCGATAGGCTGGAGGTCAGAGGACCGTCCGGCGCCTTCACGTTCGACGGCGGCAATGCCGACAGCATCGTGCTGATCGCTGGTGGCGTCGGCATCACGCCCATGATGTGCGTCATCCGCTATCTCACCGATATGACCTGGCCTGGCGAGATCTTCCTCGTCTGTGCGATCCGGAGCCCCGAGGAATTCATCTTCCGCGAGGAACTCGAATATCTCCAGCGTCGATGGCCGAAGCTGCATGTCGCGGCCGCCGTGGCGGCGCGGTCCGAAGGGACCGCGTGGATGGGCCTGGAAGGCCAGCTCAGCAAGGATGCCATTGTCCACGCGGTGCCGGGCATCGAAAAGCGACGGATTCACCTCTGCGGACCGCCGCCGATGATGGATGCCATCCGCCGTGTCCTGGCCGAGCTCGGCGTGCCGCCGGGTCAGATCAAGACCGAAGCGTTCGGCCCCGCTATGGGCTTGGTGCCGCCACCTCGACCAACCCCCGCGCCGCCACCGCCGGCGTCGGTCACCGAGCTTCTGCGGAAGGTCGAGACCGACGACGTCCCGCCCGGAGCGCGGCAAGCCGAGGCGGGCCCTGCCACGGCGACGCTGTCGTTTGCCCGGTCCGGCAAGGCCGCGCCCCTGCCGCCAGACAAGACGGTGCTCGAAGTGGCCGAAGCGGCCGGCGTGCCGATCGACTATTCCTGCCGGGTCGGAACCTGCGGCATCTGCAAGACCAGGCTCCTGGCCGGCCAGGTAACGATGGAAGTCCAGGACGCATTGACGGACGAAGACAAGGCTTCCGGCACCATCCTCGCCTGCCAGGCGCGATCGCTCGGCAATGTCACGGTCGACGCCTGACATGAGCGACAAGGAAAGGGTCATCGTGCTCGCTCTGGGAACGCTGCTTCTCTTCTTGGCGCCCGGCTACCTGCTGCATGTCGCACCGCGTTTTCCGGGAAGCTTGGCCGGTGGAGTTTTGGGCATTGCGGCGGCAAGCCTGATGCTGCTGGTGCTCCTTTATCCGGCGATCAAGTACATCGGATGGCTGAAGGCCCGCGTGACGCGGCATGTCTCGCTGGGGCGCCTGCTCAGCCTGCACATTTATGGCGGGCTGTTGGCGGCCCTGTTGGCGATCCTCCATTCGGGCCACAATTATCGCAGCGCGCTCGGTATCGCGCTGGTGGTCGACGTCCTGGTGGTCGTTGGCACCGGCTTTGTCGGCCGCTACTACCTCGGCCACCTTGGTGCCGAGGTGCGCCAGCAACAGGCCTTGCTCGGCACCTTGCGGTCCGCCTACGACCGCATAGCGCTTCGGCTCAGCGCAGCGTCAGGGCCCCCATCAACGGCGCCGGACGTGCCGCTCCTGCGTCTCGTCGATGCCATCGCGGATACCGAACATTCTCTCACCGTGCGCGAAGCGGCAAAACGCATCACGGGGCGCTGGATGGTGGTGCATACCATCGCCTCGATCGTCCTCTATGGCCTTCTGCTGATGCACATCGGCAGCGGCATCTACTACGGTCTGCGGTGGCTTCCATGAAATGGAAGACGCTTGCCTACCTGATCCTGATCACCGCCACGATTGCTGGCGCAGCGGTTGCGATTGGCACGGTCTATCGGCAAGGCTCGACAGCCGTACCGAGATGGCCGGATCTGGTGAGGCCTGGGGAGCTTTCCACCAAGCACGCATTTCTGTCTAGCAAATGCGAGACCTGCCACACGCCGCTGCGCGGAGTGGAAGCGAGTGCCTGCATCGCGTGTCATGCGAGCGACGCCGTCACTCTGGCGCGGCAATCGACGGCCTTTCATTCAACCATCCAGTCGTGCGCGGCGTGCCACGTCGAGCATCAAAAAGGGGTGCGACCGACGCGAATGGATCACGACGCGCTGATCGCGATCGGCCGAGCGAGACGGTTCGAGCAAGCCAGCCGACCTCCGGATGCCCAGTGGCTTTCAAGCCTGCTGAACAAGTCGTCGCCCGATCCGGAAAAGCTCGATTGCTTTGGTTGCCACAGCAACAGGAGTCCGCATCGCGACCTGTTCGGGCAGGAATGTGCGGCCTGCCACGTCACCGCGACCTGGCGGATTGCCGGCTTCCAGCATCCTTCGCCCAGTTCGACCGAATGCGCGCAATGCCATCAGGCACCGCCAAGCCACTACATGGGCCACTTCCACATGGTCTCAAAGATCGTGGCGAGACAGGAACATGCGCGCGTGGAGCAATGCTATCTTTGCCACCAGACCGACGCCTGGAACGATATCCGTGGTGTCGGGTGGTACAAGCACCACTGACCGCGATTGCGACCCGTTTGAGCTGGATCAAGGCGGAGGAATCTCCGTCTTGAGAGAGTTATCCTGATAATGTGACCTCAAGCCGATGGAGAGCTTCCATGTTTAAGACAGCCCTGCTGGGCCTCACCGCCACCAGCCTGATCGCCTTCGCTGCCAGCGGTGTACTCGCTGACACGAAGCCTGCGGCTGTATCTGCCAACCGCGCCAATCCCACGGCGACGATACAGCTGGCACAGCACGGGACGGCGGACCCCTCGCAATCCTCTGGTGGCATGGGCCAAGGCAGCTCGGGTCAGGGCAGTATGGGCCAGGGCGGCATGGGTATGGGTATGGGTGGCGGCGGCATGATGGGCACGGACAAGATGATGGGCGCCATGGGTATGGCACCTGGCGCCGGAACCACTATGGCGATGCCGTCGGCGCTGCCGGGCTTCCCCGGCGCTTCCCATCTCTATCATGTCGGGAGCACGGGCTTCTTCCTCGACTATGCCGACAAGCTTGGCCTCAGCGTTGAGCAAAGATCTGGCCTGAACGCCATCAAGCAGCGCGCCCTGAGCGCGCAAGCCACGACACAGCGCAAGATAGCCGAGGCTGAAGAGGCGCTTTGGACGCTGACCGCGGCGGAGCAGCCCGATGCAGCCGCCATCGAGAGCAAGGTGCGTGAGATCGAAAAGCTGAAGTCGGACCAGCGACTGACGTTCATCCGTGCGGTCGGCGACGCCGGGAAACTCCTGACCGCGGATCAGCAAAAGATGGTGCATGGCCTGATGCCGATGCCATCGAACGCCCCGATGGCGAAGCCGATGAAATAGATATCGCTTGATGGACGACTGCACTGACATGATTGGCGGTGGCGCCGTACTGGCCCACCGACGTAGGGCGTGAACTGTCGCGGGATCTCATGGCGAAACCGCAGTCCTGTATCGAGTCCGACAGGCCGGTGCCGACTTGCCGCGCGAAATCGTTCCTGGTGTAGAAATTGAGCTTGATCTGCAGCTGCAGGATCAGTCGCTGCGTGATCAGCAGCTCGTAGCTGGCCCCGAGCCTCGCCCCAAGGTGGCCCTCGCCGCTGACGTAGCCGATGGCGGAGACCTTGAAAGAACTGAGGCGCCAGTCCCTGGATGCCGAAGGCGCCCCCTTCGCGACCTGGCAATGAATAGAGATCGTACCGGACGCCGACGGGGGCATCGAAGTAAGTGGCGATCGCTCGGCCATAGAACAGTTGCTGGAGGCCGTCGTCGAGTTGATTGTTGCTGTACCGGCCTTCGCTTAACAGCCACATCCTGTTTTCGTCGGTTCCCAGCCAACCCTGCGCCTCCCAGCGGAACGTATTACCCTGGTGAAGCCGAACCGTCCCTCCAGCCGGTCGAACAGCAAATGGGCGAAAATGCTCTTGTCCAGCATCTTCAGCATGGTGTGCGGTTGGACGCGCGCTCGGATAGTCGCCTACCGTGCTGTGGGCCAGGCGCGTGCTGCGCGCGATCGCCCGCTCGCTCAGTCCTTCGGCCTTGAGCCGCAATATCTCCCTGACACAACGCATCGGCACTCTCTCGGCTGGCATCGGCTCTCCCCCTGCTACAGGCCGGGGAGCCTATACGGATCAACCAGAGATCGAGCGCTCGCCACCCCGGGGGTGGCCGACTTCAAATTGGAATGGGTGGCCGACTTCCCTCGGAATCAGGAGGCTTCTGTGAGGTCGCGCGGCCCTGATGGTTGGGTCACAGTAGATCGTGTCCCATTTCGTGGTGTAGGTGCCTGGGGAGGCACAGGGTTTCCGGGGCTTGGCCGGATCGATCAGGCGGCGACGTTTGGCAGCCCGACGAAGGGATCATCGCTGAAGGGTGCGATGCTTTCCAGAGTGATGTACCTGGCGCGCTGAACCGCCCACTCGTCGTTCTGCTCGAGCAGGATTGCGCCGACGAGGCGGGTGATGGCGTCCTCGTTGGGGAAGATTCCGACGACGTCGGTGCGTCGCTTGATCTCGCCGTTGAGCCGCTCGAGCGGGTTGGTGGAGTGCAACTTGACGCGATGCTGTGCCGGGAAGCTCATGTAGGCGAGCACGTCGGGCTCGGCGTTGTCCATCAGGGCGGCGAGCTTGGGCACCTTTGGTCGCAGCTGATCGGCGACGCGGCGCCACTGGGCGCGGGCCTGCTCGGCGTCGTCCTGGGCGAAGGCGGTGGCGATGAAGGCGGAGACGACGCGGCGGCCGTTGCGCCCGGCATGGGCGAGCACGTTGCGCATGAAGTGGACACGGCAGCGCTGCCAGGTTGCGGTGAGGATCCTGGAGACCGCGGCCTTGATGCCTTCGTGGGCGTCTGAGATCACCAGCTTGACCCCGCGCAGGCCGCGGCGTGTCAGCTTGCGCAGGAAGGCGGTCCAGCCCTTCGTCAAGCTCAGGGTGAGGGGTCTCGGCCTCGGAGGGGCCGATGTCCATGCCGAGCACCTCGCGACGGCCGTCAGTGTTGACGCCAACCGCGACGATCACGGCGACGGAGACGATCCGGCCGGCCTGGCGGACCTTGACGTAGGTGGCGTCGACCCAGACGTACGGCCAGTCGCCCTCGATCGGCCGATCGAGGAAGGCCTTCACGCGGCCGTCGATGTCCTCGCACAACCGGCTGACCTGGCTCTTGGAGATGCCGGTCATCCCCATCGCCTTGACCAGCTCGTCGACCGAGCGGGTCGAGATGCCCTGGATGTAGGCTTCCTGGATCACCGCGGTCAGCGCCTTCTCCGCCATCCGGCGCGGCTCCAGGCAGCTCGGGAAGTAGCTCCCCTTGCGCAGCCGTGGGATGCGCAGCTCGACCGTCCCCGCCCGCGTCTCCCAGTCGCGATCGCGGTAGCCGTTGCGCTGCGCCAGCCGGCTCGTGTTCTTCTCGCCGTGCGCCGCGCCGGTCAGCCCGCTGACCTCCAGCTCCATCAGCCGCTCGGCGGCAAAGCCGATCATGTCACGCAAAAGATCGCCGTCGGGGGTCTTCTCCACGAGCGCGCGCAGGGTCATCATCTCGTCGGTCATCGGTGGTCTCTCGGTTGCAGGTTTGGTGTCAGCAACCCGACCCTTACCCTGAAATCGCCGGTGACCTCCGCTGGGGATAAGTAGCCCGCCGCCGCCAGACTCGTCGGCGGTCGCGGCGGCGGCGGGCTACTTACCCCCAGCTACCTACGCCACTCCTCGGGGCACAACCTCACAGTAGGTCGCGACCTCATTGAGAAGCCGGATTGAACGAACCTGCGGGATGGCAGGCTGGCTATGGGGATTGTGTCAACGGCACCGGGTCCGAGACAGCCCGTTGTCGGACGCGTGCGAGGATCTCGGCCGGTTGGCTGCGATCGGCGCGGACGATTGGCGCCGGCAGAAGGGCGCTGTGACGTGGTGTTGAGCTCCGGTTCACGCCCTTGCAGTTCGGTACCGGCTCGGGTCTCGATCGACGGACGCAACGATCTGTGCGGGCTCGCTCGGCGCCCGGTGCGAGAAAGGTCGCGCTGTCGGATCGGCGAGGTGTCACGAGCTGTCGTCCCAGAACGACGGTCGACGAGGTGCCGGGCGTGGCAGGGTGGCGAGGATGACCATGGCGCCGCCGCAGCACGGGCAGCGCTCGGGTGCGCGTTGCTGGACGGTATCCTGGGCCGGTCTGGCGGGCGGTTCCGGGTGGGGCCCGTCGAGCAGCCTGCGACAGAGCGCGAGCTTGGCCGCGCGGCGGCCATTGGCGAGGAAGCCATAGTGGCGGATGCGGTGGAAGCCGTCCGGCAGGGTGTGCATCAGGAAGCGGCGGATGAACTCGTCGGCGCTGAGCGTCATGAGCTTCGACTTGGCGTGGTGGCGATAATCCTTCCAGCGGAAGGTGACGTCGGTGCCGGTCACGCTGATCAGTCGGGAGTTGGCGATGGCGACGCGATGGGTATATCGGGCGAGATAGGCCAGCACCTGGGCAGGGCCGCCGAAGGGCGGCTTGGCATAGACGACCCAGTCGACCTGGCGCACGGCGCGGAGGCGGTGAGCGAAGGCGGCAGGCTCGGCAAGGCCGGCAAGCTCGCCGAAGAAGCCGAGATCACCGGCTTCGAAGGCAGCCCGCAGCTCGTCGAGGAACAACCGGCGGAAGAGCCGCGAGAGCACGCGGACCGGCAGAAGGAAGCTGGGACGACAGGCGACCCATCGTGTTCCATCGAGCGACGGTCCGCCGCCCGGCACGATGCAATGGACGTGCGGATGATGGTGCAGGTTCTGGCCCCAGGTATGGAGCACGGCGAGGAGGCCGATCTCGGCGCCGAGATGCTTGGGATCGGCGGCGATGGTGCGCAGCGTCTCGGCTGCGGTCCGCAACAGGATGGCGTAGACCGTCTCCTTGTTGTGGAAGGCAATCTCGGCGACCTGTGCCGGCAGCGTGAACACGACATGGAAGTACGGCACCGCCAGCAGCTCGGCCTGCCGCGCCGCCAGCCAGTCGTCGCGGGCCTGGCTCTGGCACTTCGGGCAGTGCCGGTTGCGGCACGAGTTATAGGCGCAGCGGACGAACCCGCAATCGGAGCAGCCCTCGGTGTGGCCTCCCAGCGCCGCCGTGCGACATAACTCGATGGCGCTCATCACCCGCCGTTCGACGCGGCCGAGATGGCCGTCGTGTTTACGGCGATAGGTGTCGCCATGGAGGCGCAAGACATCCGCCATCTCCAATCGCGCTGCCATGGCCGCGCCTGCTCAGGCGGGCGGCACGACCTCCAGCGCAGTCAGCCGGTCGAGGGGGCTCTCGGTCCGCCGGATCAAGACGTTCGAGACCTGCGTATAGCGCGCCGTGGTCGAGAGGTTGCTGTGACCCAGCAGCACCTGGATGATGCGGATATCGGTGCCGTTCTCCAGCAGGTGGGTGGCAAAGCTGTGGCGCAGCGTATGCACCGTCACGCGCTTGGCCAAGCCCGCTGCGGCACAGGCCGAGCGGCAGGAGGAGTGCAGCACCTGGACGTCGATTGGCTTGCTCTCGTCCCGACCGGGAAAGAGCCAATGCTTGGGGCGGGCCAACCGCCAGTAGGTTCGCAGGATCCTGAGCAGTTGCGCCGACAGCATGACGTAGCGGTCCTTGCCGCCCTTGCCGTGCTCCACCCGGATGACCATCCGGCCGCTGTCGATATCACAGACCTTGAGGCCAACCGCCTCGGACACCCGCAGCCCCGCTGCATAGGCCGTCGTCAGCGCGGTGCGTGTCTTCAGGCTTGCTACCGCCTCGAGAAAGCGCGCGACTTCATCGGCGTTCAGCACCACCGGCAGCTTGCGCGGCTCGCGAGCGTAGGGGATGCGCTCCGGGATCTCAGCCTGCCCCAGCGTCACCCCATAGAAGAACCGCAGCGCGCAAACCGTCTGGTTCAGCGCCGGCCACGAAATGCCGCTCGACACCAGATGCACCTGGAAGGCGCGGACGTCCTCCACACTCAGCCGATCTGGCGAGCGGCTAAAGTATCGGCTGAACTTCGTAACCGCATACAGGTAGGATCGCTGCGTCGCCGGCGACAGATTGCGGACGGTCATGTCCTCGATCATGCGGCGGCGTAGAGGGCTCATCTCGGCCATCGGGGGCTCCTGTCGTGAGGGTTGGGCTTCGCAACCGCAATCCTCTCAGACGGGACTCCTTCCCTCTAACCCTTCACCCCAATCCCGCGACAGCGGGTTCGTTCAATCCACACTCCGATAGGCAAATTCTTCCAAAGCGCGCACCCAGCTCCCATCGGATAGATTAGAGTGCTATGGCGTAAATGTAGTACTCATTTTCATCTGACGTGGCCCGCCAGCGAAGCTGCGCGTTCTTGTCCGGCGCAACGCAGGACGTCAGCTCTTCTCTCGCCTCTCCTCGTCGTCGGCCAGTTTCGCTGACAGGACGGCGCCTCTTCGGCCGCCCGGCGATCGGCGCTAAGCTCGGCGTCGGGAGGAACGGCCGATGAAGTTCAGCTTCTCCAGCGAACAGGAAGAGTTCAGGTCCAATCTGCGCCGCTTTCTGGCGGAGCGCGCGCCGACCAAGGAAGTGCGGCGACTGATGGAGAGCGAAGCCGGCTGGGAGCGCGCGGGCTGGCGCAAGCTCAACACCGAACTCGGCCTGACGGCGGTGCGGATTCCCGAAGCCTATGGCGGCCAGGGCTTCGGCTTCGGCGAACTCGGCATCGTGCTGGAGGAGACGGGACGGGCGCTGCTGTGTGCGCCCTATTTCGCCACCTCGGTCCTGGCGACCGGCGCCATCCTGAACGCCGGCAGCGAGGCCGAGAAGCAGGCGCTGCTGCCCGGCATCGCGTCGGGCGATACGGTCGCCACGCTGGCCTGGGTGGAAGACGACGGACGCTGGGACGGCGCCGCCACGACGCTCACGGCGACGCCCGCCGGCGGCGGCTGGCGGCTCGACGGCCACAAGAGCTTCGTCCTCGACGGCCACACCGCCGACCTGATCGTGGTGCTGGCGCGCGCGCCTGGTTCGAGCGGCGAGGCCGGCCTGTCGCTGTTCACGGTCGCCGGCGACGCCGCCGGACTGTCGCGTCGGCCGCTCAAAACCATGGATGCCACCCGCAAGCTCGCGCGGCTGGAGTTCAGGGGCGTGACGGCCGCCCCGCTGGGTGACGCCGGTGCCGCCGCCCTCCCGTTCGCCCGCACCATGATCGAGGCGGCGGTCTGCCTTGCCAACGAGATGGCCGGCGGCGCCGACCGGCTGCGCGAGGATTCGCTGGCCTACGCCAAGATGCGCATGCAGTTCGGCCGCTCGATCGCCTCGTTCCAGTCGATGAAGCACAAGGCGGCCGACATGCTGGTCGAGGTCGAGCTGGCCAAGTCGGCGGCCTACTATGCGGCTGCGGCGCTCGACGAGGGCGACGACGACGTGGCGGCCGTCGCCTCACTGGCCAAGGCCGCGGCCAGCGAGACCTATCTCCAGACCGCGATCCACGCCATCCAGATCCATGGCGGCATCGGCTTCACCTGGGACAACGACACCCATCTCTGGTTCAAGCGGGCGAAGAGCTCGGAGGTGCTGCTAGGCGACGCCCACCACCATCGCGAACTCATGATGCAGCGCTGGGCGGCCTGAGCGGGAGAACGGCAATGAGCGATATCACCGAAGACGAAGTCCGCGCCGAGGTCCGCGCCTGGCTTGCCGCCAACTGGAGCCCCGAGCTGGGGCTGGTCGAGTGGCGCAACAAGCTGGCCGATTCCGGCTGGGGGGTGCCCACCTGGCCGAAGCAGTGGTACGGCCGCGACCTGCCGGCGGGGCTCGGGCCCGTGGTCGACGAGGAGTTCCAGAAAATCGGGGCCATCGGCGTGGCCAAGGCAGGCATCCGTACGCTGGCCGCCGCCACGATTCTGGCGCATGGCACGGACCTGCACAAAGAGAAGTTCCTGCGCCGCATCCTCACCGGCGAGGACACCTGGTGCCAGCTGTTCAGCGAACCCGGCAGCGGCTCGGACGTGGCGGGCGCGGTGACGCGGGCCGAGATGCGCGGCAACAAGTGGGTGATCAACGGCCAGAAGGTCTGGACGACGTCGGCGCATCACGCCCACTGGGGCCTGCTGCTGGCCCGCACCGACTGGGACCAGGTCAAGCACAAGGGACTGTCCTACTTCATCATCGACATGCATCAGCCCGGCGTGAAGGTGCAGCCGCTGCGGCAGATGAACGGCCACGCCTCGTTCAACCAGGTGTTCCTGACCGACGCCGAGGTGCAGCCGGAGTTCCTCGTCGCCAACGTGGGCGACGGCTGGGCGGTGACGACGACGACCCTGATGCACGAGCGGCGCGGCGCCGACGGGCTGCGCACCTGGGCGATGGGGTCGGACCGCAAGGGACGCGCCTACGACGAGGAACGGGCGGAAATCGCCACCACGATGGAGCCCTACAAGTGGTATCCGCAGCGCGCCGGCCGCGTCGACCTGGTGATGCCGCGGGCCCGCGAAGCCGGCCGCCTCGCCGATCCCCTGGTGCGCCAGGAGATCGCGAGGCTCCTGATCATGTCCAAGGCCGCCGAATGGACGGCCCGGCGCGCGCGGGCGGCGCAGGAACAGGGCCGCCCGCAGGGACCGGAAGGCTCGCTGGGCAAGCTGGTGGCCAGCCACGTCGCCCGCGCCGCGGCGCGCGTGCATACGCAGCTAAGCGGCGCCGATGCGCTGCTCACCGGAACGGACAGCCCGATGGGCGGGGTGATCGCCGAGATCCTGGTGTCGGTGCCCGCGACCTCGATCGCCGGCGGCACCGACGAGATCCAGCGCAACATCATCGCCGAACGCGTGCTGAAGATGCCCAAGGAGCCGAGCATCGACACCACCCGGCCGTTCCGCGACGTGCCGCGCAACACCGTGTCGTGACGCGGCGCGGGCGGCGTCAGGCCTTCACGATGAACGGCTTGGCCTGGGCGTCATAGTCCGGGTAGCCCAGGGTGGCGCGCAGCTCGGCCGGCGGCAGCGCGCTCGCGGACTCCGCCTCGCCGGCCAGCAGCGCCGCCAGCCCGGCCTTCATGCCGGCCGCCGCCGGCGACAGCATGCCGGTGGGATAGGTGCCGATCTTGAAGCCCAGTGCCGCCGCCTCGCCGCGCGACGGCGTCGCCCGCGGCGCGCCGGGCGAAAGCACGGCAAAGGACGGCTTGCCGGCCGCCGCGGCAGCGGCGCGGCGGATCTCGCCGTCGTCGGCGGGCGAGTCGAGGAACAGGATGTCGGCGCCCTCCTTGACGTACATCTCGATGCGGGCGACGGCCTCGTCGATACCCTGGGTCGGCCGGCAGTCGGTGCGTGCCAGCACCAGGATGCCCGACTCGCGGGCCGCCTCGACGGCTGCGCGGATCTTCATGCGCGCCTCGTCGCGCGGCAGGCAGGGCTTGCCCGCGGCGGTGAGCGCCCGCGGCGTGATCTTGTCCTCGATCAGGACGGCGGCGGCGCCGGCGCGGCCATAGGCGCGCACCGTCCGCTGCACGTTCATGGCGTTGCCGTAGCCATGGTCGCCGTCGGCCAGCACCAGCGTCTGCGGCGCCGCGCCATGCACCATGTTGAAGGAGTCGAACATCTCGCCGAACGAGATCAGGTCGAGGTCGGGACCGCCCAGCCGACTCGCCGCCACGCACGATCCCGAGAGGAACGCCGTCTTGAATCCGGCGGCGGCGGCGAGCTTGGCACTCAGCCCGTCCCACACCGCAGGCATCACGACGAGGCCGGGTTCGGCCAGCAGGGCACGCAGACGATCGGGCGCATTCATGACGGCATCCTTGGGTGTGAGTTGAGAGTCAGTTCGACGGCTTGATGCCGGCTTCCTTGATGACCTTGGCCCATTTCGGGATGTCGCCCACGATCGCGGCCCTGGTCTCCGCCGACGTGCTGCCGACGGTATCGAGGCCCATGGCGGCAAACTTCCTGGCCATCTCCGGATCGGCCAGCACCTTCAGGGACTCGGCGCGCACCTTGTCGACGATCGGCTGCGGCGTCCCGGCCGGCGCCAGCAGGGCGAACCACGAGGTCGCCTCGAAGCCCGGGAAGCCCTGCTCGGCGAGCGTCGGCAGGTCGGGTGCATTGGCCGAGCGCTTCAGCGAGGTGACGGCAATGCCGCGCACGCGGCCGTCGCGCACCAGCGGCATCGCCGCGCCGGCATTCTGGATGCCGACCGGCACGACGCCGCTCATGACGTCGGTGAGATTGGCGCCACGATAGGGGATGTGTTCCATCTTGATGCCGGCGAGGCGGCAAAAGAGCTCTCCGGCGATGTGCTGCGGCGTGCCAACCCCCGGCGTGCCGTAGGACAGCTTGCCGGGATTGGCCTTGGCGTAGGCGATCAGGTCGGCGACCGACTTCACCGGCAGGTCGTTGTTGACGACGAAGAGGGAGGGCATCGACAGCGCCGTCGAGATCGGCGCGAAGTCGCGCACCGGATCGAACGGCAGCGACTGCAGGCTGGGCAGGATGGTGATCGCCGCGTTGCCCGACCACATCAGCGTATAGCCATCCGGCGCCGCCTTGGCGACGCGATCGACGCCGATGGCGCCCGAGTTGCCGGTAACGTTCTCGACCACGACCGGCTGGCCCCAGGCCTCGCTGAACTTCTGGGCGAACAGGCGCGCCGTCACATCGGTGGCGCTGCCGGCGGTGAAGCCCACCACCAGCCGCACCGGCCTGTCCGGCCAGCCGGTCTGGGCGGCGGCCGGAGCGGCGGCGGCAAACGCCAACGCGAGCGCCGCGGCGCACCGAAAGATCGCTTTCATGGCTTCCTCCCGAGGGGCGATCTCCGTCGCCGTGGCCGGAAGGCTATGGGATTTCGGGGCGGGGCCGCAACCTCAGACGTCTGTCATTCCCGCGGCACCGGTATTCGTTCGCGCCGCAGCAGGCGCTCGAGTTCCGCGAGCCCGCGGTCGAAGTGCCCGTTCTCGCAATCATGCAGCGCGAGCTCGGCCTGTGCGCGCTGTCCGCTGTGGTGGAACGTCAGGTGCGGTCCATAGCGCGCCCACAGGAGATAGAGCTGCGTGCGCCGGGCCATGAGTTCGGGGGCCTGCGATCCGGCGGCGGCGCAGCCGCCCAGCACCAGGGCCGACAGCAGAGCCGCCGTAGCCGGCTTCGACACGGCTCAGGTCGCGGCGCAAGTGCACGAGCCGCCGCAACCGTCGGCAGGCGCTTCGGCGTCGCGCCGCAGCGACCACTCGAGCATGTGCTTGAGGCAGGCCGAGCCCGGATCGCGGGCATGCTCGAGCGCCGTCAGCAGAGCCAGCCAGTCGTCGCCCGAGGCGAGCTGCGCAAAGCGGCGCGCGGCCCCGCAGGCGTACTGCCCGACCGTCTCGCCGAACGGCCGTCCCGTTGCTTCGACGCGCAACATCAGGGGCAGGTCTTCCAGGGCGAGCAGCGCTTCCGCCGCGTAGCCCTCCTCGCCCAGCCGTTCCAGAACCCCGCTCAGCAGCATGCCGCCCCCTACTGCACCAGCGGTCCCCGGGTGGCGGCGAGATCGACACCGGCCACGGCGGCGCGGCCCGCCAGAACCGACACATATTGCTGCAGCGCGCGCTGCCGGACGGCGTCGTCGAGATAGTCGGCAATCCGCTCCTGGACGAGATCGAACGGCAGTTCCTCACCGTCGATGCGCCGGTCTAGCCGGACGACATGCACGCCGTAGCGGCTCTCGACCGGCTCAGGGTGCACCGCGCCGGGCATCATGCCCCGAAGCGCCGACTCGAACTCGGCGACCGTCTGCCCCGGCCCGACCTGCCCCAGGCAGCCGCCTTGACGCGACGACGGGCAGGCCGAGCGGGCGGCCGCCGCAGCCTCAAATCCAGCCGGGTCCGCCAGCAGTTCGGCGATCAGCGCCCGCGCCGCCTGGCGGGCCGCCGTTCGCGCCGCGGCGTCGCCTGGAGCTGCCGCGAGAAGGATGTGCGCCGCCTCGAAGAGGTCGGGCGAGCGGAAGCGCCGGCGGTTGCGGTCGTAGTACCGCCGGCACGTCGCGGCGTCGGCCCGCGGCACCACGACCTCGCGCTCGATCAGGGCGCGGAATCGGGCCTCTTCCTCCGTCTCGTGGCGGCCCTCGCCGTCGTCGATCGGCTCGGCGGAGATCGCCAGACGGTCGGCCTCCTGCAGCAGCAGCTCGCGGATGGCGAGTGCCCGTGCTGCCAGCAGCCAGGCCTCGTCGGGATCCGATGCCTGATGGTGCTGGGTCTCGCGGGCGATCGCCGCGGCCGGGATGACCACACCGTTGACGCTGACCGGAACCGGGCGCGAGGTGCGCCGCCGGGCCGGACGCTGCACGCCGGCAGATGGCTCGGTGCCCACGGCCTTCACTCCGCCGGCCGGCGCGATGCCGGCTGCGGCCGCCGGGTGCGCACGACCTGGTAGCCGCGGCGCCCGAGATACCAGACGGGCGCCGACCAGATATGGACCAGGCGGCTGAACGGAAAGACCAGGAACAGCGTCATGCCGAGCACCAGATGGGTCAGATAGGGCCACGCCAGTCCCTGGAGGGTCGCCGGATCGACCGGGTGCAGCGTCACGATCCCCTGCGCCCAATAGGACAGGATCAACATCACCGAGCCGTCGGAGTGGGCGAGCGACAGCGGCAGGGTCAGGAGACCGAGGCAGAGTTGCAGCCACATCAGCGCCAGGATGGCGATGTCCATGGCCGAACTGGTACTGCGGATCCGGACGTCGAACAGGCGCCGGTGCAGAAGCATCGTGAGGCCGACGAAGCACACCACGCCGGCGACGCCACCGGCCGCCACGGCAATCAGCTGCTTCTGCTCGACCGTCATCACCAGCGTGTAGACCGACGTCGGCGTCAGCAGGCCGACGGTGTGTCCGAGCAGCAGGAACAGGATTCCGGCATGGAACAGGTTCGAGCCCCAGGTGAGCTGCCGCTTGCGCAGCATCTGGCTCGAACTGGCGCGCCACGTGTACTGCTCGCGGTCGAAGCGGATCAGGCTGCCGAGCAGAAACACCGTCAGGCAGACGTAAGGATACCAGACGAACAGCAGCTGGAAGATGAAGTCCCTCATGAGGCGACTCCCTGGTTGGACGGGGTGGCGGCAGCACGCCGCCGTGGCCTGCCACGCGTGAGTGGCGGCGCGACACCTTCGGCCGGCCGCATCGCGGCCCGCAGGCGGCCGGCAAGGCCTTCGGTGCCGCAGGCGCCGGCAGCACCGGGCCCGAAGGTCACCTCTTCCTCGGCCCAGGCCGCATCGAGCGCCTCGAGGTCGTCGGGCTCCGGATCGGGCTCCGCGCGCAATGCCGCCAGTGCAGTCTCGTCCAGTCGGGCCTTCGCGAGCGCCAGCAGCGCCGACATCACCGCGGCGTAGGACGAACCTCGCTTGGCCAGCCGCTCGCGGAGCGCGGCGACGACGTTGGCCGGCTGGCCGATCAGGTCGAGCGCCGCCTGGGCCGGACGCGTCGAGGCATATTCCAGGAACAGCGGCAGGAAGTCAGGCAATTCGCTGGTCGTCGGCGTAAAGCCGCTCTCCTCATAGAGCTTCAGCAGGTCGACCATCGCCTGGCCGCGGTCGCGGCTCTCGCCATGCACATGCTCGAAGAGATGGAGTGACAACGAACGCGTGCGGTCGAACAGCAGGCCGTAGCGCTCCTGGAGGTCGAAGAGATCGCCGCCCGCCAGTTCGTCGATGAGGCATCCGAGCGCGGCCCGTTCGACCGGCGGCACGAGCGCTTCGCGGTCGATCGCATCGCGGACCTCGCCGGCGGCGGCGAGAAGTTCGGCGGTCGGGTAGGACATCAACGCGGCGAGGGCTCTCAGCGTCTTCATCACGCGACCTCCATCGGATTCTTCGGCCGCAGCTTGCCGCCGTCGAACAGATTGCCGGCCTCGTCGCCGGGAGCGCAGCCGTTGCCGAAACTGAAGCCGCAGGCGCCGCGGAGCTGGTAGGCATCCTCCGAGGTCTCGCGGTGCGCCGTCGGGATCACGAAGCGGTCCTCGTAATTGGCGATCGCCATGATGTGGTACATTTCCTCGATCTGCGCCGCCGTCAGCCCGACACGGGCCGCGATCGCACCGTCGATCACACCGTCGACGGTCTTCGACCGCATGTAAGCCCGCATGGCGAGCATGCGCTCCAGTCCGCGCGCGACCGGCTCCTCGTCGCCGGCCGTCAGCAGGTTGGCGAGGTAGCGCAGCGGAATGCGCAGCGAGCGCACGTCCGGCATGGCGCCGCTGACCCCCATCTTGCCGGCCTCGGCCGCCGACTGGATCGGCGACAGCGGCGGCACGTACCAGACCATCGGCAGCGTGCGGTACTCGGGGTGAAGCGGGAACGCGACCTTCCACTCCATCGCCATCTTCCATATGGGCGACTGGCGCGCCGCTTCGAGCCAGGCATCCGGCACGCCGTCGCGGCGGGCCTGGGCGATCACCTCCTCGTCACCGGGATCGAGGAACACATCCATCTGGGCGTCGTAGAGCTTTTTCTCGTCGGCGACGCTTGCCGCCTGCTCGATGCGGTCGGCGTCGTAGAGCATCACGCCGAGGTAGCGGATGCGCCCGACGCAGGTCTCGGAGCAAACGGTCGGCTGGCCGGCCTCGATGCGCGGGTAGCAGAAGATGCACTTCTCCGACTTGCCCGACGACCAGTTGAAATAGACCTTCTTGTAGGGGCAGCCCGACACGCACATGCGCCAGCCACGACACTTGTCCTGGTCGATCAGGACGATGCCGTCCTCCTCGCGCTTGTAGATCGCTCCCGACGGGCATGCCGCGACACATGCCGGATTGAGGCAATGCTCGCAAAGCCGCGGCAGGTACATCATGAAGGTGTTCTCGAACTGGCCGTAGATCTCCTTCTCGACGCCCTCGAAGTTGCTGTCGGCCGAACGCTTGGCGAACTCGCCGCCCAGGATCTCCTCCCAGTTGGGGCCCCACTCGATCTTCTCCATGCGCTGACCGGTGATCAGCGACCGCGGCCGGGCCGTCGGAAATGCCTCGAGTTCGGGCGCCTTCTGGAGATGCTCGTAGTCGAAGGTGAAGGGCTCGTAGTAGTCATCGATCTCCGGCAGATCCGGATTGGCGAAGATATTGGCGAGGATGCGCCATTTCGAGCCGATTCTGGGCTGGATCCTGCCGTTGCGCTTGCGGGTCCAGCCGCCGTTCCACCGCTTCTGGTTCTCCCAGTCCTTGGGATAGCCGATGCCGGGCTTGGTCTCGACGTTGTTGAACCAGGCGTATTCCATGCCTTCGCGGCTGGTCCACACGTTCTTGCAGGTGACCGAACAGGTGTGGCAGCCGATGCACTTGTCGAGGTTGAGAACCATCGCGATCTGGGCGCGGATCTTCATGATACTTCCCCTTCACTCGGCGGCGCGCAGCACGGGGGCGCCGGCGGCGTCCTTGTGCGGCCGCTCCAGCCAGTCGACCTTGCCGAGCTTGCGCACCACCACGAACTCGTCGCGGTTGGTGCCGATGGTGCCGTAGTAGTTGAAGCCGTAGGCCTGCTGGGCATAGCCGCCGATCATGTGCGTCGGCTTCAGGACGGCGCGCGTGACGGAGTTGTGGATGCCGCCGCGGTTGCCGGTCATCTCCGAGCCGGGCACGTTCACGATCTTCTCCTGCGCGTGATACATGAAGAGCGTGCCCTCCTTCATGCGCTGGGAGACGACGGCGCGGGCTACCAGCGCGCCGTTGACGTTGTAGGCCTCGACCCAGTCGTTATCGACGATGCCGGCCTTCGCGGCGTCGATTTCGCTCAGCCAGACGATCGGTCCGCCGCGCGACAGGGTCAGCATCATCAGGTTGTCGGTGTAGGTCGAGTGGATGCCCCACTTCTGGTGCGGGGTGATGAAGTTGAGCACGATCTGCTTCTCGCCGTTCGGCTTGCTGTCGATGACCGGCCGGATGGTCCGGAGATCGAGCGGCGGACGGTAGACGCAAAGGCCTTCGCCGAACGCCAGCATCCACAGGTGGTCCTGATAGAGTTGCTGGCGCCCGGTCAGCGTGCGCCACGGGATCAGTTCGTGGACGTTGGTGTAGCCGGCGTTGTAGCAGACTTTCTCGCTTTCCAGCCCCGACCAGGTGGGCGCCGAGATGATCTTGCGCGGCTGCGCCACGACATCGCGGAAGCGGATTTTCTCGTCTTCCTTCGGCAGCGCCAGGTGCGTGTGCTCGCGGCCGGTCGTCCTGGACAGCGCCGCCCATGAGCGGACGGCCACTTCGCCGTTGGTCTCCGGCGCCAGCATCAGCACGACCTCCGCGGCGTCGATGTCGCTCTCGATGCGCGCCAGGCCCTTGGTCGGACCGTCGGCCGCGACGACGCCGTTGAGGTGCTTGAGGTGCTCGACCTCGCGACCGGTCGGCCAGGCGATGCCCTTGATGCCGTTGCCGATCTTTTCCATCAGCGGCCCCAGCGAGGTGAAGCGCTTGTAGACATTGGGATAGTCGCGTTCGACCACCGTGACGGTCGGCATCGTCTTGCCCGGGATCGGCTCTACCTCGCCGCGCTTCCAGTCCTTGACGCCGACCGCCTGCGCGATCTCGTTCGGGCTGTCGTGCATGATCGGCGTCAGCACGACGTCCTTCTCGACGCCCAGCACCTCGGGCGCGACGCGCGAGAACGCCTTGGCGATCGACTTATATATGTCCCAGTCGCTGCGCGCGCCCCAGACGGGATCCACCGCTGCCGTCAGCGGATGGATGAAGGGGTGCATGTCCGAAGTGTTGAGGTCGTTCTTCTCGTACCAGGTGGCGGTGGGCAGGACGATGTCGGAGTAGACGCAAGTCGTGGACATGCGGAAGTCCAGTGTCACCAGGAGGTCGAGCTTCCCTTGCGGCGCTTCCTCATGCCAAACCGCCTCGGCCGGCTTGGCGGCTCCCTCCTGTCCGAGGTCCTTGCCCATGACGCCGTGTGAGGTGCCGAGCAAGTGCTTCAGGAAGTATTCGTGCCCCTTGCCCGAGGAGCCGAGCAGGTTGGACCGCCACACGAACATGTTGCGCGGCCAGTTCTTCGGGCCGTCGGGATCCTCGCAGGACAGCTTGAGTTCGCCGCTCTTGAGCTTCTGCACGACGTAGTCCTTGGCCTCCATGCCTGCCGCCGCCGCGTCACGCGCCACCTGCAGCGGATTTGTTTCCAGTTGCGGCGCCGACGGCAGCCAGCCCATCCGCTCGGCGCGGATGTTGTAGTCGATGATCGCGCCGTCCCATTTGCCCGGCGGGGCGGTCGGCGAGACGATGTCGCCGACGTTGATCGTCTCGTAACGCCACTGGTCGGTGTGGGCGTAGAACGCCGATGTCGAATTCTGCTGCCGCGGCGGCCGCCCCCAGTCGAGCGCGAAGGCGAGCGGCGCCCAGCCGGCCTGCGGCCGGAGCTTCTCCTGGCCGACATAGTGGGCCCAGCCGCCGCCCGACTGGCCGACGCAGCCGCACATCGCCAGCATGTTGATCACGCCGCGATAGTTCATGTCGGCGTGGTACCAGTGGTT
>JAIETA010000118.1 GCA_019745575.1 Reyranella sp. | reverse complement strand
CTTGCAAACAGGGGGCCGTCCACATACGCGGTCCACAAGACTCATGATCTTCCGGACCGCGAGCCTCCGGCTCGCTCATGAAAGACTTCGTCATGGCGCCAGCACCCAGGTGTCCTTGGTGCCGCCGCCCTGGCTGGAGTTCACGACCAGCGAGCCCTCCTTCAGGGCGACCCGCGTCAGCCCGCCGGGGATGATGGTGACCTTGCGGCCCGACAGCACGTAGGGCCGCAGGTCGACATGGCGCGGCGCCACGCCCTGGCCGACGAAGGTCGGGCAGGTGGACAGCGCCAGGGTCGGCTGGGCGATGTAGTTGTCCGGCCGCGCCCGCACCAGGGCGGCGAACTCCTCGATCTCGGTCCGGCTCGATGTCGGCCCGACCAGCATGCCCTTGCCGCCCGAGCCGTGCACTTCCTTGACGACCAGCTCGGCGAGATGTTCCAGCACGTACTTGCAGTCGTCGGCCCGGCCGCACTGCCACGTCGGCACGTTCTGCAGGATCGGCTCTTCGCCCAAGTAGAAGCGGATCAGTTCGGGCACGTAGGTGTAGGTCGCCTTGTCGTCGGCCACGCCGTTGCCCAGCGCGTTCACGATGTTGACCCGGCCGGCGCGCAACGCCCCCAGAAGGCCCGCGACGCCGAGGAAGGAGTCGGGCCGCATTTCGAGCGGATCGAGGAAGGCGTCGTCGACGCGGCGGTAGATCACGTCGACGCGCTTCGGCCCGCGCGGGGTGCGCATGTAGACGCGGCCTTCGTCCACGAACAGGTCGGAACCTTCGACCAGTTCGATGCCCATCTCGTCGGCCAGGAAGGCGTGCTCGAAATAGGCGCTGTTGAAGTGGCCGGGCGTCAGCAGCACGACGTTGGGCTCGGCGTCGTCGCTGAACGAGACCGACCGCAGGGTGGCCAGCAGTTCCTCCGAATAGTTGGCGACCGGCAGCACCCGCATGGCCGAAAAGAGCTCGGGCGCGAGCCGCATCATGACCTCGCGGTTCTCCAGCACGTAGGAGACGCCGGACGGCGTGCGGACATTGTCTTCCAGGACGTAAAAGTCCTTCTCGCCGACCCGCACGAGGTCGATGCCCGCGATGTGGGCGTGCACGCCGCCGGGCAGCGCGAGCCCCTGCGCCAGCGCCACGAACTCGGCGTTCATCAGGATCTGCGCCTCGGGGACCACGCCGGCGCGGCAGATTTCGCGCTGGCCGTAGGCGTCGACGAGAAATGCGTTGAGCGCCCGGACGCGCTGGACGAGGCCCTTGTGCAGGAACTCCCACTCGTCCCAGGCGATGACGCGCGGGATGATGTCGAAGGGGATCGTCGTCTCGTGACCTTCGGTCGCGCCGTAGGCGCCGAAGGTGATGCCCTGGCGCCGGTAGAAGAGGTCGACCTCATGGCGGGTCGCCGCGATCCGCTCCGGTGAGGTTCGCCTGAGCCAGTCGGCGACGCTGCGGTACGGGGCGCGGATCGCGCCCGGCGCCCCCGAATTCATCTCGTCAAATGCCTTGGCGGCCATCCGGCGTTTCTTCCCCTCGTCGAATCACCTTATAAGCAATCCCCGGGCCATCAAAGTAGGGCCCGTACAGCGGTCCGGCGGACAGTCGACGGAGGCACGGCGTGAAACAGGTACAGATCGACCGGTACGGAACGCCCTGGGAAGTCGCGCGGTGCGTCGAGGTGCCCGACGTCGGCGCGCCGGGACCCGGCGAGGTCGTGTTCGACGTGCTGGCGTTTCCGATCAATCCCGCCGACATGTGGTTCTGCCGCGGCAGCTACCGGCTAAAACCGCCGTTGCCGGCGACGCCGGGCGCGGAGTGCGTCGGCCGGGTGATCGCGGTCGGCGACGGCGTCGGCCATGTCCGGAAGGGCGACCTCGTCATCAACCTGCAGCGCGAGAACTGGGCCCAGCGCCGGCGCGTCCCGGCCGACGACGCCATCCCGCTGCCGCCAGACATCGATCTGCGCCAGGCGGCGATGGTCCGCATCAACCCGCCGACCGCGCAGCTCATGCTGTCGGACTTCGTCGACCTCAAGCCCGGCGACTGGGTCATCCAGAATGTCGCCAACTCGGCGGTCGGGCGGCTGCTGATCGTGCTCGCCCGGCAGCGCGGCCTGCGTACCGTCAACGTCGTGCGCCGGCCGGAACTCGCCGATGACCTCAAGGCGCTGGGCGCCGATCTCGTGATTGTGGACGGCGACGACCTCGCCGCGCGGGTCGCCGCGGTCACCGGCGACGTCGCCATCAAGCTCGGCGTCGAGGCGATCGGCGGTACGGCGACCGGCCGGCTGGTCGACTGCGTGGCGAACGACGCCACCGTGGTCCATTACGGCTCGATGAGCGGCGAGGATCCCAAGGTCGGGCGCAGCGCCTTCATCTACCGTGGCGTGCGGCTCACCGGCTTCATGCTGGGGCGCGGCCTTGCCCGGCGCTCGGCACCGGAAATCCGGGCGATCTACGCCGACCTCGCCGCCCAGGTGGTGGCCGGCCGGCTGGGCGCGCCGGTGGATACCGTCTATCCGATCGACAAAATACGCGAGGCGCTGGCGCATGCCGACAAGGGCGGGCGCAACGGCAAGATTCTGGTGGCGCCCAACGGCGCGGTTTGAGCAGGGAGAAGGAACGATGCAGTCCGACGTCGCGGCGATCGAGAAGGTGCTAAAAACCTACTTCGACGGTCTTCACGAGGGCGACACGAAGAAGCTCGGCGAGGCGTTCCATCCGGCCTCGCATCTCTACGCGGCCAGCGGGGACGGCAAGGCCGTCGACATGCCGCGCGCCGACTGGTTCAAGATGGTCGAAAGCCGCGAGTCGGCCAAGTCCAAGGGCAGCCCGCGCGCCGACCGCATCGTGTCGATCGACTTTTCCGGCCCGGCCACGGCCTTCGCCAAGGTCGAGTGCCAGATCCCGCCGCGCTATTTCACGGACTACCTGACGCTGCTGAAAGTCGACGGCCGCTGGCAGGTCATCTCCAAGGCCTATCACACGGTGACGCGCGAGGGCTGAGCGAAGCGCGCACGTGCGCGATTCGTCTCAGGTCATTGACGGGAGGCCGGCGGCAGTGTCTAGTATGGTGTGCCAAGCGATGTGTTTCCTGAATTGCGTGCGAGGCTCTGCGCCCTCAGGTCCCTGATCGGGATGGCCTGTGCGGTTGTCATTGCCATGGCAAGCATCCTGCATGTCGGTGCTGATTTCAGGTCGGTCCAGGCCGACTATCTTGCGGTCGGCGCAGCACAACCCGATGCCGATCGTTCGGCTACGGATGCCACGGTCGAAGCCTGTCATTCCTGCGCGGTCGTGGCGTTTCCCGCGATCGGCCAGAGCCTTGAAGGCATGACCGTCGTTGGGCCAATTCCCGCCGGCCCTGCACTTCATTTATTCACGTTCCGGCAACCGGCCGTCGCTCCACCCCCCAGAACCTAGACCTAGTCACATTTCGTCTGCCGTGCCGGTGTTGTCCGGCGCGGCGAGTTGAAGACTGGCTGCTCAGGGTTTTTCATGACATTTCGTGTCGCAGGATTGCTTTGCACGGCGTTGCTCGTCGTGCTGGTACCGCCGTCATGGTCGCAGAGCCAGGGGAATGGTGCGCTGACGCTGCCCCGGGCCTTGCAAAAGGCTGCCAGCGCCAGTCCACGCCTCGCCGCGGCCGACCGCACCATCGCCATGTCCGATGGGCGGCGTGAGCAGGCCAACGTCCTGCCGAATCCGACCGTGGGGTTCGAGGTCGACAACTTCGCCATGAGCCAGATCGGCGCCGTCGGCGCCGTCGGCGCCGTCGGCGCTGTCGAGACTACCCTGCAGCTCAGTCAGCTCATCGAACTGGGCGGCAAGCGCGATGCGCGCGTGCAGGCGGCGCTGGGTGATTACGACACTGCGCGGCTGGAACGCGAGGCGACGCGGCTGGAGCTTCTGTCGGAGACGACCATCGCGTTCGTCGAGGCCCTGTCGGCCCAGCGGCGCATCCAGATCCTCGACCGACAGGCGGCCGTACTCGAAAAACTGGTACCGCTCATGCAGCGCCGCGTCGAGGCCGGCGCCTCCTCTCCGGCCGAGGTCTCGCGCACACAGGCGGCTGTCGGGATGGCGCGCCTTGAACGCGAGCGGGCGCGACTCGCTTTTGCCGTCGCGCGGCGTGAGCTCGCCACGCTCATGGGTATGGACAAACCCGACTTCACCGCCGTTTCCGGCGATTTCGGCCGCATCGCGCGGCCGGCGCCGCTCGACAGTGCGATCAAGGCGATCGAGGACAACCCGCAGCTCATGCGCTGGACCGCCGTCCGTGCGCGCCGCGATGCCGAGCTGATCTCGGCGCGGCTGAAAGCCGTGCCGGACGTCACGGCCAGCTTGGCTTGGCGATACTACGGTCAGACCGGGGACAATGCAGTGCGCTTCGGTGCCTCGCTGCCGATCCCGGTCCTCGACCGAAACCGGGGCGGCATCCGCGAGGCGCAGGAAGCGGCGCAGAGGACCGAGGCTGAAAAGGCGATCAATCGCCTCACCCTGATCGCCGTTGTCGGCAAGGCCCATGACAGCGCCAACGGTGCCCTGCTGCAAGTCGATCTGCTGCGCCGGACGATCCTTCCCACGGCACGAGCGACGCTCACGACAATCGAGGCGGGATACGGGCAGGGACGCTTCACCTTGCTCGAGATCCTCGACGCCTACCGGACCGTCGCCGACGCGGAGTTGATGGAGCACGACGCACTGGCGAGCTTCCACACCTCGGTCGCCACCATCGAAGGGTTGATCGGCAGTCCAATGCAGCTCGCGAGGGCGAGATGACCACGAAGATCCTGAAATACCTGGTGATCGCCGTGGTCTGCGCCGCAGCAGTGGCCGGCTCGGGCTACTACATCTTCGACCCGAAATTCGCCAAGTCGGCCAAGGTCGGCATGTCGAAGGGCCATGGTGAAGGCGCGCAAGGCGAGAAGGGTCACGACGACCACGACGAAGGTGTGAAACTGACCGACGCCCAGGTGGCGACCGCGGGCATCGAGCTCTTGCCTGCCGGCCCGCGCGAACTGCGCGACATCCTGCGGCTGAACGGCATGATCCAGCCCAACCAGGAGGCGCTGGTGAAGGTGACACCGCGCTTTCCCGGCGTCGTGCGCAGCATGCGCAAGCGCCTGGGCGACAAGGTGAAGAAGGACGAAGTGCTGGCCACGGTCGAGAGCAACCAGAGCCTCACGACCTACGAGCTGAAGGCGCCGATCGACGGCACCGTGATCGATCGCGACGGCACCTTGGGCGAGTTTGCTTCGGAGGCCAAGCCGCTCTTCACCATCGCCGATCTTTCGAGCATGTGGATCGACTTCGCCGTCTTCCGCCGTGACTTCGCGCGTGTGCGGGTGGGCGATGCCGTCTCGATCGACGTCGAGGATGGCGGCCCGCCTATCGAGGCCCGGATCGACTACGTCTCGCCCCTCGGCGCCAGCGACACCCAGTCGTCGATCGCGCGCGCCGTCGTGCCGAACGACGGCAGGCTGCGGCCGGGCCTGTTCGTCGTCGGCCGTGTCGTGCTGTCAGCGACGCCGGTCGACGTTGCGGTGAAGTCGAGCGCGATCCAGACGCTCGAAGGCAAGACGGTCGTCTTCGTGCGCGAGGGAGAGACCTTTGCGGCACGCGAGGTCGAGCTGGGCGGGCGCGATGCCGACTGGGTCGAGGTGAAGTTCGGCGTGTTGGCAGGCGACGTCTATGCGGCAAAGAACAGCTTCGTCATCAAGGCCGAGATCGGCAAGGCGAGCGCCTCCCATGATCATTAGACCCTGCCCGACGGTCTTCCCTTCCCCTTTGCGGAGTCCGCAAAGGGGAAGTGCCCTCGTCTTACGAGGGCGAAGGGGTCATGACCCCTCCGGCCCGTGTGACGGGCCACCTCCCCTGATGACAGGGGAGGAGGAATTATGATCGACCGCATCCTCGACTTCTCGATCCATAATCGCTGGCTGGTGATCGTCGCCGCCGTCGCGATGGGCGCTTTGGGCGCCTGGAACTTCACGCGCCTGCCGATCGATGCCGTGCCGGACATCACCAACGTCCAGGTCCAGGTCAATTCCGTCGCCCCGGGCTATTCTCCCCTGGAGGTCGAACAGCGCATCACCTTTCCGCTGGAAACGGCGATGGGCGGCTTGCCGAAGCTCGAATATACGCGCTCCCTGTCGCGTTACGGCCTCAGCCAGGTGACGGTGGTCTTCAAGGATGGCACCGACATCTACTTCGCCCGCCAGCTCGTCAACGAGCGCATCCAGCAGGCCAAGGACAAGCTGCCGCCGGGGACCGAAACCTCCATGGGGCCGGTCTCGACCGGTCTCGGCGAGATCTACATGTACGCCGTCGAGGCCAAGCCCGGCGCGAAGAAGCCCGACGGCGAGCCCTATTCGGCGACCGACCTGCGCACCATCCAGGACTGGATCATCAGACCTCAGCTCCGCACCGTGCCCGGCATCGCCGAGGTCAACACCATCGGCGGCTATGAGCGGCAGTTCCACGTCTTGCCTGATCCGGCACGACTGATCGCCTATAGGCTCACCTTCCGCGACGTGATGGCAGCCCTCATGTCGCAGAACGCCAATGTCGGCGCGGGCTACATCGAGCGCAACGGCGAGCAGTATCTGGTGCGCACGCCGGGCCAGGTGAGCAACCTGGAGGAGATCCGCAACATCGTCGTGGGTTCGCGCGGCGGCGTACCGATCCGCGTCGGCGACGTGGCCGAGGTGAAGGAGGGGCCGGAGCTCCGCACCGGCGCCGCAACCCTCAACGGCCAGGAAACCGTGATCGGCACGACCATGCTGCTGATCGGCGACAACAGCCGAACCGTGGCGCAGCGCGTGGCATCGAGGCTCGATGAGATCGCCCGCTCGTTGCCCGACGGCGTCGTGACGCGGGCGTTCTACGACCGTACCCAGCTCGTCGAAGCCACGATCTGGACGGTCGAGAAAAACCTGCTCGAAGGTGCCCTGCTGGTCGTGGTGGTGCTGTTCCTGATCCTGGGCAATTTTCGCGCGGCGTTCGTGACGGCTTGCGTCATTCCGCTCGCAATGCTGTTCACCATCACCGGCATGGTCGAGAACAGGATCAGTGCCAATCTGATGAGCCTCGGCGCCATCGATTTCGGCATCATCATCGACGGCGCCGTGATCGTGGTCGAGAACTGCCTGCGCCTGCTGGCCGAGGAGCAGCATCGCCGTGGCCGCGTTCTCACCCGCTCGGAGCGGTTCGGCACGATTCTCGCCGGCGCGCGAGAGGTGATCCGTCCCAGCCTGTTCGGCACGCTGATCATCGGCGTCGTCTATCTGCCCATCCTGACGCTGACCGGCGTGGAGGGGAAGATGTTCACGCCGATGGCGCTCACGGTGCTGCTGGCGCTGACGGGGGCGGCGATCCTCTCCATGACCTTGGTGCCGGCCGCCGTGGCGCTGCTGGTGACCGGCCGCGTCGCCGAAAAGGAGAACCTTTTCATGCGCGGCGCCGCACGCTTGTACGCGCCGGTGCTCGAGCAGGCGGTCCGGCTGCGCCACGTCATCGTGGGCTTGGCCGTGCTTCTGGTCGCGGTGACCGGCGTCGCGGCCTCGCGCATGGGCGGCGAATTCATCCCCTCGCTCGACGAGGGCGATATCGCCATGCATGCGTTGCGCATTCCCGGTACCAGCCTCACCCAGGCGGTGCAGATGCAGGAGGCGCTCGAGAAGGCGCTGCTGGAATTTCCCGAGGTCAAGGAGGTGGTGGCCAAGATCGGCACCGCCGAGGTGGCGACCGACCCCATGCCGCCCAATGTCGCCGACAATTTCATCATGCTGAAGCCGCGCAGCCAGTGGCCCAACCCGGACCTGCCCAAGGCCGACCTCGTGGCGGCCATGGAGAAGCGGGTTGCCCAGATTCCCGGCAACAACTATGAGTTCACACAGCCCATCCAGATGCGCTTCAACGAACTGATCTCGGGCGTCCGCAGCGACCTCGGCGTAAAGATCTTCGGCGACGACCTCGACACGCTGCTGTCCGTCGCCACCAGGGTACAGTCGGTCCTCCAGGGCGTGCCCGGGGCGGCCGACGTGCGGACGGAGCAGGTCGCGGGCCTGCCCATGCTGACCGTGAAACCCAACCGGTTGGCACTGGCGCGCTACGGCATCGGCCTCGCCGAACTGCAGGAAGTCGTCGAGATCGCGGTCGGCGGCAAGGAGGCCGGGTTGATCTTCGAGGGCGACCGGCGCTTCGACATCGTGATGCGTCTTCCCGAACACTTGCGCGTCGACCTCGATGCCCTGGGTTCGCTGCCGATCCCCGTGCCCGTGCAGGCGGCGGGGGCGGGCGAGAGCGGTCGCCGGCCGATCGTGCAGACTGGCATCGGGACGGCGGCGCCGTACGTGCCGCTATCGGCGGTGGCCGAGATCGAGGTGGCGCCAGGCCCCAACCAGATCAGCCGCGAGAACGGCAAGCGCCGCGTGGTGGTCACCGCCAATGTGCGCGACCGCGACCTCGGCTCCTTTGTGGCCGAGGTCCAGCGCCAGGTCGCCGAGAAGGTGAAGCTGCCGGCCGGCTACTGGATCGGCTGGGGCGGGCAGTTCGAGCAGCTCGTCGCCGCCTCAGAGCGGCTGGCGATCGTGGTGCCCGTGGCCCTGCTGCTGATCTTCCTGCTGCTCTGCATGAGCCTGGGCTCGGTCGGCGACGCGGCGCTGGTCTTCACCGGCGTGCCTCTGGCGCTGACCGGCGGTGTCGCGGCGCTGGTGCTGCGCGACATCCCGCTCTCGATCAGTGCCGGGGTCGGCTTCATCGCGCTGAGCGGCGTGGCGGTGCTGAACGGCCTCGTCATCATCTCCTTCATCCAGAAGCTGCGCGCCGCCGGGCTGCCGGTCGCCGAGGCCATTCGCGAGGGCGCCATGAAGCGGTTGCGTCCCGTCCTGATGACGGCGCTGGTCGCCTCGCTCGGCTTCGTGCCGATGGCGATCGCCACCGGCGCCGGCGCCGAGGTCCAGCGTCCGCTCGCCACCGTCGTCATCGGCGGCATCATCTCGTCCACGATCCTGACGCTCGTGGTCCTGCCGGCGCTGTACGCGCTGTTTCATCGCGACAGACCGATTCAACGACAAGTTCAACAAGGAGAGAGCACATGAAGAAACTGACGATCGTCGCCGCCCTGCTGCTGTGGGCCGGCGCGGCCGCGGCCCAGCACAGCCATGGCAACATGAAAGGACCGAACGGTGGCCTCATGCAGGACGTCGCCGGCGTCCACGCCGAACTGGTGCTGGCCGGCAACGTCGTGACCATCAACATCCTCGACGAGGGCAACAAGCCGATGCCGGCGAAGGGTTTCAGCGGATCGGTGCTGATCGTGTCCGGCGGCAATCGCGAGACGGTGCAACTGGCGCCGGCCGGCGACAGCGCGCTGAAGGGCGAGGCCAAAGGACCGATCCCGTCGGGTGCTGTCGTCACGTTGGTCATCAAGAACCCGGCGGGAAAGTCCGCCCAGGCGAAATTCTAGAACGTAGAGGATTCGAGCGGCTGCGTGAGCGATCCGCTCGCTACGCAGCCGCTGTCTGGACATCTTGAGCATGTTCGAACTTGCCTCAAGCGAGCCATCGCTCTCGCGTGACGAGCGGCGCTTACGGCGTGAGACCAGATCGGCTTGGCTTCGACTGGTCGCCTTCTTGATTCTCGTCGTCAATCTTGTTGCTGCCGAGCACCATGATGACCTTCTTGTTCATGCGAATATCGTCGTAAGCTATGGGCTCGCCACCCTGCTCGCGCTTGCAATGGCCAAGCGCGGGCCGGAATGGCTTGCCGCGGCCTTCGTTGTTACCGACGCCGTACTGGTCGTTGTCCTGTTACATGCTCATCTTTTTGCCGTCACTCCCTCGGGCATCGATCAAGGCCTTACTGCGCTCTCTTTGGCCGTCGGCTTCCTCCTGCTGACGCACGTTGCTCTTCGCTTGAAGCCCCGTCTCGTGTTGCTCTTCGCGGGATTGGTACTTCTTGGTTGGCTCTCCTTTTTGGCAGTGGCTGCTGGCAATCATGTCGGAAGTAAAGACGAATGGCGGTGGCTCTGGGCAGAAGCAGCTCTTGCTGCCGCTTTTGCCTTCGCGGCGCTCGTGTGCTGGCTACTGACCAGCGATCACAACGTTCTGCTTCGGGGCGCCGTGACGAACGAGAGACGACGCCGAAACCTGGCGCGCTTTTTCCCCCCGAGTGTGTTGTCGGACTTGCAGACGACAAGTGAGTCCTTGCGATTAAGCCGGCGCGAGGTCGCCGTCATGTTCGTGGATCTGCGATCTTTCACGCGCTTCAGCGAAGCTGCTGCGCCGGAAGAGATCGCGGAGCTGCTCGCCGAATACCGCGAACTTGTAACGCAGGCCGTATTCCTCCGCGGCGGCGTGGTCGATAAGTTCATCGGCGATGGCGTGATGGCGGCGTTCGGACAACCACGGGCGGCGCCGGATGACGCCGCCCGAGCCTTGGAATGTGCCGTGGACCTGCAGCGCTCGCTGTCGAAGTGGAAGATCGACAGGCTTTCAGACGGACGGTCTGCTCTTGATGCAGGAATAGGTCTGCACTATGGCCCGGTGATCGGTGGCATCCTGGCGAGCGGATCGCACGACGAGTTCACCCTTTTTGGAGACGCCGTGAACGTGGCGGAGCGCCTGGAACGCCTGTCCTCCCCGCTGCGGGCGTCTTTGGTCATCTCGGAGACAGTAGCAGCAAGAGCACGGATGAACGATTCCTGCCTTCAGTGGGTATGGCAGGACGACGTGGAATTGAATGGCCGGTCAGGAAAGCTTCGGATCGCCTATCTGCCACGTGAATCCAATGACCCCCTTGTTGGCTGATGCTGGCAATGGAAATTTCTTCGCGGAGTTTGCCGACCTCCGCGGTGACCGCGATTGCGATGCGAGCTGGAGGAAACGGCCATAGGGCGACGATGATGGCAGCAAGAATGTTCTCCGCTCGATCGTCGGCGCATCGCATGTCGACTTTTGCGGCGATGATCGCATTGTATTGCGTGCAGCTCGTGGCCCTTTCGGTCGGCCCTGCCTACGCCGACGGCTATTTGTCGATGCTGTCCGTTCTCACGGGGCGGGAAATCGGCAGGGCATATCGCACCGACGGAAAGATTCCAAAGCAGGCCGACAATACCAATGACCAGAATGCCTGCGCCAACGATCCGCGCGAGGTTTCGAGGGCCGATGCCGATCGGATCGGCGAACTCGCCCGGACGGATCGCGAGGCGGCGTCGATCGAACTCGCACGGGTGACCGGGCCGTGCATGGCCCGAAAAGGCTGGCGCATCGTGATTGCCGATGCCGACATTCCTGGTATCGGGCGTCCGGCCATCGCGGCGCTCGATGCGGTGCTCGACAAATTGTCGGCTTCTCTGCCCCGCCAGGTCGACCGACACAGCGACCTGGTGCAGGTGAAGCGACACAAGGCCGATGTGGTCTACACGATGAAGGTAAGGCCCGAATCGCAGGGCACGGCCGACGAGCTCCGCAAGTTCTATTCAACCGATCCCCGTGCCGCCGAAACAATGAACGGGAACCTCATGAAGAAGACCTATTGCACGACGCCGCCAAACATCTTTTTGGAGGCAGGCGTGGCCATTACCTGGGAGGTTTTTGACCAGAAGGGTTTGGTTTGGCGTATCCGTCTGACTTCGAGTGATTGCTCATGAGCGACTGCCGGCTTTCATGCCGTGCGCTTGCGGGCGCGCCGATGAGCCAGCTTATGCTGGCGCAAACAATCTATTTCCCTCTTGTACCTCTAGTGACTGGAGGATGCAGAATGGGGGTCAAGTCATGAAAGGACGAACTTGTGACATCCTCGCCTTCAACCGCCGCATCGTCTCGGGAAGTTTTCCTATTTCGAGTCGACGGCATGGATTGCGCATCCTGTAGCGGCAAGATCGAAACGGCGGTACACCGCATACTGGGCGTTTCTGGAGTCAAGGTTTCGTTCGCGACCAGCACGTTGACGGTCGAGGCTGACCCCGCTCTGGTTTCCGCGGGGAAGATCGAGAGCACGGTCAGCGCTCTCGGTTTCCAACTGACCGGGGTTGCACGGGGTGGACTGCCTGATGGGTCCGGAGCGGACTTGCACGCTGCCGGCGCTTCTTTGGGTGACGTGTCGTGGTGGGAGGCCGGCAAAGCCAGGATAACAGCCGCCGCGGGCATGCTCGTGGCTGCTGCCTACGGCTTGTCGCTGGTGATGCCGGACCGCGCCTCCTGGGTCTTCATCGCCGCAACCGCCATCGCCGCCTTTCCGATCGCGCGTCGGGCTGTGGCAGCGGCCTTTGCCGGCTCCCCGTTCAGCATCGAGATGCTGATGGTGATCGCAGCGGCCGGCGCCGTGGTCATCGGCGCGGCCGAGGAAGCCGCCGTGGTGGTGTTCCTGTTTCTGATCGGGGAATTGCTCGAAGGCTACGCTGCCGGGCGCGCGCGTGCGAGCATCCGCGCCCTCGCCGACATCGTGCCCAGGACCGCATTGGTCGAAGAAGGCGATGCCGTCCGCGAAATCGACATGACGATGCTTGTCGTCGGGCAGCGCATCCGCGTTCGGCCCGGCGACCGCGTCGCTGCCGACGGCAGGATCGTCGTCGGTTCGTCCTCGATCGACGAAGCACCGATCACGGGTGAATCCGTGCCCAAGCCCAAGAGCGAAGGCGATGCGGTCTTCGCCGGCAGCATCAATGGCGACGGCGTTCTGTCGGTAATCGTCGAGAAGACGGCGGCCGACAACACGATCGCCCGCATCATCCGTCTCGTCGAGGAAGCGCAGGAGGCCAAGGCGCCGACCGAGCGCTTCATCGACCGGTTCTCGGCGTGGTACACGCCGGCCGTGGTCGCCGTCGCCCTGCTGGTCGCGGTCGTGCCGCCGCTGGTGCTGGGCGGGCTGTGGGTTGAGTGGATCTACCGGGCGCTCGCGCTGCTCCTCATCGCCTGCCCGTGTGCGCTCGTCATCTCCACTCCGGCCGCCATCGCCGCCGGCCTGTCGGCCGGCGCGCGCCGCGGATTGCTGCTCAAGGGCGGTTCCGTTCTGGAATCGGCCGGCAAGCTGCAGGTCGTGGCCTTCGACAAGACGGGCACCCTGACCGAGGGCAAGCCGACAGTGACCGACGTCGTCGGCGTCGCAGGCGACGAGAAGGAAGTCCTCGCGCTGGCCGCGGCGCTGGAGGCCGGATCGAGCCATCCCATCGCACACGCGATCCTCGCGCGCGCCGAGGCGGACTCGGTGGCGGTTCCCGCCGCGGAGGGTTCGCGCGCCATCGGTGGCCAGGGCGTCGAAGGCAAGGTCTCCGGGCGTGCGCTGTTCCTGGGGGCGCCACGCTTCGTTTCGGGTCGGGCGACCGTCGCGCCTGATCTCGCCGGCAGAATCGGCGAACTGGAGGAAGACGGCAAGACCGTCGCCGTTCTGGTCGCGGACGGGCAGATTTTCGGCGTGTTGGCGGTCCGGGACGAGCCGCGCGCCGATGCCCGCGATGGCCTCACCAGGCTGAAGGCGCTGGGAATCGAGAGCCTGATTCTGACTGGCGACAACCGCCGAACGGCGGCGGCTGTCGCGGAGCGTCTGGGCGGGGTCGACTATCGTGCCGAGTTGATGCCGGAGGACAAGCTCCGCGTCATCGGCGAGCTGCGTCGAGCCGGCCGGTCTGTCGCCCAGGTAGGAGACGGCATCAACGACGCGCCCGCTCTCGCCGCCGCCGACATCGGCATCGCCATGGGCAGCGGCGCCGACGTGGCGCTCGAAACGGCCGATGCCGCCATTCTGAATAGCAACGTCGCGGACGTCGCCCGACTGATCGTGCTGTCGCGCCAGACGATGGCCGTGATCCACCAGAACATCGTCGTCGCCCTTGGATTGAAGGGGGTGTTCATGATCACGACGGTGATCGGCCTGACCGGCCTGTGGCCGGCCATCCTGGCCGATACCGGCGCCACGGTGCTGGTGACGCTGAACGCCCTGCGGCTGCTGCGCCATGGTCGCTGATCGCGTGCCGGACATGAAATAGGCGACGATCTCGAACGCCAAAACCAAGCGGCAGAAGAACCTCTTCATGCTTGTCGCGCTGTCGCTGGTCGGCCTCGGCTTCTACTTCCTCACGCTGGTCCGAATGGGAGAACAGCCGGCCCACGACCAGCACCCTGCCGCATCCATCACTTCCTCGAGCCCCTGAACCACCATGTCGCCACGCCTGCAAGTCGTCGCCCTGTCCGTGCTGGTCGCCTTCGGCGCCGTGGCAGCCTACGCCGCTTGGACTGTGCCCATCGAGGGCCTTGGCAAGGAGAATCGCGAGGGTCGAGGCGGCAACGTCCTGGAGACTTTCGGCAAGCCGATGGACGGGCGCTTCAGGCTGGTCGATCAGTTCGGCCGGAACGTCGGCCCGGAGACGTTCGCCGGAAAGGTCCGGTTGGTCTTTTTCGATTTCACCAACTGTCCCGACGTCTGCCCCACCGGGCTCTCCCTGATGTCGCAACTCCTGGAGGAACTCGGGCCCGACGCCAAGGACGTGCAAGCGCTGTTCGTGACGGTAGACCCGGAGCGCGATACCGTCCCTGTCCTGAAGGACTACATCTCCGTGTTTGCCGGCGGCATTCTCGGGCTGACCGGCACGCCGGCGCAGATCGAGGAGGCCACCAAGGCCTTCAACGCCTACTTCAAGAAGGTGCCTCAACCGAGTGGCGGTTACACCGTCGATCACACGGCGTCGGTCTATCTGCTCGACCGTGCCGGCAACTTTCGCTCGACGATTGACCTGCACGAGAAGCGGGACGTGGGGCTGCAGAAGATACGTCGCGTTCTGGCATCGCGGAGCTGATCGCAAGATGTCACTCGATTTCTCCGAACTGCTCCGCTGGGGACCATTTGCCCTGCTGGCGTTGCATGCGGCAGCATTCGTCACGGGCACCCTGCGTGTCGCCAAGGAAAGCCGTGGACCCGTCTACGTACTGGATGCTGACGCGACCCAACGTGTGAGCCAGGCAGCATTTCGTCTTTCGTTCGCCGTGTTGCTGGGCGTCTTCGCCTTGCGTGCAGGATGGCCGTTCCTCGAACAGTTCTCCGGACCCCTCCAGTGGGCGCATTCGTCCAGAATTCAGCTGCTCGGGCTTGTCGTGATGTTGGGAGGAGTCGTCGTTGCCGCTCTGGCGCAATTCCAGATGGGGCGCGCGTGGCGGATCGGTGTCCCCGATCAGGAGCCCGCGCAGTTCGTCGAACGCGGTCTGTTCCGGTTCAGCCGGAATCCAGTTTTCCTGGGCATGGCCGGGATGTTTCTCGGAGTCGTACTGATTGCGCCCAATGCCCTGACGCTGACGTCGTTTAGCCTCGCGATCTTTGCCATGTCGATTCAGATCCGACTCGAGGAGACCCATCTCTCGTCAAGACTTGGATCGGCATACGACGCCTACAGGGCGCGGGTCGGACGATGGATATAGAGAAGAGTTCTTCTCGGAGGCAGAAATGATGAGGAGCTGGTTGGGCGCAATGATCGCATCGCTGCTCGGCGCAACCGCGCCCGCGCTGGCCGACGGCGTGCTCGTTCTCAACTCGGACGACACGAACTACAGCGTCGTGAGTCGCAGCAAGCGAGTGGAGACGGCCAAGCTGCCGATCGGACGCGAACCGCATCATCTCATCCGGTCGGCGGACGGGTCGACGGTTTTTCTCGCTTCGACCTTGACGAACGAACTGCTCGAGCTGGATTCGGAAACGGGCGAACGACGCCGGGTCATCACCAACATCGTCGACCCTTACCAGCTCGGCTTCAGTCCTGACGGCAAGTGGTTCGTGACGGCGGCGTACCGGCTCGATCATGTGGATATCTACTCCGCCAGAGACTTCAAGCTGGTGAAGCGCATCTTCATCGAGTCCCTTCCAAGCCACTTGGCCTTCGACAAGGAGTCGAAGACGGTGTTCGTTACGATCCAGCAGACCGGGCGGCTCATCGCGATCGATCTCGAAACCCAGAGGATGAAGTGGAACGTCGGCGTCGGCATCTCGCCGGCCGGCGTGGTGATGCTGCCCGACGACCGGCGGCTCCTGGTGGGGATGACCGGCGAAGACGGACTTGTCGTCGTGGATCCGCAGGATGGCCGACTGATCGGGCGACTGAAGACCGGCCGCGGTTCGCACAATTTTTTGTCTCAGGGTGACGGACGCCACTACTTCCTGACCAATCGGGTGGATGGCACGGTCTCCCGCATCGACACCCAGGAAATGCGCGTTGTCAATCAGATCCGCGTGCCCGGCGGTCCCGACTGCATCGACATGACCGCCGACGGCAAGGAACTCTGGGTGACCCAACGCTTCCTGCGTCGGGTCGCGGTCGTGGATCTCGGGGAGATGAAGATGGTGGCGAGCATTCCGGTAGGAAAATCGCCGCATGGTGTGTTCGTCTTGAATGGCTCCAGCCCACAAACGCGGCCATGAATTCCGCGACCATGGCCACTGTTGAATGGTTCTCGGCAGCTGGTCGGCTCAACGTCCCTAGCCGACGGCAAACCATGAGGATTTTCGCTTGAAGCTCCAGCCGCTGGAGGATGCAGACTATGCTTTGCCCGCCCCGGGCACCGGAGGTCGAATGTCCAAGATCGGCAGAGCCCCCTTCTTTGTTCTCCTGTTTGTCGCGGCGGTGTTCGGCTTTCGTGCCGCACCCGCGTCGGCCTCGACGCCGCCTTTGTCCGAGCGAGTGCTCGGCAATGTCGATGCGCCGGTCACGCTGATCGAGTACGCCTCGCTCACCTGCGACCATTGCAAGCGCTTCCATCTCGAGGTTCTCCCCCGTCTCAAGGAGGCCTACATCGACACGGGAAAGGTCAAGCTCGTCTACCGCCACTTTCCGTTCGACCGGGTTGGACTGATGGCGTCGGTTCTCAGCGAGTGCGCGCCGCGGAAGCAGTTCTTCGGCCTTATCGAAGTGCTGTACCGCAGCCACGATGGCTGGGCCCATAGCCAGGACCCCAAAGCCGGGCTTGCCCAGATCGGGCTGCTGGCTGGCATCAGCCGGACGATGTTCGAAGCCTGTCTTGCAGACGACAAGCTGTCGACCGCTATCGCCGAGGAACTGCGCACCGGCCAGCAGAAGCACAATGTGAATTCCACGCCGACCTTCGTTATTGGGGACAAGGTTCTGCGCGGCGTTCGGAGCTACGAGGAGATGGCGAAAGCCCTCGACAGCGCCGGAGCGCGCTGACGCGACGTTCGTGGGGCCGCCTCCTATCGGGCCATGCCGCCCGATGCGGCCCTGCGGTGCTCGGTCTGGCAATGAGCGTGATCAGCCAGCACCTCGATCACCCGGCAGGTCGCTACACGGCCGCCGGAGCACTGACGAACCATGCGCTTCAGCTCGCCGCGCAGGGCCTGCAAGATGGCGATGCGCTGCTCGACCTGCTTTAGGTGGTGGCTGGCAATGGCATCGGCGTCCGCGCACGGCCGATCGGGATGTGCCGCAAGCGACAGCAAGCCCCGGATCTGGTCGATCTCGAACCCCAGGTCGCGGGCATGGCGGATAAAGCGTAACGTCCCGGCGGCGCGGTCGTTGTAGCGGCGTTGGTTTCCCTCGGTGCGGTCCGGCGAGGGCAGCAGCCCGATCGTTTCGTAATAGCGTATCGTCTGCACCTTGACGCCTGTGCGCTTCGCCAGGCTGCCGATGGTGAGGTCGAAACCCGAAGGAACTGTCATTCTATTGCCAAACCTCCAAGCGCTGGAGAATGCAGCTTACGAAGCAGGCAATGGAACAACAAGCTCGTGGGCGTGGTGATACCGGAGCAGAAACAGCGCCGGCTGCCTCGACCGCTGCGAACTGGGCCAACATTGGACCTGAGAAGATATCGACGAGGTGCTGGCGAAGCTCCTGAAGAAGTTTCTCGGTATCGAGTGGCTGACGCAGAAATTCGAGGACAAACTGGCGGGGCAAGTTGGCGAAGGTGACGCTCTCGCTCCCCTTGGAGCAGGGCTCACGCCGCGAGCGCGCAAGGAAACGCCCGCCCCACTCGAGCGGCGGACGTCCGTCGTCGTTATTCGTCGCAGCAGGGGCTCGCCGTTTCGCAGCAAGGCCCGCCATCGCAGCACTCGGCTGCGTGTGCGGCTGCTCCGAAGGCGAACAGCAGGACGAGAGTGGAGGGGATCGTACGCAACATGTCGTTCTCCGTTGAATGAGAAAAATCGGGTTATGGCGACTGGTCAGCAGGGCGGAGGTACGGCCGGTGCCGGGTCGATGCCGCCAGCTCCCGGCGGAACATTGCCCGGCCAAGCCGCCGTGACGATCGCGTGCCTGACCGGCATCGCGGCCTCCGCAGGAACGCCTGCCTGGCAGCCGGGGCATACGACGCCGCTGCCGAGTGCCGCCTGCCCCTCGCAGCACGAACAGGGGACGCTCCCGGCATGCAGGGGCGTCGCCGACGCAGCGACGGCGGCGGGGCGAGGGCGGCCCAGAATCCGGCAGCGATGAGGGCCAAGGTCGCCGTGGCGCGGGTAACGAGGGCGATCACCCGTCCAGAATATGCCTCTCGGTGCCCCCTGTCAGGGCTGGTCTCGTCGCGGACGCCCACGATTGCGCTACTCTTGCTTCGTTCATCGGCCCCGAATCGCCGGCGGGACGGGCGCACCGGCGCGTCGACGGCAAGGCCCCCGCGCCCTGCAATTCGATCCTGCCAGCCATGCAAACATGGATTCGCAGGATCGGCAGGAAAATGCTAGGAAATTGACTACCTTGGCAGGGGTGCGCTTCCGCCATTCCCCCGGCCCGCCCGCGCCCCGTTCCCAGGCGCTGCCCTTGAAAGAACGCGTTTCGAGGTGGTTCGGCGCGATTTGGTGTCAGAAGAAGCCGATTGCGCCATCAGCGAGCGGCACAGCGCCGCGATTCGGAGCCGTTGCGGCGGGACATCGGCGTCGTGCCGGAGGTTTTGGGCAAGCCGTTGAGGCGGCGGGCAAATCATCGCCCGGCGGCACAGGCAGCGGCACGGCTGCCGCCGGTTGGCGGCACATCCCGTGTGCCGCTCCCTGGTCTATTCGACGGGTGCGGACAGCCGCCTGATGAGGCGGTCTACTTCACGTCGGCGGCGACCTGGACCTTGATCATCTTGTCGGCTGGGGCCGCGACGGCGCCCGAGCCCTGCGCGCCGCGCTTGATCTTGTCGACGTGCTCCATGCCCGAGGTCACCTTGCCCCACACGGTGTACTGGCCGTCGAGGAAGTTCGAGTCCTTGAAAACGATGAAGAACTGGCTGCGCGCGCTGTTGGGGTCGTTGGTGCGGGCCATCGAGACGACGCCGCGGACATGCGGCTCCTTGGAGAACTCGGCCTTCAAGAGCTCGCCCATGCCGCCGCTGCCGGTGCCATTGGGGTCGCCGGTCTGGGCCATGAAGCCTTCTATGACTCGGTGGAAGACGATGCCGTCGTACTTGCCCTCGCGGGCGAGCTTCTTGATCTGCGCCACGTGGTTGGGCGCGAGGTCGGGGCGCATCTCGATGACGACGCGGCCGTCCTTGAGATCGATGTAGAGGGTATTTTCCTTGTCCATGGCGGCAGCAGCTCCTGCGAACAAGAGAAAGACAGCGACAAAAACGGGCGTCAGCGACAAACGCATGACGATATCCTCAAGCTGAACCGCGCCCAGGATGTGGCGGGCGCGCGACATTACTGGGCGGCCGCCGAAAGACAAGGGCCGGCGGCGGCCGGCCCGGCCG
>JAIETA010000024.1 GCA_019745575.1 Reyranella sp. | reverse complement strand
TGGCCTCGACTACTTCCACGGCATCGCCAAAGGGTGGAGCCTCAGAAATGTGTGAATCGCCTAGAGCAAGGCTGGGGAGGTGCCCCGCGCCGGCGCTGGTTACAGCGCCTTTGGCGGAGGGGTCATGGGTCTCAGCGCCGTTGCTCTGACTCATGACCCCTCCGGCCTTCGGCCACCTCACCACTGCGTGGGGAGGAAAGCCGACCAGCGACGAGAGCCGCTGCTTCCTTCGGACGCTCATTTGCTCACCAGCTTCGACCAGTCGAGCGTGCCGGCCTCGACCTCGCGCGCCAGGCGGTCGAAGGTCTTGCGGTCGATGCGTCGGAAGGACAGCGAATCGCCCGGCGCCAGGAACACCGGCTGCTCGCGTCGCTTGTCGAACATCCAGAGCGGCGTGCGGCCGATCAGGTGCCAGCCGCCCGGACTCTCGAAGGGATAGATGGTGGTCATGTCCATGGCGATCGCCACCGACGAGCGCGGCACGCGCACGCGCGGCTGCGAGCGGCGCGGCAGGTAGAGACTGCGGTCGAGGCCGGCGACATAGGCAAGGCCCGGCATGAAGCCCAGCACGTAGACCTTGAAGGCCGAGGCGAGGTGGGCGGCGATCACCTGCTCCCGGCTTTTCCCGGTGCGCTCGGCGACGTCGTCGAGGTCCGAGGCGAACTCGGGGTCGTCATAGCAGCAGGGCAGCGTGACGCGGCGGGTCGTGACCTCCGCCGGCAGGCCGCGGGCGATCAACGCGTCGACCCGCGGCTGCAGGTCGGCGCGGGACGTGGCCAGCGGATCGTAGGTCACCATGAGCGAGCGCATGGTGGGCACCGTCTCGACCACGCCCGGCAGCTCGCCGGCCTCCCTGGCATGGCCGATCGCGGCATGCAGCGCCATCACCCGCCCGTTGATCGCGGGGGAGATCTCGTTGCCGAACTCGACGGTGAAGGCGGTATCGCCGCAGGATAGGTACCGGACGCTCACATCTGCTAGGATAGCGCCTTCGATTCAGGGAGTCTCCCATGGCCGCCAGCAACGCCGGGCTCGTCAACATCAACTCCGACCTCGGCGAGAGCTTCGGTCCGTGGGTGATGGGCAACGATGCCGAGGTGCTGAAGATCGTGACCTCGGCCAACGTCGCCTGCGGTTTCCACGCCAGCGACCCCACGGTCATGATGGACACCGTCAAGCTCTGCACCGAGAACGGCGTCAGCATAGGCGCCCATCCCGGCTTCGCCGACCTGCAGGGATTCGGCCGCCGCGTGATCAACCTCACGACCAAGGAACTCGAAGGCAACATCGCCTACCAGCTCGGCGCCCTGCAGGCGATCGCGGCGCTGTATGGCGCCAAGGTCACGCACATCAAGCCGCACGGCATGATGGGCAACATGTCGGCCGAGAGCCTGGAAATGTCCGAGGCCATCGCGCGCGCCACCAAGGCGGTCGACCGCGACCTGATCTTCCTCGCCCAGGCCAATACCGCGCAGGGCACGGCGGCGCGCAAACTGGGGCTTCGGGTGGCCGAGGAGATCTTCGCCGACCGCACCTACACCGACGCCGGCCTGCTGACGCCGCGCAGACAGGCCAACGCCATGATCAAGGATCCGGCCCAGGCAGTGACCCATGTGCGCCGCATGGTCGACGAGCAGGCGATCTACTCGACCTCGGGCAAGCGCATCGCCTGCCAGGTCGATTCGATCTGCGTCCACGGCGACGGCCCGACGGCCGTGGCGGTCGCCAGGGCCGTGCGCGAGGGCCTCGAGGGCGCCGGCATCCACATCGTGACGCTGCCGGAGATGCCGGGCCTCAGGCACTGAGCTTCTCACTGGAAAGTGACCGTCGGCGGGCCTGTCCGGCGGGCGGGCGTCGGTCATAGTCCCGGCACCACCCCCAGAGGTGGGCAACCGGGAGCAAACGCCATGAAGAAGTTCGCCATCGCGGCCGCCGCCGCCCTCGTCCTCGCCACGCCGCTCGGCACCCTGGCGCAGGCGCCGCCGCCGCCGCCGGCCTACGGTCTCGGCATTTCGATGGATGCCGCCAAGAAGGCGCTCGCCGCCGCCGAGGCGGAGGCCAAGAAGAACAACTGGCCCGTCGCCATCGCCATCGTCGACAGTTCGGGCAGGCTCGCCGCCTTCTCCAAGATGGACAACACGCAGATCGGCAGCGTCGACATCGCCATCGGCAAGGCCGTTACCGCCAACAACTTCCGGCGGCCGACCAAGGCGTTCCAGGACGGCATCGCCCAGGGCGGCGCCAATCTGCGCATCATCGGCCAGCCCGGCATCACACCGCTGGAGGGCGGCGTGCCGATCGTCGTCGACGGCAAGATCATCGGCGCGATCGGCGTCTCGGGCGTGACGTCCGAGCAGGACGCCGTGGTCGCCATGGCGGGGGCCGCCGCCGCGAAATAGCGGCGGGACCAACCGCCGCGCTGGCTTGTCGGACGCCGCCTCGCCGCTATAGTCCGCCCGACCCCCAAACCGGGGGCTAGGTTGGGCAGGCAAGCGAGGAGTGGCGTATGGCGGTGTTCGGCAAGGCCCAGTACATCAAGCGCGTCGAGGACGACCGGCTGCTGACCGGCGCCGGCGGCTTTGCCGACAATCTCGTGCGTCCCGGACAGGCACACGTCGTTCTGGTGCGCTCGCCGCATGCCCATGCCCGGATCGCCAGGATCGATACGGCGGCCGCCCGGAAAGCCCCCGGTGTGATCGCGGTCTTCACCTGGGAGGACATGGCCCGGGAAGGCTGCGGCGATTTCTCCTTTCCCGCGATGTTTCCCAATGCCGATGGCAGCAAGCCCGAGATGACGCCGCGCCGGCCGCTGGCGCACGAGGCCGTGCGCCATGTCGGCGAGGCGGTGGCCGCCGTCGTGGCCGACAGCCGCGAGCAGGCCCAGGATGCCGCCGAGCTGGTCGAGGTCGACTACGAGCAGCTGCCATCGGTCACCGAGATCGAGGATGCGCTGAAGCCCGGCGCGCCGCAGGTCTGGAAGGGCGCCCCCGGCAACGTCGTGGGCTTCAACCGCTTCGGCGACGCCGTCAAGGCCGACGCCGCCTTCAAGCAGGCCGCGCACGTGGTGTCGCTCGACATCGTGCATCAACGGCTGATCGTGAACGCCATGGAGCCGCGCGCCGTGATGGCCGAGTGGGACGGTGACCGCCTGGTCGTCCATATCGGCAGCCAGAACCCGTCGGTGACGCGCGACACGCTGGCCGACGTGATCCTAAAAATGCCCAAGGACAAGATCCGCGTCCTGGTGCGCGACATCGGCGGCGGCTTCGGCATGAAGGTCGGCATCCAGCCCGACGAGTCGGTGGCGGTGTGGGCGGCCAAGGTACTGAAGCGTCCCATGAAGTGGCGGGCCGAGCGCAGCGAGGAGTTCGCCGCCACGACCGCCGGCCGCGACCAGCTGCACAAGGCGTCGCTGGCGCTCGACAAGGACGGCCGCATCCTGGCGCTGCGCATGGAAGCCTTCGCCAACATCGGCGCCTATCCGGCGCGGGCCGGCGTTGTCATCCCGCTGTTTGTCGGTCCCAAGGTGACGACCGGCACCTACGACATTCCCGTCGTCGACCTCAGGATCACCTGCGTGATCACCAATTCGGCCACCATCGGCGCCTACCGCGGCGCCGGCCGGCCGGAGTGCATCTTCAATCTGGAGCGGCTGGTCGACACGGCGGCGCGCCAGATCGGCATGGACCCGGCCGAGCTGCGCCGGCGCAACTTCGTGAAGCCGGGGCAGATGCCCTACACCACGGCAATGGGCGAGAAGTACGACTCGGGCGACTTCGACCTGTTCCTCGGCAAGACGCTCGAAGCGGCCGACTGGGCGGGCTTTGCCGGCCGCAAGGCCGAGGCCGAGAAGCGCGGTAAGCTCTACGGCCGCGGGCTTGCGTCCTACGTCGAGTGGACCAGCGCCAACGTCATGAACGAAATGGCGCACTACGAGGTCAAGGCCGACGGCAAGGTCGTGATCTGGATGGGCACCCAGGGCATGGGGCAGGGGCTGCAGACCAGCTTCACCCAGCTTGCGTCCGAGCTGTTGGGCATCGATCCGTCGCAGATCGAGATCGCGATGGGCGACTCCGACCGGGTGGGCGGCGTCGGCTCGATGGGTTCGCGCTCGGCCTATATCGGCGGCTCGGCGGTCCTGACCGGCAGCGAGAAGCTGGTCGCCAAGGGCAAGGAGCTGGCGGCCGACGCGCTGGAGGCGAGCGCCGCCGACATCGTCTATGCCGCCGGCAAGTTCACCATCGCCGGCACCGACCGCGGCGTGGGCCTGGGCGACCTGGCGGCACGCCAGCCCGACAAGCGCATCTATATCGAGAACGTCAATTCGGTCGACGGCATCGCCTGGCCGAACGGCGCCCATGTCGGCGAGGTCGAGATCGATCCCGACACCGGCCGCGTCGAGCTCAAGCGCTACACCACGGTCGACGACGTCGGCCGCCCACTGCACCGGCCCATCGTGTTCGGGCAGATCCACGGCGGCGTCGCACAAGGCATCGGACAGGCGCTGCTCGAGGAGAACGTCTACGACCGCGAGACCGGTCAGCTCATCACCGGCTCGTTCATGGACTACGCCATGCCGCGGGCCGACACGTTCCCCGGCTTCAGCAACACGCTCGACGACTCGGTGCCGGCCAAGACCAATCCGCTGGGCGCCAAGGGCGTGGGCGAGTCGGGCACGGTCGGCTCGACGCCCACGGTGATGAACGCCATCATGGACGCGCTGTGGCCGCTCGGCGTGCGCAGCATCCAGATGCCGGCGACGCCGCACCGCGTGTGGCAGGCGATCCGCAGCGCAAAGAGGTGACAGGCGAGGGCTGAACATGAAGCAGCGCATCTTCGGCTGGATTTCGGCCGCCGTCGGCATCGTGCTTGCCTTGGCGGTGGTCGAGCTGACGGCGATCGCCTGGCTTTACCTGGAGGATGGGCGCTACACGCCGGCTGCCCAGCTCTACGAGCGGACGCAGAACACCTACGTGCGCGACGCCACCAAGGGCTCGGCCTGCCGCTACGTCGACACGCTTTATCCGCACCCTTATGTGGCGTTCGTCCACCACGCCAATCCGCCGTGCGGCATTCCGTGGGTCAACAACGTCGGCCTGTTCGGCGACGACTTCCCCGTCGTGAAGCGCGAAGACCGATATGTCGTCCTGCTGACCGGCGGATCAGTGGCCTCCCAGCTCGGGCAGAACGCAGCGCCGCCGGCGCCACGCTATTTCGAGGAGGAGCTGAACCGGAAGTACGTGAGCCCGACCGGCAAGCCTTTCCTGGTGCTGAACGGCGGGGACGGCGCCTGGAAGGAACCGCAGCCCTTCATCCTGTTCACGCTGTATGCCGGCTCGGTCGACGCCGTGGTCACCCTGGGCGGCTTCAACGAGCACTACTTCTTCTGGCCGGGCGCCGAGGAGCGCCTGGAACGGCCGCTCAGCAACTTCATCGACGTCAATCCCTTCGTCGCCGACGAGAATTTCGGCGACGCGGCGATCGGCTGGGTGATGGGCCGGCTGGCCGGCACGCTCGCCCTCAATCCGGTCCTGGGGCAGAGCCATGCCGCCTACATGGTGATCCGCGGCATCGAGGCGGCGGCCAAGGGCAAGGACAGCTTCAAGTCGAACAAGAAGACGACGCTGAACAGCATGTTCGCGATGCCCGAATCGATCCGGCGCGACCACGAGCGGGCCTTCGCCGTGCAGCTCGGCCTTTATCAGAAGTATGTCCGCGGCACCGAGGCGGTGGCGCGCGACAACGGCGTGAAGGCCGCCTATTTCCTGCAGCCGTCGCCGGCCTGGGGCAAGGACCTCACCGAGGAGGAGAAGCGGGTGGTGGGCGACCTGTCCTACGGCGCCCTCTATCGCAAGATCGCGACCGGCATGATGAGCCTGCGCGAGCGCGGCCTCGCGATCTTCGACCTGGGCGACGTCTTCGCCAAGGAAAAGGGCACGATCTACGCCGACCATATCCATTTTGCCCGGACGGCCGACAACGAGAGCCTGGGCAACCGGCTGATCGCCGCCCGCATGGGTGAGTTGCTGGCGGAAACCTGGAGCCTGCAGCGCAAGCCCTGACGGTGGTTTTGGGGATTTCCCCACTTTATGGCGGATTTCTGTTGATTCCATGACGCCACGGCGTTTCACTCCCTGTGACGCATCAAAAGAAAACGGGGCGCTTCGGCGCTTCAATAAGCGTCCTTAGGGATGGAGCAGCTCATGGCCGTGACACGTCGGCAATTCATGAAGGTGAGCGCCGCTGGCCTCGCCGCCTCTTCCGTTGGTGCCCTGGGATTTGTCGGCGCGGGCGATGCGCTCGCGGCCGGCGTCAGGCCCTTCAAGCTCGAACGGGCGACCGAAACCCGCAACACCTGCCCTTATTGTTCGGTGAGTTGCGGCGTCATCGTCTACTCGCTGGGCGACAAGTCGAAGAACGCCAAGTCGTCGGTTATCCATATCGAGGGCGACCCCGACCATCCGGTCAACCGCGGCACGCTGTGTCCGCGCGGCGCCGCCTCGCTCGACTACGTTCACAGCCCGCTGCGGCTGAAGTACCCGATGCACCGCAAGCCGGGCACCGACAAGTTCGAGCGGGTGAGCTGGGACTTCGCGCTCGACCGCATCGCCACGCTGATGAAGGAAGATCGCGACAAGAACTTCATCGCCAAGAACCGCGATGGCGTCACGGTCAATCGCTGGCTGACGACGGGCTTCTTCGCGACCTCGGCGCAGACCAACGAGGCGGGCTACCTGACCTACAAGGTCATGCGCGGCCTCGGGATGCTCGCCATAGAGACACAAGCACGAATTTGACACGGTCCGACGGTGGCCAGTTTGGCCCCGACTTTCGGCCGCGGCGCGATGACGAATTCGTGGAATGACATCAAGAACTCCGATGTCATCCTGATCATGGGCGGCAATGCCGCCGAAGCCCATCCCTGCGGCTTCAAATGGGTCACCGAGGCCAAGGCCAACCGCGGCGCCAAGCTGATCGTCGTCGACCCGCGGTTCACCCGCTCGGCGGCGGTCGCCGACCTCTACGCGCCGCTGCGCCCGGGCACCGACATCGCCTTCCTGATGGGCGTGATCAACTACCTGCTCAGCAACGACAAGATCCACCACGACTACGTCAAGACCTTCACCAACGCGAGCTACCTGGTGAAGGAGGGTTACAAGTTCGAAGACGGGCTGTTCACCGGCTACGACGCTTCTAAGCGCGACTACGTCGACAAGTCGAACTGGGGCTATCAGTTCGACGACCAAGGCATGGCCAAGGTCGACGAGACCATGCAGAGCCCGAACTCGGTGATGAGCCTGCTGAAGGCCCACGCCGCGCGCTACACGCCGGAAATGGTCGAACGCATTTGCGGCACGCCCAAGGACAAGTTCCTGAAAGTCTGCGAGCTGCTCGCCTCAACGGCCAACGGCGAGCGCACGGCGACGTCGCTCTACGCGCTGGGCTGGACCCAGCACACGACCGGCGCCCAGAACATCCGCAGCATGGCCATGATCCAGCTCCTGCTGGGCAACATGGGCATGCCGGGCGGTGGCGTGAACGCCCTGCGCGGCCACGCCAACGTCCAGGGCATCACCGACCTCGCCCTGCTGTCGACCTCGACGCCGGGCTACCTGGTATTGCCGAGCGAGCGCGAGACGACATTCGCCGACTACATGAAATCACGCGCCTTCAAGCCGATCCGGCCGGGGCAGACGAGCTTCTGGCAGAACTACAACAAGTTCTTCGTCAGCCAGCAGAAGGCCTTCTTCGGGGCGGCGGCGACGGCCGAAAACGACTGGGCATACGACTACCTGCCCAAGTTCGACACCGGCTACGACACCATGAAGATGGTCGACATGATGGCGGCGGGCCAGATGAACGGCCTGTTCTGCCAGGGCCTGAACATCCTGATGGCGGCGCCGCAGAAGGACAAGACGCGGGCCGGCCTCGCCAAGCTCAAGTGGCTGGTGGTGATCGATCCGCTGGAGACCGAGACGGCGCGCTTCTGGGAAAACCACGGCGAGTTCAACAACGCCGATCCCAAGGCGATCCAGACCGAGGTCATTCAGCTGCCGGCGTCGGTCTATGTCGAGGAGGAAGGCACCTTCACCAACTCCAGCCGCGTCATCCAGTGGCACTGGAAGGCGGCGGAGGGCCCCGGCGAGTCGCGCAGCGACATCGACATCGTGGCCGGCCTCTACAGCCGCCTGAAGGCGATGTACGCCAAGGGCGGCGGTGCTTTCCCGGATCCGATCCGCGCCCTCACTTGGCCGTACTCCAATGCCGCCAGCCCGGCGCCGGGCGAGATCCTGAAGGAGATCAACGGCTACGCGCTGCAGGATCTGACCGACCCTGCCGATCCGTCGCGGGTGCTGCTGCGGGCCGGCCAGCAGTTGCCGACATTCGGCATGATGACGGCCGACGGCAAGACGGCCAGCGGCTGCTGGATCTATACCGGCGTCTATACCGAGGCCGGCAACATCTCGATGCGGCGGGACGCGAGCGACCCGACCGGCCTCGGCGTGCATCCCAACTGGGGTTTCGCCTGGCCGGCCAACCGACGCGTGCTCTACAACCGCGCGTCGGCGGACGCGTCGGGCAAGCCCTGGAGCGAGCGCAAGAAGTACGTGTACTGGACCGGCGCGCGTTGGGCCGGCGCCGACGTGCCGGACTATGCGCCGACGGTCGCACCCGAAAGGACGGTCGGACCGTTCATCATGAATCCCGAAGGTGTCGGGCGGCTCTACGTCGGCGCCTCGATGCGCGAGGGGCCGTTCCCCGAGCACTACGAACCGATGGACGCCTTCATGGCGAACCCGCTGCACCCCAAGGTCAGCGCCAGCCCGGTGGCCCGCATCTTCGCAGCCGATGCCAAGTCTTTCGGCACGCCGGACAAGTTCCCGATCGTGGCGACGACCTACCGCCTCACCGAGCACTTCCACTATTGGACCAAGGCCGTGCATGGCAATGCCGTGCTGCAGCCGGAGCTGTTCGTCGAGATGGGCGAGCGGCTGGCCAAGGCCAAGAGCATCGCCAGCGGCGACTGGGTGGAGATTTCCAGCCAGCGCGGCGCCATCAAGGCCAAGGCGCTGGTCACCAAACGGCTGCGGCCGATCCTGGTCGACGGCAAGCCATGCGACGTGATCGGCCTGCCGATCCACTACGGCTTCGTCGGCCTGACCCGGAAGGGCTACGGCACCAACATCATCACCCCGTCGGTGGGCGATGCCAGCGTCAACACGCCCGAGTACAAGGCGTTCCTGGTTGACGTGAAGAAAACGACCGCGCCGGCGCAGCCGGCGGTGGCATAGGCGGAGGAGGGCAGAAAATGGCTACCATGCAATCCCTCGACATCCGCCGCCGCTCGGCATCTACCGAGACGCCGCCGCAGGTCCGCAAGGCCACCGTCGAGGTCGCCAAGCTGATCGACGTCAGCAAGTGCATCGGCTGCAAGGCCTGCCAGTCGGCGTGCCTGTCGTGGAACGACCTGGTTGAACCCGTCGGGTACTTCCAGGGCAGCTACGACAACCCCATGGATCTCACGCCGACGTCGTGGACGGTGATGAAGTTCACCGAAATCGAGAAGGGCGACGATCTCGAGTGGCTGATCCGCAAGGACGGCTGCATGCACTGCGACGACCCGGGCTGCCTGAAGGCCTGCCCGGCGCCGGGCGCCATCGTGCAGTACACCAACGGCATCGTCGACTTCGTGTCGGAGAACTGCATCGGCTGCGGCTACTGCGTGAAGGGTTGCCCCTTCAACGTGCCGCGCATCTCCAAGACCGACCGCAAGGCCTACAAGTGCACCCTGTGCGTCGACCGCGTCGCCGTGGGGCAGGCGCCGGCCTGTGCGAAGGCCTGCCCGACCCAGGCGATCTACTTCGGCTCGAAGGAAGACATGATCGGCCATGCCGAGAAGCGGATCGTCGATCTGAAGTCGCGCGGCTACCAGAATGCGGGCCTCTACAATCCGCCGGGCGTCGGCGGCACGCACGTGATGTATGTGCTGCACCATGCCGACAAGCCGTCGCTCTATGCCGGCCTGCCCGACGACCCGAAGATCAGTCCGCTGGTCGGGTTCTGGAAGGGCGTGATGAAGCCCATCTCGCTCGCCGCCATCGCCTTTGCCGGCGTCTTCGGCTTCCTTCACTACATCACCAAGGGGCCGAACGAGGTCTCCGAGGCCGATGAGCGCAAGGGCGACGACCTGGCCGGAGGCAAGCGCACATGAGCGGGGACAAGAACGCCGTCGCCCGTTACACGACGGCGGCGCGGATCAATCACTGGATCACCGCGGCGTCGCTGATCCTGCTGGCGCTGAGCGGCATGGCGCTTTTCCATCCCTCGCTGTTCTTCCTCACGCATCTGTTCGGCGGCGGCCAGGCCACACGGGCCATCCATCCGTGGATCGGCGTGGTGCTGGCGATCAGCTTTCTCGGGCTCTTCCTGCGGTTCTTCGCGCTGAATTTCTGGACCCGCGAAGACACGATCTGGATGAAGAATCTCGGCAAGGTCATCAACAACGACGACGAGGGTCTGCCCGAACTCGGCAAGTACAATGCCGGTCAGAAGCTGGTGTTCTGGGGCCAGTCGATCCTCATCCTGCTGCTGCTCGGTAGCGGCCTCGTGCTGTGGGACGTCTATTTCGAGAACTACACCACGGTTGACCAGAAGCGGCTGTCGGCTGTCGTCCACGCGCTGTGCGCGATCGGCGCCATCCTGATCTGGATCGTGCACGTCTATGCCGCCATCTGGGTCAAAGGAACGTTGCGCGCGATGACCCGCGGCTCGGTGACCCGCGGCTGGAGCTGGAAGCACCACCGCAAGTGGTTCCGCCAGGAAGTCGGCAAGCCCTGAGCACCGGCCCCGACGCTCCTTCATCCGGCTTCGGCGAGACCACTCTGGGCGACGTCGCCCAGAGCGAGCCGGTCGTCCTGCCCGACCTCGCCACTGTCTTCGCGCGGCGTGCGGCGCGTCTGCGCAGCCTCGCCGCCGGACACGAACTCGAAGGCTTTCTGCGGATGATCGCCGCGTTGATGGCGGCCCAGCACGAAGCGCTATCGGGTCTGCCGCCGGGTTCGCTGCCCGGGAAGGCCGAGATCGCCAAAGCGAAGCTCGTCGCACGGGCGCCGCTCGATCCGTCTGTGTGGCCGCGCGATGCCAGCTGGCGGGCGGCGCTGTCGCGTATCCTGGCGACAATCGACGAGGCCGTCCTGCCTGACCCGGCGCTGGCTGCGCGCGCCGTCTTGCTGTCGGCGCAAACGGAGGACCTCGAAGCTCTGGCCGGCCGCTTTCTGGATGGCGATGTGCGACCCGACGAGGCGGCGCAGGCCGTCTTCGTCGCAGCAGCCCTTCAGGTCGCCTGGACGCGGATGGCAGCACTCCTCGACGTGGCCGACCTTGATGCCGGGAAGTCGGAAGGCGGCGAATGCCCGGCCTGCGGTTCGCCGCCGGTCGCCGCGATCGTGTCGCCGGGCGGCACGAAGTTCGGTCACCGGCACCTGCATTGCTCGTTGTGTGCCACGGCATGGCGCTACGTCCGCGTGCGGTGTGCCCACTGCGGCAGCACCGACAAGATCTCCTTCCGGCAGCTGGCCGGCACGTCCTACCTTCGCGCGGAATGCTGTGAGAAGTGCCAGGGATACCTGAAACTCTTCTACCTGGAGAGCGCGCGCGACATCGAGGCGGTCGCCGACGATCTTGCCTCGCTCGGGCTCGATGTCCTGGTCGGCGAGGAGGGTTTCGCCCGCGTTCCCAATCCCTTTGTGCTGGGCGTCATGGAGCGCCAAGGCGGCTGACCGCTTCACCGGCCCGCGGAAACGCTTGATACCAAAGGCTGAGCCTCCCGACATCGATGTTACGTCCGACTGCGCTATACGCTTGGCAGCGACAGACGGGAGGGGTCCCGGACGTCGCGGTAATTGGGGTTTGTTTCAAGTCTCGATTTGCGGTCTGCCCAGCGGCTTCTTCCGCCGGGCATGTGTGGGATGACGCCTTGCCGCTCGCGGTGTGGGCGAGGGTGCTGGCCGGACGAGGCGAAGGGGTTCGCCGACCGGCCGGTTGGGTTTTCTTCTGAGCTTGGGGAAGTCACATGAAGTTTATCAAAACGCTCATCGCGAACGATGTCGGCGCGTCGTCGACCAGGTTGGCCGTCGTGATCGGGCTGTCGGCATCGACGGTGCTGGTCGTGACCCGCATTGGCGTGGCGGTGGCCGGGCAATAGCACCGCCGGCTGGGCCGCCGCTGGCCGGTCTTTCGATTGATCGGCCAGCCGACCTGAGCCATCTTGGGGCATCGCCGGAAGTATCCGGCGGCCATCCGTCTTGGGGAACTACCCGTGTCGCGTGCCGACCGCGCCGAAGGCGCACCTGCTGCCAACAGAACCGCCGAGCGGCCGCCCTCGATCGACCGCATGGCGAACTGGCCGGCGCTGGCGCCGCTGATCGAAAGAGCCGGCCGGCCTCTCGTCGTCGAAGCTCTGCGCGCCTGGGTCGATGCCCGGCGTGGCGCGTCCGACGTGGCCGACGAAGCGGCCTGCGCGCGGTGGTGCACGGCCCGGCTGGCCGGCCTCGTCGAGCGCTCGCAACGCCGGGTGTTCAATCTCACCGGCACGGTCCTGCATACCAATCTCGGCCGGGCGCTGCTTGCCGAGGAGGCGATTGCCGCGGCGGTCGAGGCCATGCGCTCGCCCACCACGCTGGAGTACGACCTCTCCGGCGGCGCGCGGGGCGAACGCGACGACCATGTGGCGCCATGGCTCTGCCGGCTGACCGGGGCCGAGGCGGCGACGGCAGTCAACAACAACGCCGCCGCCGTGCTGCTGGTCCTGAACACGCTGGCTGGCGGCCAGCAAGGAGGGGCCCGCGAGGTGATCGTCTCGCGCGGCGAATTGATCGAGATCGGCGGGGCCTTTCGTATTCCCGATATCATGGCGCGTGCCGGGTGCCGCCTCGTCGAGGTCGGCACGACGAACCGCACGCATCTGAAGGACTACGCCGCCGCGATCGGCCCGGATACGGGCGCGATCATGAAGGTCCACCCCTCGAACTACGCCATCCAGGGCTTCACCAAGTCGGTCGCCGCCGCCGAATTGGTACCGCTCGCGCGCGCGAAGGACGTGCCCCTGATCGAGGATCTCGGTAGCGGTACGCTGGCCGACCTCGAAACCTGGGGGCTGCCGCATGAGCCGACCGCGCGGGAGTCGGTGGAGGCCGGCATCGACGTCGTGACGTTCTCCGGGGACAAGCTCCTGGGCGGCCCGCAGGCTGGCCTGGTGGTCGGCCGAAAGCATCTGATCGAACGTATCGCGCGCAACCCGATGAAGCGGGCACTCCGCCTCGACAAGGTGCGGTTGGCGGCACTCGAGGCGACCCTGCGACTCTACGCCGATCCCGGCCGGCTGGCTGAGCGCCTGCCTACGATCCAGGCGCTGGCGAGGCCTGCAGCGGAAATCCGCGCTCAAGGCGAGCGCCTGCTGCCAGCGTTCCGCAATGCACTGGCAGGCGCTTTCGAGGCCGGCATCGAGCCGGTGCGGGGCCAGATTGGCTCGGGCGCACTGCCAGTGGATTTGCTGTCCTCTTTTGCGCTTGCCGCGCACGGCCGCGGCAAGCGCGGCAGCGGCCTCGACAAGCTGGCCGATGCCTTGCGCCGCCTGCCCATTCCCGTCATCGGCCGCATCGGCGAGGGTACGCTGTTCCTGGATCTGCGCACGCTCGACGACGAGGCCGCCTTTGCCGCCCAGTTGGACAGGCTCGATGTCGTGGCTGGGTAGGTTGTTCGCATCGCCGGCGCCGGCCGAGCAGCGGCTGGCTGAGGCCCTTGTTGCCTGGAACGCTGGGGACTATGGCGTGGCGCTCGATCTCTGGGCGCCTCTTGCCCAGGCGGGATCGGCACGGGCGCAGAGCAACATGGGCGCCGCGTTCCTCGAGGGGCGCGGTGTCGAGCGAGACCTCGAGAAAGCCGCGGCCTGGCTCCGTCTCGCCGCCGAACAGGGCGACGCCGGCGGTCAGCGCAATCTGGCGCTCTGCTACTATGAGGGCTGGGGTGTGGTTCAGGACCAGGCAGAAGCCGCCCGTTGGTACGAGAAGGCCGCCGAACAAGATGACCCCGACGCCCAGGACATGCTGTCCTGGATGAAGCTCGTCGGTGGCGGCTGCCCACAGGACTACCGCGGCGCTCGACTGTGGGCTGAAAAGGCCGCCGCGCACGGCCGCGTCGGCGCCATGGCGCGCCTGGGCGACATCCATCACAACGCGCTCGGAGTTGATCGCGATCCGGTCAAGGCCGCCGAATGGTGGGGACGGGCGGCGCGGCTCGGCCACGCCGAAGCGCAGACCATGCTTGGCGCCGCCTACCTTGCCGGCAAGGGCGTGGCGCGTGACCCGGTGGAGGCACTGCACTGGCTGTTGCGCGGCGAGACCGGCGGCGCCGGCGAACTCGCAACGGGCTTCCTGCGCGAAGCGCAGGCACACACCAAGCCGTCGCAGCGCGCCGAGGCCGCGCGCCGGGCGATGGAGCCCCTGTTATGAGCAGCGCGCCATGATCGTCGGCACCGCGGGTCATATCGACCATGGCAAGACCGCTCTGGTCAAAGCTCTGACGGGCGTCGATGCCGACCGCCTCAAGGAGGAGAAGGCGCGCGGCATTACCATCGACCTGGGTTACGCCTACAGCGACCTGGGCGGCGGCCGCCAGCTCGGCTTTGTCGATGTACCCGGCCACGAACGATTCGTGCACAACATGCTGGCTGGGGCGACCGGCATCGATGCGGCGCTCGTGGTCGTCTCGGCGGCTGAAGGTGTGAAGCCGCAGACCGTCGAGCATCTGCAGATCGTAAATTTCCTCGGCCTCGATCGCGGCATCGTGGCACTCACCAAAGCCGATCTGGTCAACGACGACCAGCTTCTGGAGCGGATGGCCGAGGTCGAAACGCTGCTGGCGTCGACCTCGCTCAAGAGCGCCGAGATTGTGCCGGTATCGGCGCTGACCGGGCAGGGCATAGACGAACTCAAGGCCAAGCTGCTGGCACTCGGCGAAAGCCGCAAAGGCATGACTGGCTTCGCGCGCCTCGCCGTCGACCGCTGCTTTGTGTTGCCGGGTGCGGGTGTTGTGGTCACGGGAACCGTCCACGCTGGCGAAATCCACGTCGACGACCGCCTGCTGCTCACGCCTTCGGGGCTGGAGGCCCGGGTGCGCTCCCTGCACGCGCAGAATCGGCCGGCGGAGGTCGGCCGCGCCGGCGAACGCTGCGCACTCAACCTGACGGGGCCGCGGTTGTCCAAAGAGTCGATTCGGCGCGGCGACTGGGTGGTGAGCGCCGATCTGCATGCGCCGACCGACCGGCCGGACGTGCGCCTGACGCTGCTGGCTTCCGAGGGGCAGCCGCTGAAGCATTGGTCGCCTGTGCATGTCCATCTCGGAGCGGCGCATGTCATGGGCCGCGTCGCTCTGCTTGAAGGCGAACGGCTGGCTCCTGGGGGCACGGCGCTGGCGCAGCTTGTCCTCGAGGAAAAGGTAGGCGCCCTGGCCGGAGACCGCGTCATCCTGCGCGACCCTTCGGCGACGCGGACGATCGCGGGTGCAACTGTGGTCGATCCGTTCGGGCCGCCGCGCAACCGGCGGACAGCAGGTCGGCTGGCCGAACTTGCCGCCCTCGGTCGGGACGACGCGGAGGTGCTTCCCCGGTTGCTGCGACTGGACTCCGGCTTTGTTGACCTTGCGCGCTTCGGGCCGGCGCGCAACCTGAGGCCGGCCGAGGTTGCAAGACTCCTGGCCGATGCCGGCGGCGCCAGTCTCGAGGGCTTCGGCTTCCTCGCCGACACGCTGGCGGCCGCGCGCCTGGACGTGGTGGAAACGCTCAAAGCCTTTCACGCTGCCAAGGCAGATGCGCCGGGCCTGCAGCCCGAACGGCTGCGCGTGTCTCTGAAGAAGCGTTGGCCGGCCGCCGTCTTCAAGGTCCTGCTCGACCAGGAGGTGCGCAGCAAGAAGGTGATGGTCGATGGACCGTATCTCCGCCTGCCCGGCCATTCCCTGGTCCTCGGTCCGCGCGACGAAGCCCTGTGGAAGAAGATTTCGGCGGAGCTTGTCCGCGACCGCTTCAAGCCGCCGCGTGTCCGCGATTTCGCCCAGGCCTATGGCGTGCCCGAGCCCGAGATGCGCAGGTTGCTGCAGCGCCTGGGCCGGATCGGCCGGGTGGTCGAGGTGGCGCCCGATCAGTACTTCTTGCGCCCTGTCGTGGCCGAGATGATTGGCATCGCCCATGCCTTCGGCCGGGAATTCAGCGCCGCCGAGTTTCGCGACAAGCTCGACAATGGTCGCAAGGTCGCGATCCTGATTCTGGAATTCTTCGATCGCCACGGCATCACGGTCCGTCGCGGTGACCTGCGCCGGACGGTGCCGCAGAAACTGGGCCAGTACGGCGCGATCGCTACGCCTTCGTAGGGACGGGCCCACTCAGGCTGACCGGGCCACCGTCGGGTCCCATGAACAGGGACAACAGGAAGCCGTGCTCCTCGCGCGGCTCGCGGTGGATGTCGACCCCTTTGGCCGCCAAGGCCCCCCGCGTGCCGGCGAGATCGGGAGTCCGCAGGCCGGGCTGCCATGTTCCCGCCGGATTCCCGGGCGAGGCTGGTTGAAGGGCCAGACGTGTCGGCCCCGTTTCAAATTCCGCCCAATCCGCTGTCTGGAATTTGAGCGGCAGTCCGACAGTGTCACGCCAGAAGGCAACGGCCGCCGGAAGGTCCGACACATTGGCGATCACATACTTCAATTCTATGGACATCTTCGCACACCCTCCGCGCCCGACCCTAGCACGACAGGTGACAGAGCACCTGATCTGGGGAATTATCGGCAACGGAGGGGAATCGCTCCCGGTGGGGCGGCTGGCCTTCAAAGCCAGAGAGGGCCGCCAGACGGTTCTTAGTGGGTTCGACTCCCACTCTCTTCCGCCAACTCCCATGCCGGCGTCTTTCTTTGATGTGGATCACATCAGAGATCGCCAACCGATGTCATCAGGCTGTACGACGAGGTCGTGGACGATCTGAGTCGCATGGACTGAAATCGAGTCGACGAACTGGGCGGGGTTCGTACATTTCACTCCCCTCCGCCAACTCCCCGGTGAGGCCGGGCAACCGAAAGGAATAGCAATGTCACGATCAGTATGGGCAGCGACCGCTGCTGCACTTCTGCTGGTGGGCGCCGCGATCCAGGCCCAGGCGCAAGCGCCGGCGGCGCCGGGTACGCCGCAAGCAGCTGGACGAAGCGGGGCCAATGTCGGCTCGCTGACCTGCACCGTTGCGGGCGGCGTCGGCTTTGTCTTTGGATCGTCCAAGGATCTGAGCTGCCTGTTTACCCGTACCGACGGAGTCGCGGAGAAGTACACCGGCGCGATCAAGAAGTATGGCGTCGACATCGGCTTCACCAAGGAAGCCCAGATGGTCTGGCTGGTATTCGCACCCGGCAGCATCGCGCCGGGCGCCCTGACCGGCGGCTATGTCGGCGCCACGGCATCGGCCACTGTCGGCGTCGGGGTCGGCGCCAACGTCCTCGTCGGCGGTGGCAGCGGCCAGATCACCCTGCAGCCGGTGAGCGTTGAAGGCAGCGTCGGCCTGAACGTGGCCGCGGGACTGGGCGAGGTCGAACTCAAGTACGTCAAGTAGGAGCCGGCCGGCAGGTGCCTCGCGAGAGGTGCTTGCCGGCAGCCTCGCGGTCGGGTCAACTTCAGGGACTATGCCCAGCGCCGCCGAATCCCTGATCGCCCGCCTGCAGGCCGACTGTACCGCCGCCGAGGCCGCCGAGCGTTCGGTACGTGCCAGCGTCGAAGCCCAGATTCAGGCGGCTGAGCGCGACCGTGCCTTTGCCTGGCGCCGTCTCGGGGCGCTGTCGGATATGGCGAGGGTTGCCGCCCTCGAGTCCGACCGCGATGTGGCGGTCGAGCGCCAGCTCGTCGCGCTGTTCCGCGAGATCGGCTGGATCGAGACGGACCTGTCGGAACTGGGCGAGGGCGCTCGTCCGTTGCTCGACTGGTTGCGGCCGATCGCGGAAGCGCTGTATGCCGCGGCGCACCCTCCGGCCGACGCGGAGGCGGAGCCTTCGCTCGTCGCCGATCCGATCGCGGCGTTTCGCGCCTTCGAAGCATGGTACGAGGCCGAGCGTGGGACGCCTTTCCTGCAGGTGTACGAACGCTATGTGCCGCCGACACCGGTTGTCGAGTTCTGATATGAAAAGCGACTTCGAGCAGTGGCTCACGGCGCAGTTCGCCGACACCGGGCCGTTCACCGTGTTCATCGTTCTGGTGCGGATCGCCGATGGCGAAGTCGCCCCTCTCAAGTCGAGCTATGCCCACCTGATCGGCGATGAGATGGCGTGGTCCGAGATGCGTGGCCTGCTCGACAGCGCCGGTACGTCGTGGGATGGCGTGGCATTCTTCGTGGGGCTGGGTCATACCGGTGGCCCATTGCCCGACGCCGCCGCAGCCCGGAAGCTCAAGGAGGTTGAGGCAGACGTCAAAGCCGATCCGCTGACCCTCAATCGTGGCCTGTTCTTCGATCGCCAGGGCCGCCATCTCCGGGTCGACGAGGTTGTGCGATGACCACCCCTGAATTCGGCAGGGGCTCGGTCCACCGCCTGGCGCGGCGGCTGACGATTTCGGGCGGTGAATCTCTGGACGAGATTGTGGCCGAAGAGGTGGCCGTGGCGCTGGTCTATAACGGGATCAGCCACGCCGTGATGATGGCCACGCCCTGCGACCTGGAGGATTTTGCCCGTGGCTTCTCGCTCACCGAGCGGATCGTCGAGAAGCCGTCGGAGATCTACGATATCGACGTGGAACCGATGGAGCGCGGCATCGAGGTCCGCCTCACCATCGCGGCGCAGCGCATGGCTGGGCTTCAGGAGCGGCGGCGCAGTCTCGCCGGCCGGACCGGTTGTGGCCTCTGTGGCGTCGACAGTCTCGACGCGGCGATGCGTCCGGTCTTGCCATCGGCGGCGTTGGGGACGGTGTCACGCCAAGCGATCGAGCGCGCCATGGCAGCCCTGCCGGCCCTGCAGCCTATCAACCGGGTCAACGGCGCGGTCCACGCTGCCGCCTGGGCCGCGGCCGACGGCGCCTTGCTGGCGGTCCGCGAGGATGTCGGCCGCCACAACGCTCTCGACAAGCTGGGCGGCGCCCTCGCGCGCTCGGGGGTCGCCGGCCCAGGCGGGTTTGTCGTGGTGACCAGCCGTTGCTCCTACGAGATGGTGCAGAAGGCGGCTGCTCTCGGTGCAGTGGCGATCGCCGCCGTCTCGGCGCCGACCGCGCTGGCGATCGAAACGGCAGAGCAGGCCGGCATTGCCCTCGCGGCCTTCGTTCGCGAGGGGCGGCTCACGGTCTACGCAAACATCGACCGGATCGTCGCGTGAACCGGCAACGGGTATTCGGCATCACCGGCTGGAAGAACGCGGGTAAGACGACCCTGGTCGAGCGACTGGTCGCCGAGTTCGTGCGTCGCCGCTGGCGCGTGTCGACGATCAAGCATGCCCATCACGACGTCGATGTCGATCAGCCGGGGCGTGATTCGTTCCGTCACCGCTTGGCTGGCGCCAGCGAGGTGGCGCTGGTTGGCGGCCGGCGCTACGCGATCATGCGCGAACAGCCCGAACCGTCGCT
>JAIETA010000096.1 GCA_019745575.1 Reyranella sp. | reverse complement strand
TCGTTCCGCCCCAAGACCTGCCAATTCTAGATTGGCTCAACATTCAACCCGTCAAAACCTCTGTGACGAGCTACTAGCGCGCGGCACCGGGTGTGGCGCTGTCGCGCGCCCGCACGTAGGCCACCGAGCCCACGGCGAGCCCCGCCGCCAGGACGCCGAACACCCAGCGGTAGGCCACGTCGCCCGCGCCGAAGGCTTCTACGATGTAGCCCGTACCGGCCGGCAGCACGGCGAGGCCCAGACACTGCGCCATGTTGACGGTGGTGACGCCGCGGCCGGCCAGCCGGTCGGGGAACAGGCCGCGGCCCTGGGCCACGATCACGGTGCCGTAGGCGCAGAAGAAGCAGAAGGCCATCAGCAACACCACCGCGAGCCACAGAGGCGGCTGGGGCAGCAGCGCCAGGACGACAAGAAGCACCATGGAGATCGCGGCACCCGTGAACACCACCTTCTTGCGCGAGCCCACCACGCGGTCCATCGGCCCGTAGGCCAGGATGCCCAGGATCTGCGCTGCGCCCATGGCGAGCAGCACGTTGCCGCGCTGCACGCCGTCGAGGCCATGCACGTCGTAGAGGTAAGGCCCGCCCCAGACGCCCAGCACCGTCAGCATCGTGGCGTAGGCAAAGAAATGCATGGACAGCACGGGGCCGAGTCCCGGGGTGCGCCACACCTGCCAGAGGCCGCGCAGGATCTCGATCGGCGTCTCGCGGGCGGGCTCGGGCCCGCGATACTCGGGCGGCCGGTCGCGCACGACGGCGTAGAATCCGATCGCAACCAGCAGGGTGACGGCGGCGAGGCCCAGGAAGCCATGCCGCCAGCCGACGGTGGCGGCCACCCAGGCAAGCGGCGTGGCGGCGGCCAGGGTGCCGATGTTGGACGCGGCGAACACGCAGGCCAGCGCCGTGGCGAGCCGGGCCGGCTGGAACCAGCGCGCACACAGGAACACCACCGACATGAACGAGGCGGCGCAGCCCACGCCCACGATCGCCCGGCCGGCGATCAGGTCGGCGGCGTCCTCGGCGCGGGCGATCCACAGCGCGCCCGCCATGGCCAGCAAGGACAGCGCCGCCACCGTGCGGCGGGCGCCGAAGCGGTCGAACCACATGCCGACCGGGATCTGCACGGCGAACAGCGCGAAGAAGAAGGCGCTGCCCGCCCAGCCGAGCTGGCGGGCCGTGAGGTCGAGATCGCGCGTGAGCTCGGGCGCGATCACGCTGTTGGAGACGCGGTAGAACTGGCTGAGGCATGTCACCGCGATCAGCAACGCCAGCAGCGGCAATTTCGGGGCCATCGCCTCTTCCGTAGCATGCGGCTGCGGGCACTGTCCTTCGGCGTGGACCGAAGCATCGTCCTGCGCCACGATGGCCGACGCATGGCCGCCGCCGTCCGCTCCCGTCCCTCGCCGATTGCCTGGCTGATCGCCCCGGCGCTGCTGCTGTTCGTGCTGTTCTTCGTGCTGCCGTTCGGCGTCATGACGGCGATGTCGTTCTTCTCGTCCAATCCCGTGAGCAATCCCAATGCCGTGCTCACGACCCGTCACTACGAGCGCTTCATCGTCGATTCGGCCGGCATCTTCCACGACGCGCTGTGGTCGACCCTGCGCATCGGCCTCGTCACCACGGTGATCTCGCTGCTGATCGGCTATCCGCTGGCGCACTGGATGGCGCGCATGACGTCGCGGCTCGGCCACGCGCTGGTGCTGATGGCGGTGATCGCACCGATGCTGACCGGCATCGTGGTGCGCACCTTCGCCTGGATGACCATCCTGCAGGACAAGGGGGTCATCAACACGCTGCTGATGCAGTGGGGCCTGACCGACCGGCCGCTGCCGCTGATGTACAACGAGTTCGGCACGATCGTGGCGCTGGTCCACATCTACGTGCCCTTCATGGTGCTGACGCTGACCGGCGTGATCGGCCGCATCGACGAGCGGCTGGAGCAGGCGGCGCGCAGCCTCGGCGCCGGCCGCTTGCGCGCCTTCGTCGAGGTCACCCTGCCGCTCAGCCTGCCCGGCATCCTGGCGGGATCGCTGCTGGTCTTCGCGCTGTCGATCAGCGCCTACGTCACGCCCTCGCTGATGGGCGGCACCGACGTGCTGACGCTGCCCATGCTGATCGCCCAGCAGGTCGGCACCAGCTTCAACCCGGGCTTCGCCGGCGCGCTGGGCGTCATCCTGCTCCTGGTGTCGCTGGCCATCGTGATCGCCTACAACCGCATCCTGGCCCGGCTGTCGGGCGAGCAGGGGCTGGCATGAGCGCCCCGGCCAACCGGCGGCCGTTCGATGCCGGCCGCGCCGCCTATCTTGCGCTCAACGGGACGTTGCTGGCGTTCCTGCTGGTGCCCATCGTCGTCGTGCTGATCTTCGCGCTGAACCCCACGCCTTACATTTCGTTCCCGCCGGTCGGCGTCAGCCTGCGCTGGTTCGAGAAGTTCTTCGCCTCGGCCGACTTCATGAACGCGCTGTGGCTGTCGCTGTGGGTGGCGGCCTGCGTGCTGGTGCTGTCGATCACCATCGGCGGCGCCTGCGCGCTGGCGCTGGCCCGCGGCAACCTGCCGGGCCGCGCCTTCCTCACCGCCTTCTTCATGTCGCCGCTGATGCTGCCCGCCATCCTGACCGGCCTGGCGCTGTTCCAGTCCTACCTGCTGGCCGGCATCGGCCGGCCGACCTGGGGCCTGATCCTCGCCCACACCCTGGTTGCCGTGCCCTATGTGTTGCGCACCACCCTGGCCGTGCTGCACAATTTCGACCGCCGCATCGAGGAGGCGGCGGCCGTGCTGGGCGCGAGCCCGGCCCGGGTGTTCTTCGAGATTACCCTGCCGCTGATCCGGCCCGGCGTGTTCGCCGGCGGCGTGTTCGCGTTCATCGTGTCGTTCGACCAGTTCCCGGTGTCGCTGTTCCTCGTCGTTCCCAAGGGCGAGACCCTGCCGGTGGTGCTGTTCAACTACATGAAATTCGACCTCGACGGCGCCATCGCGGCCGCCTCGATGGTCTCGATCCTGCTGGCGTTGTCGGTGGTGTTGGTGCTGGAGAGGCTGATCGGCCTCAAGGCCTACGTTAAGCTCTAGGGAAACAGGGGGTTCGTCATGATTTCACGTCGCACGACGCTCAAAGCCGGCGCCGGTCTGGCCGCCGCCGCCACGCTGGGCGCGCCGGCCGTCCTTCACGCCCAGACCCGGGTGCTCAAGATCACGACCTGGGGCGGCAAGTGGGGCGAGGTCATGAAGGGCACGGTGCTGCCGGCCTTCGAGAAGGAGTTCAAGTGCACGGTGCAGGCCGACCAGGCCTTCCCGTTCGTGCCCAAGCTGCAGGCCAGCCCGAAGAACGATCCGATCTACGACGTGCTGCACACCAACTCCAACGAGCAGTGGAATTCGCTGAGCGAAGGGCTGGTGATGGCCAAGATCACCGCCAAGGAAGTGCCCAACGTGGCCGACGTCTATCCCTGGGCGGCCAGCGACAAGATCGTGGGCGTGGCGATCTTCACCAGCGCGATCGGCCTCGGCTTCCGCACCGACAAGGGGCTGGCCAAGCCCACGTCGTGGAAGGACCTGGCGGCGCCCGCTCTCGCCGGGCTTCGCGGCGGCTACATCATCCCGGTCAACAGCCTCGGCCAGTGCCACCTGATGATGCTGGGCAAGGTCTACGGCAAGGGCCTGACCGACCTCGACGCCGCCTACAAGGCGCTCGAGGCCTTGAAGCCGATCAAGCTGGTCGACTTCACCGGCCAGATGGAAAAGATGCTGCTGTCGGGCGAGGTTTCCATGGGCGTCATCCACGACTCCGGCGTCTTCCGCTACGACGGCCAGAACCAGCCGGTCGACTTCGCCGCGCCGTCCGAGGGCGTGCTGGCGCTCGAACAGGTGCTGAACGTGACGCCGGGCTCGAAGGTCAAGGACCTGGCGTTCGGCTACATCGACTACATGCTGCGGCCCGATGTGCAGAAGATGCTGGCCGAGGCGGTGTGGTACTCGCCGGCCAACAAGAAGGTGAAGCTCGACGCCAAGTACGACGCCAGGCTGCTGACGACCGAGGCCAAGGTGGCGACCCTGATCCAGCCCGACTGGAAATGGTACAACGCGCGCAAGGAAGACATCGACGCCCGCGTCACCCGGATCCTGAAGGGCTGATCGCCTGACATCCGCCACCATCCGGCTGGAGCAGGTCACCAAGACGTTCGACGGCCGCGTGCTGGCCGTCGACGACGTCACGCTCGACATCGCCGCCGGCGAGTTCTTCTCGCTGCTCGGGCCGTCGGGCTGCGGCAAGACCACGTCGCTGCGCATGATCGCCGGCTTCGAGCTGCCCGATTCCGGGCGCGTCCATGTCGGCGGCCGCGACATCACCGACGTGGCCGTGCACAAGCGCGACATGGGCATGGTGTTCCAGTCCTACGCCCTGTTTCCCCACCGCACGGTGGCGGAGAACGTGGCCTTCGGGCTGCGCATGCGCGAGGTGCCGCGCGCCGACATCGAGCGGCGCGTCAAGGCGGCGCTGGCGCAGGTGGCGCTGACCGGCCTGGAGGAGCGCAAGCCCGGCCAGCTCTCGGGCGGCCAGCAGCAGCGCGTGGCGCTCGCCCGCGCGCTGGTGGTCGAGCCGCCGGTGCTGTTGTGCGACGAGCCGCTGGGCGCGCTCGACCGCAAGCTGCGCCAGCAGATGCAGTTCGAACTGAAGGAACTGCAGAAGCGGCTGGGCGTCACCCTGGTGTTCGTGACGCACGACCAGGAGGAGGCGCTGGCGATGAGCGACCGCATCGCCGTCATGAACAAGGGCCGGGTCGAGCAGGTGGGCGCGCCGACCGAGATCTACGAGCGGCCGCGCACCCGCTTCGTCGCCGACTTCATCGGCGAGATCAACATCCTGGAGGAGCAGGGGACCGCGCGCGCGCTGCGGCCGGAGAAGATCCGCTTCGTCGCCACCGCCGGCGCGCGCATCGCCGGCACGGTCGAGACCGCGAACTTCCTCGGCGGCTCGACGCTCTACCGCGTCCGCGCCGCCGACGGCCGCACCCTGCTCGCCCGCGAAACCCATGCCGGCGAGCGCTCGCCGCGCGCGCCCGGCGATGCGGTGGGCCTCGCCTGGCACGACCACGACACGGTCGCGCTGGAGGGCTGACGTTCGCCGGGATCAGTTTTCGATCGGCAGGTCGCGAACTCTGATCCGAGAGTCATCGACGACCACGATGGCTCCGGAGGCCATGGCTTCCGAGGCATTCTGCAATGCAACGGCCAATCGTTCGATCACCCGATGGACCCGCGTATCGATCAAGCGAAAGATCACGACACTCGGGAGTGAAAGGCCCGCTGCTGCCGCGATGTCCGCGAAATCAAGGCCGAAAGTCAGAATCGTCCTCTGATCCTTGACGGCTAGCGCAAAGATCTCGCCGTCGAGCGCCTGCTGGCGGCCGATCTCGCGCAGATGTATGGCGTCATGGCCTTCGGCGCGCAGATACTGCACGACAGACATGCTAACGCCCATGTCGGCGAGAAACCGCACGGTGGGCTAGGAGGCGATGACTTGTTCGCGCGTCAACCACGCAGCGTACTGAAATGCTTGACTGATATCCTCGCGCTCCAGGTCGGGATACTCGCGCAGGACCTCTTCTGCTGATGCCCCGTAGGCGATCTGCGAGACGATGATGGACACGGGAATTCGCATGCCGCGGATGCAGGCACGGCCCCCCATCATCAAGGGGTTGAAGGTTATGCGGTCGAACATGGCGCATCGTACTGCACATGCCGCGGCTGGCCAATGTGCGGGCAGGGGCTATGATCTAGCCATGACCTGCCGACCCGGCTCCCGCACTCTCGGTATCGCCACCATCGGCCAGGCGCCGCGCGACGACATCGCCGCGCTGTTCGCCGCGCACGCGCCGGCGGGCACGAAGGTGATTCTGCGGGGCGCGCTGGACGGCCTCTCCGATGCCGAGGTCGACGGGCTTGCGCCGGAAAGCGGCGGCGACACGCTCTACACCCGCCTGCGCGGCGGCCGCGACGTCAGGATTTCGAAGAAGGCGGTGATCGCCCGTTCGCCCGACGTGCTGGCGCGGTTGCGGCAGGATGGCTGCGACGTGCTGGTCTACGCCTGCACCGGCGACTTTCCGCCGATGCCGGGCGACGAGGGCGTGCTGTTTCCCTCGCGCGTGCTGAACGGCCTGGCGGCCGGCCTGCTGCCGCGCGGGCGGCTCGGGCTCCTGATCCCTCTCGCCGAGCAGGCCGACAAGCTCGCCGCCAAGTGGGCACGGTCCGGCCTCGAGATCGTGGCCGAGGCGCTGGCGCCCAGCGCCGGCCAGGCCGAGGCCGAGGCGGCCGCCCGGCGGCTTGCGTCCCGCCAGCCGGATCTCGTGGCCATGGACTGCATGAGCTACACGCCGGCCACGAAGGCATGGGTCAAGCCGGCGCTCGACGTGCCGGCCCTGCTGGCCATCACCGCCACCGGCCGGGTGCTGCGGGAAATGCTCGACTGACGGCGGCGCAGGCCGCCCCGGCTTTGTTCCGGCGGTTTAATCCAGATCAAAGCGCGCCGGTCCGGGCCGCCCGATCCTGCTTCCCGGGATTGTCCCGATGCGGGGGAAGCGATGAGGGCCGCAGACGTCATGACCACCTCGGTGGTCTGCATCAAGCCGGACGCGACGGTGCTGGAGGCGGCGCGCCTGCTGCTCGGCGAGCGCATCAGCGCCCTGCCGGTCGTCGATCCGTCGGGCAAGCTGTTGGGGATCGTGAGCGAGGGCGACCTCATCCACCGGACCGAGATCGGCTCGGAGAAGCGGGTCTCGCGCTGGAAGTCGCTGTTCGAGGACCAGGGAGTCCTGGCCCGCGACTACCTCAAGGCACACGGCCGCCGGGTGGCCGACGTCATGACCCACCCGGTCGTCATGGCCGAAGAGGAGACGGAACTGGCGGTCGTGGCGGCGCGCATGGACCAGTTCGGCATAAAACGCCTGCCGGTGGTGCGCGACGGCAAGGTGGTTGGCATCGTGAGCCGCGCCAACCTCCTGCAGGCCCTGGTTTCGGCCCCCGGCACGGGTGCCCAGGCCGCCCTCGACGACACGGCGCTGCGCAGCGAGATATTCAAGCGACTCGAGCACGAGCCATGGTCGCCGGCGCTGGTGCGCAACATCATCGTGCAGGACGGCAACGTCGAGATCTGGGGTTATGCCGACACCGCCGCCCAATGCGAGGCCTGCGGCGTGCTGGTCGCGGAGGTCCCCGGCGTGAAGTCGGTCACCAACCACATGGTGGTGACGCCGCGGGGAGTTTACATGTGGTGACGGCCATGCGCTGGCGAATTGCCCTGCTGATTGCCCTGTTGCTGGCACTGCTGCTCATGCTGCTGCCCGATCTCGCCGCGGCGGCGGATGTCGATCGCGGTCGCGCGCTGGCCGAGCGCTGGTGCGTCAACTGCCACACCGTCTCGCGCACGCCGCCGGCCGCGCGTGCCGACGGTCTGGCGACCCTGCCGGCGATCGCCGCCGACCCCAGGACAACGCCGGCCACGCTGCGCGGCATCATGTCGGCGCCGCACGGCCGCATGCCCGATCTTTCGCTCGGCGCCCGCGACCAGGACGACCTGATCGCCTACATCCTCAGCCTGCGTCCGAATTGATCGGGCGGCCTACCTGACGTGCATCGCCGCGGCGCGGGCGTGGCGGATGGCCAGCACCAGCGCGGCGCCAAGGTCGGCCAGCAGCTTGCCCGTGGCTTCGTCGGTCAACTTGCCGTCGGCGACCTTGGTATGGGCCTGGGCGATCATGACCTCCGGCTTGTTGAGCGGCCGGCCGTCGAGAAACACCATCATCTGGCGCAGGTGGTACTGCGCGCGCGCCGTGCCGAGCAGGCCCATCGAGGCGCCGAACAGGGCGATCGGCTTGCCGGCGAAGGGCTGCGGCGTGGTGCGCGACAGCCAGTCGATGGCGTTCTTCAGCACGCCGGAGATCGAGTAGTTGTACTCGGGGCTGGCGAGGACGATGCCGTCGGCCGCCAGCATCGCCTGCTGCGCCGCCTCGACGGCGGCGGGCACGCCTTTGGCCTGCACGTCGGCGTCGTAGAGCGGCCAGTCGCCGATTTCGATCGTCGAAAGCGACGTGCCGGCGGGCAGACGCTCGGCGAACGCCGCCAGCGCGACGCGGTTGAGCGAGGCACGGCGCAGGCTGCCGCAGAAGGCTACAAGTTTGATGCTGGGCTCGGACATTGCTCGGTATCTCCCGGGTAACTGGCGCTTTGTCAGCGTTGAAGCAGGCGGCTACATAGGGGCTGTGGAGGGAGCTGGCAAACGCATGGCCTTGCGCGACATCACGCTCGACGACATCGAGTCTCTGGCCGTCGGCGCCTGGGTGCTGGGCACCGGCGGCGGCGGCAGCCCCTATCTCGGCCTGCTCAACATGCGCGCCCTCTACAAGGAGGGCCATCGCGTGCGGCTCATGCCGTCGCAGGAGCTGGCCGACGACGACTGGGTGGCGGCGGTTTCCAACATGGGGGCGCCCCTGGTCGGCCAGGAGCGCCTGACCGACAGCCGCACCATCGCCCGCGCCGTGGCCCTGATGGAGCGCCACACCGGCTACCGCTTTCGCGGCATCATGGCGCTGGAAATCGGCGGCGGGAATTCCATCCAGCCGCTGATGGCGGCGGCGCATCTCGGGCGCCCCGTAATCGACGCCGACATGATGGGCCGCGCCTACCCCGAGGCGCAGATGACCTCGGTCGCCGTGGCCGACCTTGCGCCGTGCCCGCTCACCACCGTCGACGTGCGCGGCCTCGAATCGGTGGTCGAGAAGGTGCCGACCTGGAAGTGGATGGAGCGGGTCAGCCGCAAGATCTGTACCGAGTACGGCTCCATTGCGTCGACCTGCAAGGCGCCGCGCACCGGCGCCGAAGTGAAGAAATGGGGCATCCAGGGCACCACCACCAAGGCGATCGCCATCGGCCACGCCGTGCGCGAGGCCCAGCGCCGGCATGAGGACCCGATCGCCGCCATCCTGTCGGTCGAGCCGGGCAAGCTGCTCTACAAGGGCAAGGTGGTCGACGTCGAACGCCGCGCCACCGAGGGATTCCTGCGCGGCCGGACGCGTTTCGACGGCATGGACGACTGGCGCGGCGCGGCGATGGAGATCAATTTCCAGAACGAGTGGATCGTGGCCTGGCTTGACGGCAAGCCCATCGCCATGTCGCCCGACCTGATCTGCGTGCTCGACTCGGTGTCGGGCGAGGCGGTCGGCACCGAGACCATCCGCTACGGCCAGCGCGTCACCGTGATCGCCCTGCCGCCACCACCGGTGTTTCTCAGCCCCAAGGGCCTGCAGCATGTCGGCCCGCGCGCCTTCGGCTACGACATCGAGTTCAAGAGCGTGTTCGCATGAGGCGCATCGGCATCGACGTCGGCGGCACCAACACCGACGCCGTCCTGATCGAAGACGGCAAGGTCGTCCGCGCCGTGAAGGCGCCGACCAGCGAGGACGTCACCACCGGCATCCTGGACTCGCTGAAAAGCCTGGGCTCGACCGGCGTGTTGAAGGACGCCGGCGGCGCCAAGCGCATCGACGGCGTGATGATCGGCACCACGCATTTCATCAACGCCGTCGTCCAGCGCCGCCACCTCACCAAAGTGGCGGCGCTCAGGCTCGGCATGCCGGCCTCGGCGTCGCTGCCGCCGTTCTGCGACTGGCCCGAGGACCTCGCGGCCCTGGTGCGCGGCGGCGTTTGGATGGTCGAGGGCGGTCACGAATACGACGGCCGGCCTTTTATGCCCCTCGACGAGGCGGCGGTGACCCGGGCGGCCGGGGAGATGAAGGCGGCGGGGCTCGGCGCAGTCGGCATCTCGGCAATCTTCTCGCCGCTCGATCCCGGCCACGAGCGGCGGGCGGCGGAACTGGTCCGCGCGGTGCTGCCCGACGCCGCCATCACCTGCTCGTCCGACCTCGGCCGCATCGGCCTGCTGGAGCGCGAGAACGCCGGCCTGCTGAACGCCGCGCTGGCCGACCTGGCGCGCGACACCATTGCGGCCTTCGAGAAGGCCATCCGCGAATCGGGCATCGCCGCGCCGCTGTTCATCACCCAGAACGACGGCACCGTGGCCGAGGCGGCGCAGGCCCGGCGCCTGCCGGTCTATTCCTTCGCCTCGGGCGCCACCAATTCCATGCGCGGCGCGGCTTATCTGTCCGGACTGGCCGATGCCATGGTGATCGACGTCGGCGGCACCACCACCGATGTCGGCCAACTGCGGCACGGCTTTCCCCGCGAGGCCAACTCGGTGGTGCAGGTGGGCGGCGTGCGCACCCTGTTCCGCATGCCCGACCTGCTGTCGATCGGACTGGGCGGCGGCAGCCATGTCAGCCTCGACCCGCTGAAGGTGGGGCCGGTCTCGGTCGGCTACCGCCTGCTGAAGGACGGCATCGCCTTCGGCGGCCGGCAACTCACGACGACGGATATCGCCGTCGCCGCGGGCGTGCTGGCGCTCGGCGACCGGGCCCGGGTCGCCCACCTCGACGCCGCGACCTGCCGGAAGGTCTTTGCCGAAGCCGCGCGGCTCGCCGAAGAAGCGATCGACCGCATGAAGACCGAGGCGGCCGACGTGCCGCTGATCGCCGTCGGCGGCGGGGCGTTCCTGATCCCCGAGAAGCTCGCGGGCGTGAGCCGCGTGATCCATGTCGAGCATGGCGACTGCGCCAACGCCGTGGGCGCCGCCATCGCCCAGGTTTCCGGCGAGTGCGACCAGATCTTCAAGGACATGACGCGGACCGAGGCGATCGCCGCGGCGCAGGGCATCGCCCAGGACCGCGCCGTGGCGGCCGGCGCCGACCGCGCCAGCCTCGCCACCATCGAGAGCGAGGACATGCCGCTGGCCTACCTGCCGGGCAATTCGGTCCGGGTGCGCGTGCGCGTGGTGGGCGACGTCGCGGCGGGCTGATAAGGGTTGGCGCCAGGCAGGGAGAGGTAAGTCGATGATGCGAGGTCTGTTCGTGATGCTGGGTGCTGCCGTGCTGGCGTCGTCCGCGGCGGCGCAGGGCAGGGGCCCGGCGATGGGCCAGAACCAGCCACCCGACCAGTGGGTGATGAACTGCAATACCGAGCGCGGGCTCGACTGCACCGTTTCCAACATGATCGATGGCGGCCCCAACAACCTGCTCGGCACGTTCCTGATCGTGAGCTACTCGGCGGCCTACACGACGCTCACGGTGGTGGGCGATGGCGTGGGCAAGCGGGCAAGCCTCCAGGTCGACAGCAATCCCTTCATTTCGACGGATATCTGCGGCGGCGGCGGGGAGTGCTCGTACGATCAGGAGAAGTCCGCCGAGCTGCTCCAGCAGATGCGAAAGGGGTCGCGGATCGTCGTCCAGATCAGCCTGCAGAACGACAACATGGCGGGGCCGTTCCGCCAGAGCCTGGCCGGCTTCGAGGCGCAGTACCGACGGGCGGTCGAGGCGCAGCAGCGCCGGCGCTGACTTGCCGGACTTTGCACTATTCGTGCAGTTCGGCGTCATGTAACAATCGACCGCCGTCCCGGTCCGGGAGGCAGGGAACACGGTCATTGAGGGCAAAGCCGCCATGTCTGCGCTTGCGACCATCACCGTCGGCGCGCTGGCCGAGCAGGCCGGCGTCGACATCGCCACCATCCGCTCCTACGAACGGCTAGGCCTCATCTGCAAGCCCCGGCCGGCGGCCGGCCGGCTGCTGCTCTACCGGACGGCGGACATCGGCCGCGTCACCTTTATCCGCCGCGCCAAGGACCTCGGTTTTTCGACCGAGGCGATCCGCGAGCTGCTGGGCTTCACCGGCAAGGCGCCGCACACCTGCGGCGAGGTTCACGAGGTCGCCGCGCGCCATCTGGCCGACATCCGCCGCCGCCGCGAGGAACTCGCCCGCCTGGAGAAGGTCCTGGCGCCGCTGGTGGCGGCCTGTCCGCAGAAGGGCAGCGCGACCGACTGCCCGATCCTGAACTCGCTGTCGCACGCCGCCTGAGCGGCGGCCGCTCAGCCGCCGGCGACGGACGGGGAGTTCGGCCGCAGGCGGTCGGCGGCCTTGAAGAACCGCCGCGCGTGGTCCAGCAGCTCGCCGTCGGTCGGATGGTCCATCGCCTCGACCGCGAGCAGCTTCTGCTTCAGCCAGCCGATGTGGGTCTGCACGTGATGGGCGAGCTGGTCCTTGGCGCCGCCCGGCCCGACCAGCAGCCACTCGTTGGTGCCGCGCAGGGCATCGACGATATGGTCGAAATAGTCGCGGTCGAGTTGCTGGTGGCCGGCGCCCACGACGCCGGCCTTGTGGTGGACCTTGCGGAACGGATTGTGCGCCTTGATGCGCTGCCGCTCGACGTCCTCGGCATTGAAGCGGAAGACGTGCGCTTCCTTGGAATCCATCCAGACCACGGCGTGACTGTGCGACATGCGAAACATCCCGGGGGCGATTGCGGTGGAGAAAATCCTGGGCCCTCGTGCCCGACCGGTCCTTGATTCAGGTCAAGACGGCAAGCCTTGACAATAGGCAAAAGGAAACGTATATATCCTCCTATTCAAGGAGGAGCTCATGCCATTCTGCGATCCGCCCCCGCCCGAGGGTTACCCCGATGTGCGGTGGTACGTTCCGCCGAAGAAGCCCAGCCTCGCCCGCCGCAAGCGCGATTTCCTGCGCCATCTCCTGCGCTGGGGCTCGATGAGCGAGGCGGCGGCGCGCACCGGCATCGACCGTCGCACCGCCCATCGCTGGCGCGCCGCGGACGCCGCGTTCGACCATGGCTGCCGCGAGTGCCTGGAGCGGCGGCGCCATGCCATCCGGCTCGCCGCGATGGACAGGGTCGACAATCCCAAGACCCGGCCGGTGCTCTACCGCGGCCGGCAGATCGGCCATATCGGGCGCGCCAACGACCGGATCGTGGCGGCGCTGATGTGGTCGGCGGAGGTCATGGGGCGCGCGAAGTGAGTTTTCAAAATGTCCCACTTCGGGAGACATCGCGCTTCGTGCCGCGCGTGGAATTCGCCCGAGAATTCAGCGACCTGGCACCGATCCGGCGGTGCGCGGGAGGGCCGAAGTCGCTTCTTGCTTTGTCCCGAATCGAGAGGCAGCGCTACTGCTGTCGCCGGTAGAGGAAGCAGTTGTCGGCCTGGGGCATCTTTATGCCCCGATAAAAGCTCATCGCCGTCGGCGCCGACAGCAGCAGCGTCGTGGTCTGGGCGCCGCCCGCCGCGGTGCGGGTCTCCTCGATCAGGCGCTTGCCGATGCCCTGGCCCTGGCAAGCCCGGTCGACGGCAAGGTCGGAGAGGTAGCAGCAGAAGCAGAAGTCGGTGAGCGAGCGGGCGAAGCCCACCAGCCGGCCATCCTGGCGGGCGGTCACGATCAGGTTGGCGTGGGCCAGCATGCGCTCGACCCGGCCGCGGTCCTCGATCGGGCGGTTGAGGCCGGATTTGCGCACGACGTCGATGTACTCGTCGGCGCCGAGGTAGTCCTCGCGGGCATAGATCGTGTTCATTCGGCCAACCATCTCCTCAAGGCCGCCGTCACGTCGGCGGGTTTCTCCAGCGGGGTCATATGTCCGCAGTCTTCGAGCACGACCAGCCGCGAGGTGGCGATGTCGGCGGCCATTTCCTGGGAACGCACGAGCGGCGTCGCCTGGTCCTGGCGGCCGACGATGACCACCGTCGGGACGTCGATCTCGACCAGCAGGGGCCGGCTGTCGGGCCGCCCCATGATGGCGGTCTGCTGGCGCACGAAGCCTTCCGCGCCGATCTCCCGCGCCATGTCGAGGATCGGCTGGGTGATGGCCGGATTGCCGAGGTGCGAGCTGTGAACGATCTGGGGCAGCAGCGAGGGTTGCACGCCGTGGAAGCGGCCGATGTGGGTTTGCGCGAGGAAGGCGCGACGGCGCGCCGTCGCTTCGGGGGAGTCCGGTGCGGCCTGGGTGTCGATCAGCGCCAGCCGCTCCACCTTCGGCGCGGCGCGGCGCAGGATCTCGAAGGCGACGTAGCCACCCATCGAGAAGCCGGCCAGCGCGAAGCGCTCGGGGGCCGCCGTGAGGACCGCGTCGGCCATGTCGCCCAGCGAGTCATGGTGCCAGAGCTCGGGCACGACGATGTCCACGGTGTCGGCGAGGGCGTCGATCTGGTGGGCGAAGACGCGCCGCGTATTGAGCAGCCCGGGCAGCAGGACGAGCGTCGGTCGTGCCATCGCCTAGACCTGGATCTGGTTGCCCAGTTCGATCGCGCGGTTGGGCGGGATGCGAAAGAAGGTCTTGGTCGCCGACGCCGAGTGGGAGAGCGAGATGAACCAGTCGCGCCGCCAGCGGCCGAGCGTCGAGCGCTGGGCCGGCACCAGCGTCTCGCGGCCGAGGAAGAAGCTGGTCTCCATTTCGTCGTAGGCGATGCCGTGCGGCCGGCAGGCGCGGAGCGCCGCCGGTACGTCGGGCTGTTCGGTGAAGCCGTAGCGGGCGATCACGGTGTGGAAGCCCTTGCCCAGGCGCTCGACTTCGACGCGAGCAGACTCGGGCACGCGCGGCACGTCCATGGTCTCGACCTGCAGGATGATGATGCGCTCGTGCAGGACCTTGTTGTGCTTGAGATTGTGCAGGAAGGCGGCGGGCGTGTGGCTGGCGTCGGCGGTCAGGAACACCGCGGTGCCGGCGACGCGGTCGGGTGCGCGTTCCATGCGTTCGAGGAACTGGCGCAGCGGCAGCGAGCCTTCGCTGAGCTCGGTGGCGACCAGCCGGCGGCCGCGCCGCCAGGTGGTGATGGTGAAGAAGACCAGCACCGCCACGACCAGCGGCAACCAGCCGCCGTCGGGAATCTTGAGGGCGTTGGCGATGAAGAAGGCGACATCGGGGATCGCCAGGAAGCCGAACACCGCAACGGCCACCGGCCACTTCCAGCGCCACACCAGGATTGCCACCATGGTGGCGAGCGCGGCGTCGACCAGCATGGCGCCGGTCACGGCCAGGCCATAGGCGCCGGCCAGCGCGCTCGACGAGCCGAAGCCGATCACCAGGGCCACGACGCCGCCCATCAGGATCCAGTTGACGCGCGCGATGTAGATCTGGCCGATCGCCGTTTCCGAGGTGTGGCGAATGTCCATGCGCGGCAGGTAGCCGAGCTGGATGGCCTGGCGGGTGAGCGAAAAGACGCCGGTGATGACCGCCTGCGAGGCGATCACCGCGGCCAAAGTCGACAGCGCCACCAGCAGCAGGATGTAGTCCTGCGGCACCAGGGCGAAGAAGACTTTGTGCACGACCTCGGGGTCCTCGATGATCAGGGCGCCCTGGCCGAAGTAGTTGAGCAGCAGGCCCGGCATGACGAGGCCGAGCCAGGCAATGCGGATCGGCCGGCGGCCGAAATGGCCCATATCGGCGTACAGCGCCTCGGCGCCGGTCACGGCCAGCACGATGGCGCCGAAGGCCCAGAAGATGCCGAAGCCGCGCTCGGCGATCAGCTCGATGCCGTAGACCGGATTGATGGCCAGCAGCACCGACGGGTTCTGGGCGACCTGCCAGGCGCCGAGCACGCCCAGCACCACGAACCACACCAGCATGACCGGCCCGAACAACCGGCCGACATCGGCCGTGCCACGCGCCTGCAGCAGGAACAGACCGACCAGGATGGCGAGCGCCAGCGGCACGACCAGCGGCGTGAAGGCCGGCGCCACGGCCGAGAGGCCCTCGACGGCGCTCATCACCGAGACGGCCGGCGTGATGATGGCGTCGCCGTAGAACAGGGCGAGGCCGATCACGGCGAGGACCGTGATGGTGCGGCGGACCGAGCGGCCGCCGCCGTTCAGCCCGCGGGTGGCAAGCGTCGCCAGCGCCAGCACGCCGCCTTCGCCCTTGTTGTCGGCGCTCAGGATCAGCACGACATATTTGATGGTAACGGTGAGGGTGACCGCCCAGAACAGCACCGACAGGACGCCCAGCACGTGTTCGGGCGTGGCCGACATGCCGCTGCCGTGCGTGAAGGTCTCGCGGAGCGCGTAGAGCGGGCTGGTGCCGATGTCGCCGAACACCACACCGAGCGCGCCCATGACGAGCCCGGCGACGGCCCCCTGGGCTGGCGCGTGGCCGTTGCCGCCGTTGACGGCGGGAGGCGGGGAGGACGGGCTGGAGTCGGCTGTGGCCATGATGCGGAGCGCCGCCAAAAGGGGCGGCGGCGCGACGGTTTGCGCCTGCGCCTTCCACCTGTCAACGCGCCAAATCCGTCCCGGTTGCGACGAAAGCGCTTGACTCGAAACCGGTCCGGGGGCGGCCTTGGGGCATGGCCGAACATGCCGACGTGAGCGATCCGCGCCTCTATCGGGAAGATGCGTGGTTGCCGCATTTTGCCCGCCTGCGGCGGGAGGATCCGGTCCACCGCCATGCCGACAGCCCCTACGGGCCCTATTGGTCGGTGACCCGCTTCGCCGACATCATGAAGGTCGAACTCGACCACGCTACCTACTCGTCGGACTGGCGCCACGGCGGCATCCAGATCGCCGACCAGCCGCAGGGTCAGGACCTGCCCAACTTCATCCGCATGGACCCGCCGCGCCACACCGCGCAGCGCCGCACCGTGGCGCCGATCGTGGCGCCGTCGAACCTCGCCAACATGGAAGGCATCATCCGCGAGCGGACCCAGGCGGTGCTCGATGGCTTGCCGCGCAACCAGACCTTCGACTGGGTCGATCGCGTATCGACCGAGCTCACCGCCATGATGCTGGCCACCCTGTTCGACTTCCCGTGGGCCGACCGGCGCAAGCTCACCCACTGGTCCGACGTGGCGATCGCCAACATCGCGGACGCCGATGCGGTGGTGAAGAGCGAGGCCGAACGGATGGCCGAGCTGATGCAGATGGCCGAGATCATGGGCGATCTCTGGAAGGAGCGCGCCGCCCGGCCGCCCAAGTTCGACCTGATCTCGATGATGGCCCACAGCGAGGCGACGCAGAACCTGCCGCTGCGGGAGTTCATCGGCACGTTCGGCCTCTTGATCGTGGGCGGCAACGACACGACCCGCAACTCGATGACCGGCGGCCTGATCGCCGCCCTCGAGAACCCGGGCGAGATCGCCAAGGTGCGGGCCGACGCCGGCCTGCTGCCCAGCCTGGTGTCGGAGACGATCCGCTGGCAGACGCCGGTGATCCACATGCGGCGCACCGCGACCCGCGACGTCGAGCTCGCCGGCAGGACCATCCGGCAGGGCGACAAGGTCGTCATGTGGTACGTCTCGGGCAACCGCGACGAGGCGGCGATCGACGAGCCCGAGCGGTTCGTGGTCGGCCGTCCGCGGGCCCGCCACCACCTGTCGTTCGGCGCCGGTATCCATCGCTGCGTCGGCGACCGGCTGGCCGAGATGCAGATCCGCATCCTGTGGGAGGAGATCCTGAAGCGCGACCTCGCAATCGAGATCGCCGGACCGCCGGTCAGGCTCTACTCGAACTTCATCCGCGGCATCCGGGCGTTGCCGGTGCTCATCCGCGCCTAGGCTTCTTGGGCTTCCTGGCGGGCAGGCTCTCGACATAGGCCACCGCGCGGCGCAGCCAGGCGCGAAGCTTGCGGGTGTCGGCGACGACGGCGGGCGGCAGGACGACATATTCCCGCATCGGGCGGCCCTTGATCGGCTCGAAGGGCGTCGCGCCGAGCGCGGCCGCGGCCCGGGCGCGGTCGGCCTCGGACAGCCGCATCATCATTTTGTCCTCGAACAGGCCGGTCAGCATCTTGCCGTCGAGGAAGGCGCAGGGGTAGCCGAACATCTGCCGGCGCTCGAGGCGCGCGTCCGCCTCGATCGCCGAATCGAAAGTGGCGATCAGGGCCGGCGGCGACTTCTTCCACTTGGCCGTCACGTGCCGCTCCTTACCGTCGCGAGGCCGGCGGCAAAGGCCTGCTGCAGCAGCCAGACGTCGCCCGCGATCGAGACGAAATCGTAGCCCAGGCGGGCGAACTCGGCGCCCTGGCGCGCATCGACGGCGAGTCGTCCGGCCGATTTGCCATGTTTCTTCGCGGCGGCGATCGTCGCCTGCTCGGCCTTGGCGAATGCCGGGTCGTCGAAGGCGCCGGGCTTGCCGAGCGCCACCGAGAGATCGTTGTGGCCGAGCCACAGCATGTCGACGCCGGGCATCGCCGCGATCTGGTCGGCGGCCGCGCCGCCTCGCGGATCCTCGATCTGCAGGATGATCGCGGTGCGGGCGTTCTGCTCGGCGAAGCGCTGCAGCAGCGGCTCGGCGCGCATGGCGAAGCGTTCGTGGGCGAGGCCCAGCGCCACACCGCGCGTGCCGTCGGGCCAGTACTTGGCGGCATCGAGCACGGCGCGGGCCTGCTCGACCGACGACACGATCGGCACCATGATCGCATCGGCGCCGGCATCGAGCGCGCGCGAGATATGGTGGCGGGACTGCGACGGCACGCGCACGATCGATGGCAGGTCGGCCGCCTGCAGATAGCGCACGACCTGGCGCACCGTGTCGAAACCAAAACCGGTATGCTCCATATCGAGCACGGCGAAGTCGGCGCCCGCCGCCTTCAGGATCTGGCCGATGCCGGGGGTGGCGAACTCGAACAGAAACGTGCCGACCTTGGTGCGTGGCGTGCCCACAAGCGTGCGCAGGTTCGGTGTCGGCATGTAGCGTCTCCCTGGCGTTTCTCGTTGCGGCTCACACCATAGACGGCGTTTGCGTGGCGGCTCAACCGCCGCCCCGGCATTGACCGTCCGGGTGGCTGCGGCGCTAGCTGGCTACTATGACGCCGGCGCTGCTCTACGGTCTCGTCGTTCTGTCAGCCATCGCCCATGCTGGCTGGAACGCGCTGGTGAAGTCCGCTGGCGACCGTGTGCTTACCATGGCGGCGATCCGGTGCGCCGGACTGATGCTGGGACTTGCGGCGTTGCCGTTCGTCGACTGGCCGGCGCCGGACAGCTGGAAATGGCTCGGCCTTACGGCCGGCGTGATGTTCGCCTACTACGCGCTGCTGATCAGGTCCTATGGCGTGGGCGACATGAGCGTCGTCTATCCGTTGGCGCGCGGTCTTGCCCCGATGCTTATGACGATTGCCGCCTTCGTGGCGGTCGGAGAAACACTGAGCGTCAACCAGATGGTGGCCGTCGCTCTTGTTTCGGTCGGCATCATGGTGTTGTCGGTCGGCGCCGGGGCCAGTCGGCCAGCGGTGGGGTTTGCGCTGGCGACCGGCCTGTCGGTCGCGCTTTACAGTTTGTTCGGCGGGCTGGGGGTGCGCGCGGCTGGAACGGTCCTAGTGGTTCCCGTCTAACATTTGAGTCCCGCTGAGGATTCCCTCAACGGGGTCGGCATGCGAGTCTGTCGCATGCG
>JAIETA010000310.1 GCA_019745575.1 Reyranella sp. | reverse complement strand
CCGGCCGCACCCTGAAGCTCGGCGGCAGCGCCGCTGCGGCGCCTGCCGCGCGTCCGGCACCGCCGGCGCGGAGCGGCGGCGGCGGCATCGTGCTGAAGACCCTGACCGAGGAGGAAAAGGAAGCGCGTACCCGCGCCCTGGTCGACGCCAACCGCGACGCCGAAGTCGCCCGCCAGCGCGCCGCCGAGGACGCGGCCCGTCGCGCCATCGAGGACGAGGCGCGCAAGAAGTCCGACGAGGAGCACAAGAAGCGCCTCGCCGAAGAAGAGGTGCGCAAGAAGACCGAGGACGAGATCAAGCGCAAGGCCGATGCCCTGGTGCAGAAGCGTCTCGACCAGGCGGCCACCGCCTCGCCGCAGACGACGATCGCCCGCCAGGCGCAGGAGATCGAGTCGGGCGCGCAGACCGCGGCCACCCCCGCCGCTCCCGCCCTGCGCCGGCCGCCCGGCGCACCTGGAGTCACGCAGGCAACCGAGTCGACGCTGCGCCGGCCGCCGATGCGGCCGGTCATCAACAAGCGCCTGCCGCAGCCGCCGGGCGCCCGCCGCGAGCTGCCCAAGCGCCGCTCGGACAAGATCGACGTCAATCGCGCGGTCGAGGGCGAGAACGACTTCCGCAGCCGGTCGGCGGCGCAGATGCGCCGTCGCCTGGAGCGCGAGCGTCGCCAGCAGAATGCCGACGACGGCCAGCAGAAGGTCTATCGCGAGGTCACGATTCCCGAGACCATCACGGTGCAGGACCTCGCCGCGCGCATGACCGAGCGGGGCGCCGACGTCATCAAGACGCTGATGCGCATGGGCGTCATGGCCACCATCAACCAGGCGATCGACGCCGACACCGCCGAGCTGGTGGTGACGGAGATGGGCCACAAGTTCAAGCGCGTCGCCGAGGGCGACGTCGAAACCGGCCTCGCCGAAACCGTCGATCCCGACGACACGCTGGTGCCGCGGCCGCCGGTGGTGACCATCATGGGCCACGTCGACCACGGCAAGACCTCGCTGCTCGACGCGCTGCGCGCCACCGACGTGGCGGCGCACGAGGCCGGCGGCATCACCCAGCACATCGGCGCCTACCAGGTCACCCTGGCCTCGGGTCAGAAGATCACCTTCCTCGACACGCCGGGCCATGAGGCCTTCACGTCGATGCGCGCCCGCGGTGCCAAGGTGACCGACATCGTGGTCCTGGTGGTGGCGGCCGACGACGGCGTCATGCCGCAGACCAAGGAGGCCATCGCCCACGCCAAGGCGGCGGGTGTGCCGATGATCGTCGCCATCAACAAGGTCGACAAGGCGGGCGCCGATCCCGACAAGGTGCGCACCGAGCTGCTGCAGTACGAGGTCCAGGTCGAGCAGCTGGGCGGCGAAATCCAGTCGATCGAGGTTTCGGCCACCAAGAAGATGAACCTCGACAAGCTCGAGGAGGCGATCCTCCTGCAGGCCGAGGTGCTCGAGCTGAAGGCCAACCCCGAGCGGCTGGCCGACGGCGTCGTGGTCGAAGCCCAGCTCGATCCGGGCCGTGGCTCGGTGGCGACGGTGCTGGTCCAGCGCGGCACGCTGAAAGTCGGCGACGTGCTGGTGGCCGGCGCCGTGTGGGGCCGCGTGCGCCGCCTGATCGACGATCGCGGCAACGCCATCCAGAGTGCCGCTCCGGCGGTGCCGGTCGAGATCCTGGGTCTCGACGGCACGCCGCAGGCCGGCGACGAGTTCCACGTCGTCGAGAGCGAGGCGCGCGCCCGCGAAATCGCCGACTTCCGCGTGCGCCGCGACCGCCAGGCGCAGCTCGCCAAGGTGGCGGGCGGCCGCGGCACGCTGGAAGAGATGATGAAGGGCATCCGCGAGGGCACGGCCAAGGACCTGCCGGTCCTGATCAAGGCCGACGTGCAGGGCTCGGCCGAGGCGCTGGCCGGGGCGATCTCGCGGCTGTCGACCGACAAGGTGGCGGCCCGCGTGGTCTACAGCGGCGTCGGCGGCATCAGCGAGGCCGACATTACGCTGGCCAAGGCGTCGAATGCGTTGCTGATCGGCTTCAACGTGCGCGCCAATCCGCAGGCGCGCGAGATCGCCAAGCGCGACAAGATCGACATCCGCTACTACAGCATCATCTACAAGGTCACCGAGGACATCCAGGCGCTGATGCTCGGCCTGCTCGACCCGACCTACAAGGAGACCTTCCTCGGCAACGCGCAGATCCGCGAGGTCTTCAAGGTCACCAAGGCGGGCAACGTCGCCGGCTGCATGGTCACGGATGGCCTGGTCAAGCGCGGCGCCAAGGTCCGCCTGCTGCGAGACAACGTGGTGATCCACGAGGGCACGCTGAAGACCCTGCGCCGCTTCAAGGACGAGGTGCGCGAGGTCCAGCACGGCTTCGAGTGCGGCATGGCGTTCGACAACTACGACGACATCAAGGTCGGCGACGTGATCGAGTGCTTCGAGGTCGAGGAAGTCAAGCCGTCGTTGTAGTGCTCACCCTCCCCCGTCATCGGGGGAGGTGTCGTCGTCTTACGGCGACGGAGGGGTCATAGGCTGCAGAGCCGCTATGGCCCATGACCCCTCCGCCCGCTTCGCGGGCACCTCCCCATTTGAATGGGGAGGCAGGTTGAAAGGAACACGCCATGCCGCGGCGTCGCTCATCCGAACGGGAGAAGAATCGTGCCCCCGGGCAGCGCCAGCTCCGGGTCGGCGAGGAACTGCGTCACCTGATCGCCCGGCTGCTCGAGCGCGGCAACATGCGCGACCCCGACCTGCGCGACGCCTCGATCACGGTGACGGCGGTCGACGTCAGCCCCGACCTGCGCAATGCCACGGCGTTCGTAATGCCGCTGGGCGGCCGGGACGAGGAGCGGCTGCTGGCCGCGCTGCGCCGCGCCGCGCCGTGGTTTCGCGCCCAGGTCGGCGAGAGCGCGGGCCTGCGCAGCGCGCCCGACATCCGCTTCGAGATCGACCGCACCTTCGACGAGGCCGACCGCATCGGCGCCCTGCTGCGCCGGCCCGACGTGGCCAAGGACCTGAAAGATCCCGACATCAAGGACGACTGATCCGCGCCGCCGTCAGCGGTTGAGGTAGTACTCGTCGCGCGGGAAGAAATCCGTGTTGGGCGACTTGGCCGGCACCGTCCTGCCGTCGTTCAGCACCTCGATCTTCTTGTCCTGGAACCACTTTCCGAGTTCGCCCGTGTCGATCCGCGCGTCGCGGAGGTGCGCGGCCACGCCGGGCTGGGCCAGGAGTGCGGCGATCTTCTCGCGGCTATAGGGAATCGGCCGCTCGCTGCCCAGCATCGCCGGATGGACCATGGTGACGTAGGGGAAGACCGAGCGGAACGTCTCGACCGAGCGTTCGGTCGGCGCCCACTGCACGTAGATGCCGCCGGGGGCCAGCTTGCCCTTCACCTGCTTGAAGAACTCGGCACTGTTCAGCAGCCCCGACAGCGCCGTCTTGGGCAGGATCGCATCGGCCTCGATCACGTCGTAGCGTGTCGGATCGAGCGCCAGGGCATGGCGGCCGTCGGCCACCACCACCTCGAAGCGCCGGCCCGACAGGAGCTGGTCGACGCCCGACCGGCCGCCGCCCGCGGCGTAGGACTTAAGCGTCTCGATCACCGGCGCCACGATCTCGATCACCTTCACCGTCTCGGTCGCGGGATTGAGTCCCGCGGCATAGGGCGTGCCGCCGGTGCCCGAGCCGATCACCAGCACACGCCGGGGCGCCTCGTGCGTCAACGGGCCAATGGCGCCGAGATAGGCGTGCACCGTGTCGAAGGGCAGGCGGCTCTGCGAATGACCCTGGATGTAGAGACGGCCGTCGCGGTCGTTCGCCATCTTCAGCAGGCTGAGGCCGGTCTTGTCCTCGGCCACGATCGCCTTTTCGGTGGTGAGCCCGTGCAGGCGCCGCCAGAAGGCGTCGCCGCCGGGGAAGAACAGCAGCCCGGCCACCAGCACCGCCGCCGGCAGATAGGCCCAGCGGGTGGCGCGCGGGCCGGCGAACTGCAGGACGGCGAAGGCGAGGCCGATCGCCACCAGGATTCTTAGCGTGCCGGCCGTGCCCGCGAGATCGAGCAGCAGCAGGCCCGCCACCAGGCTGCCCATGCTGTTGCCCACGATGTTGGCGAGCTGCACGAAGCCCACCCGGCTGCCGAGACGGTCGAGGTCGCGCTGCACCGCCTTCTGCACCACCGGGAAGGAGAAGCCCATGATGAACGAGGCCGGCAGCACCACGATCGCGAGCAGGAAGGCGATCAGCGCCGGGTTGGCGGTGTTGGGCCCCATGATGTCGCGGTCGACGAAGGTGGCGGGCAGGAAGCCGGCGCCGATGGCGAGATAGACGAACCACGCGCCCGCCAGCGCCAGTGCGGTGGCGATGCCCTGCATCAGGAAGAAGAACCGCCGCGGATCGGCGATGCGGTCGATGACGCGGGCGCCGACCAGGAGCCCCGCCGCGTCGCCCAGCAGGAACACGGTCAGCACCAGCGAAAAACTATAGCCGTTGGACTGCAGCAGCACGCCGATCAGCCGGTACCAGACGATCTGCAGGGCCACGATCAGGAAGCCGCTGATGAACACCAGCAGCGACCAGCGCCACACCACGCCGTCGACCGATCCATCGACCGGCCCATCGTCCGATCGGGGCAGCGCCGCCGTCCGCGGCGCGGGCGCCGTGTCGCCGAGATCGACGCCGCGCGCCAGCAGTAGGCCGCCGGCCGCGACGACGAGGTTGAGCGCCGCGCCCACATAGATCGCCTTCTCGAAGCCGAAGGTGCCGATCAGGTACCAGCCGCCGACGAAGGCGCCGACGCCGGCGCCCAGCGTGTTGAGGCCGTAGAGCCAGCCGATCAGCCGGGCGGAGCCCGCGATCTGGCTCACGATCGCCTTGGAGAGGAAGGGCAGCGAGCAGCCCATCAGGAAGGTCGGCCACAAGAGGCCCGCGAAGACCACGGCAAAGATGACGGCGCGCGAGGCGGCGAGTGGCAGCAGCTCGCGATAGATGACGTCGTAGTAGAGCCATGGGCTCAGCACGGCGAAGATCGCGATGCCCACCTCGCACACCGCGAAGGCCAGCAGCGCCGACCGACGCGTGAGCCGGTCGGCGTAGAGCCCGGCGGCCAGGCTGCCGATGCCGAGGCCGAGCAGGAAGGCGCCGACCACCAGGGCCGCCGCGATCGTGTCGGCGCCGGCGAACAGCCCGAGCAGGCGATGCCAGGCCGTCTGGTAGATCAGGGCCGCCGCGCCGGACAGGAAGAACAGGCCAAAAAGCACGATTTGCCGGCTGCGATCCGACGGTAGCCCCGATGTCATGCCGGGAGCCTGCCTGAAGGGACGGCTGGCGCGCAACGAATTGTCGGCCTAAACGGGCGCCATGCGACGCATGAAGGGCGAGATCAGTCAGGCGACCTCATGGTCATGCGGACCGCGGGCCTCTGGCCCGCTCATGATCATGAGGCGGGCCAGAGGCCCGCGGTCCGGAAGAGCAAGAACGCTCCGATGAGTCGCCGGAAGAAGGGCGACAAGGTCGACGGCTGGGTCGTCCTCGACAAGCCGGTCGGGCTGGGCTCGACGCCGGCGGTCGCCCGCGTGCGCCGCCTGTTCGGCGCCCAGAAGGCGGGACACGGCGGCACGCTCGACCCGCTGGCGAGCGGCGTCCTGCCGATCGCGCTGGGCGAGGCGACCAAGACCGTCCCCTTCGTGATGGACGGCGCCAAGGAGTATCGTTTTACCCTGAAGTTCGGCGAGGCGCGGTCGACCGAGGATGCCGAGGGCGAGGTCACCGCCGCCAGCGACGCGCGGCCGACCGATGAGGCGATCCGCGCCGCCCTGCCGGCCTTTTGGGGCGAGATCGAGCAGACGCCGCCCGCCTTCTCGGCCTTGAAGATCGACGGCCGGCGCGCCTACGACCTCGCGCGGGCCGGCGAAGTCGTGGAAATGAAGCCCCGCCGCGTGCGGATCGACCGCCTGGACCTCGTCGCCCGGCCGGACGCCGACCATGCAGATTTTGTGGTCAATTGCGGCAAGGGCACCTACATCCGGTCGCTGGGGCGGGATCTCGCCCTCGGCCTCGGCACGGTCGGCCACCTCTCGGCGTTGCGCCGCACGGCCTGCGGCCCGTTCCGCGAGGAGGCGGCCATTTCGCTTCCCAAGCTGGAGGCCCTCGGGCATATTCCCGCGCTCTTCGGGGCCTTGGCTCCCGTCGCGACCGCGCTGGACGACATCCCGGCGCTGGCCCTGACGGAGGCCCAAGCGGACCGGCTGCGCCACGGCCAGCCGGTGCTCTTGACCCGGGACGCACCCCCGTCCGGCGCTCTGCTTCGCGCCGAGCACGGCGACAGGCTCGTGGCGCTGGTCCGTTCGGACGGCGCCGCTCTCCAGCCGGTGCGCGTGTTCAACCTTTAAGTCGATGGAGTTGACCGATGTCGATTGAAGCCGCCCGCAAGGCGGAGCTTATCAAGTCGTATGCCCAGGTCGAAGGCGACACCGGTTCGCCGGAAGTCCAGGTCGCGATCCTGAGCGAACGCATTTCCAACCTCACGGAGCACTTCAAGGGCCACGCGAAGGACCACCATTCGCGCCGCGGCCTCCTGAAGATGGTCGGCCAGCGCCGCCGTCTGCTCGACTACCTGAAGGACCGCGACCGCAAGCGCTACGACACGTTGATCGAGCGCCTGGGTCTGCGTCGCTAACCAACCGGCCCTGTTCCTGGAACAGGGCCTTTTCGCGTCGCGTCGTCCGGTCCCCGTGAGTTCGGCCGGCTGACGCGACATCGCAGGTACCGGGAAGGCAGGGGCGAGAGCAAACGCCTGACCCGGTCCTGCCGGCGCAAGGGCGCCGGCGGGCGGTTGCAGCCAAACGGGGGCGGGCGACCGTGATTGAAAGGATGAATGAGATGTTCGAAGTATTTCGCAAGGAACTGGACTGGGCGGGCCGCAAGCTCGTCCTCGAGACCGGCAAGATCGCGCGCCAGGCCGACGGCGCCGTCATGGCCACCTACGGCGGCACCACGGTGCTGGCCGCCGTCGTGTTCGAGAAGCAGCCGAAGCCCGGCCTCGACTTCTTCCCGCTGACCGTCAACTACCAGGAGAAGACCTTCGCCGCCGGCAAGATCCCGGGCGGCTTCTTCAAGCGCGAAGGCCGGCCCAGCGAGAAGGAAGTGCTGACCTCGCGCCTGATCGACCGTCCGATCCGGCCGCTGTTCCACGAGACCTACCGCAACGAGACGCTGGTCGTCGTGACCGTGCTGGCGCACGACCTCGAGAACGATCCCGACATCGTCTCGATGATCGCCACGTCGGCGGCGCTCACCATCAGCGGCGTGCCGTTCATGGGCCCGATCGGCGCTGCCCGCGTCGGCGTCATCGACGGCAAGTATGTCGTCAACCCGACGCGCGACCAGCTCGCCGCCAGCACCCTCGACCTCGTGGTTGCCGGCACCAAGGAAGGCGTGCTGATGGTCGAGTCGCAGGCCAAGGAACTGTCCGAGGAGGCCATGCTGGGCGCCGTCATGGAGGGCCACAGGTCCTTCCAGCCGGTGATCGACGCCATCATCCAGCTTGCCGAACATTGCGCCAAGGAGCCGCTGCCGCTCACCGATCCGTCGGAGGTTTCCAAGACCGTGGCGGCCAAGCTGCAGGCCGAGGTCCGCGGCAAGCTCGCCGCGGCCTACGCCGAGACGCGCAAGCAGGTCCGCCAGACCAACGTCCGCGCCGTCAAGGCCGAGGCCAAGAAGCTGTTCGAGGGCGATGACGCGGCCCTCGCGGCGTTCGGCGAGCAGTTCGGCAACCTCGAAGCCGACGTGGTCCGCAACGCCGTGCTCGACACCGGCAAGCGCATCGACGGCCGCGACACCAAGACCGTCCGCCCGATCGTGGCCGAGGTCGGCGTGCTGCCGCGCGCCCACGGCTCGGCGCTGTTCACCCGCGGCGAGACCCAGGCGCTGGTCGTGGTCACGCTCGGCACCGGCCAGGACGAGCAGATCATCGACGCGCTCGAGGGCGAGTACCGCGAGCACTTCATGCTGCACTACAACTTCCCTCCCTACTCCGTGGGCGAAGTCCGCCGCATGGGCTCGCCCGGGCGTCGCGAGATCGGCCACGGCAAGCTCGCCTGGCGCGCGCTGCGCCCGATGATGCCGAGCAAGGAGAAGTTCCCCTACACCGTGCGCGTCGTGTCGGAGATCACCGAGTCGAACGGCTCCTCGTCGATGGCCTCGGTGTGCGGCGGCTCGCTGGCCCTGATGGACGGCGGCGTGCCGATGGACCGGCCGGTGGCCGGCATCGCCATGGGCCTGATCAAGGAAGGCTCCCGCTTCGCGGTGCTCTCCGACATCCTGGGCGACGAGGATCACCTGGGCGACATGGACTTCAAGGTGGCCGGCACCTCCAACGGCGTGACCGCGCTGCAGATGGACATCAAGATCACCTCGATCACCGAGGAGATCATGAAGGTGGCGCTGGGCCAGGCCAAGGACGGCCGCCTGCACATCCTGGGCGAGATGGCCAAGGGCCTGGGCGGCGCCCGCGAGGGAGTCGCTGCGACCGCCCCGCGCATCACCCAGTTCACCATCCCCAAGGACAAGATCCGCGAAGTGATCGGCACCGGCGGCAAGGTGATCCGCGAGATCACCGAGCAGACCGGCACCAAGATCGACATCGAGGACGACGGCACCATCAAGGTGGCCGCGGTCGACGCCGCCGCCGGCCAGAAGGCCATCGACTGGATCAAGGGCATCGTGGCCGAGCCGGAGATCGGCGTGATCTACACCGGCAAGGTCGTGAAGTGCGTCGAGTTCGGCGCCTTCGTGAACTTCCTGGGCTCGCGCGACGGCCTGGTGCACATCTCCGAACTGGCGCCGCGCCGCGTCGCCAAGGTCAATGACGTCGTCAAGGAAGGCGACCAGGTCAAGGTCAAGGTCCTGGGCGTCGACGACCGCGGCAAGGTTCGCCTCAGCATGAAGTCGGTCGACCAGCAGACCGGCGAGGACATTTCCAACAAGCCGGTCGAGGCGGTCGCCGGCGAATAGACCTCTCGACCGAGAATGCAAACGGCGGCCGAAAGGCCGCCGTTTTTGTTTGTGCACGATATGACTTCAGACCCGTTCCACGAATTGACCTCATGCTGAGGAGCCGTGCGCAGCACGGCGTCTCGAAGCATGGGTTACAGCATTGCTGGTCCCCACCCTTCGAGACGCGCGCTGCGCGCGCTCCTCAGGGTGAGGTGGATTTGTGTCGGACGGAATGACTCCAGGTACAAAGAGGAAGCATCGCCCCTTCCGCTTCCGCAGAGGACAGGTGTAGCCTGTCGCCGCCGGGCGTCCCGTTGAGTTGCGTACTCGCGTCGTAACAAACCGTGGAGGCAGCCTCATGAAATCATCGCGCCGCACCTTCCTGCATCTGGCCGCAGGCGCTGCCGCCGTGCCGGCCGCATCCGGCGTCGCGCGGGCGCAAGCCTGGCCGTCCCGGCCGGTCCGCATCGTCGTGGGCTTTCCTGCGGGCGGGGCCACCGACATCATGGCGCGCCTGATGAGCGACTGGCTGACGGAGCGTCTCGGCCAGCAGGTCCTCGTCGAGAACAAGCCCGGCGCCAGCGGCAGCATCGGGACCGAGATGGTCGCCAAGTCGCCCGCCGATGGCTACACGCTGCTGCTGACCGTGACGCCGAATGCGATCAATCCCGCGCTCTACAGCAATCTCGGCTTCGACTTCATCCGCGACTTCGCTCCGGTCATCTACCTCGCGCGGCTGGCCTACGTCGTCGTGGTGAACCCGTCGGTTCCGGCGGCGACGCTCCCCGAATTCATCGCCTACGCCAAGGCCAACCCGGGCAAGATCAACTACGGATCGGCCGGCCAGGGCACGCCGCAGAACATCACCTGCGAACTGTTCAAGATGATGACCGGGGTGAATCTGGTCCACGTTCCGTACAAGGGCGGCGCGCCGGCGGTCGCCGATCTGCTCGCCGGCCACGTCCAGGTGGTTTTTGCGCCCATCTCGGAATCGATCCAGCAGATCAAGGCCGGCAAGCTGCGCGCGCTCGCGGTAACGCCCGCGGCCCGTCTGGACGTGCTGGCGGACGTTCCCACGATTGCCGAGTTCGTGCCGGGCTACGAGGCCAGCGGTTTTGCCGGCGTCAGCGTGGCCAAGGGCACCCCGGCCGACATCATCGACAGGCTGAACAAGGAGCTCAATGCCGCCCTCGCCGACCCCAAGATCAAGGGCCGGATCGTCGAGCTGGGCGGCACGGTGACGGGCGGCACGCCGGCGGAATTCGGCAAGATCGTCACGGAGGCCACCGAAAAGTGGGCGAAGGTGATCAAGGTCGCGGGCATCAAGGCGGAGTAGGGGCGGTCGCCGCTTCCGTTTGATTCATCTTCTTCCGGACCGCGCGCGTCTCGCGCGCTCCAACAGAGCATGAAGGTCTCGGCGGCCTAGATCGTCGAGGTCGACGCCCTAAGGAGGCGAGGATGAAGAAGAGGACACTCACCATCCGGTTGATGCCGGACTGGAAGAGCGGGCTCAGGGCAGCCGCCCGCAAGGCGCAGGCGAAGTCCTACCAGGGCGAGGAGCTCGCCTTCGAAACGCCGGCCGTCTTTTTCGGAAAGCTGACCGAACGCCGGTGGGAACTCGTTCGCCTGCTCCAGGGCAAGGGCGCTTTGCCCATCCGGGAACTCGCGCGGCGGGTGGGGCGGGACGTGAAGCGCGTCCACGAGGACGTCTCCGTCCTCCTGGAGCTTGGCCTGTTCGAGCGCGAGGAAGGCGGGATTGCCTGCCCGTTTGCGCGCATTCACGTCGATTTCGAACTGGCGGCGGCGGCTTAGAGGCCCGTGTCCACCAACAATGGCCATCGGACCGCCGCTTTTGCCTGCTGATCTCGGTTCATGACTTTCTCGATCCTTCGTCGCCGTCACCTCCTGCTGGGCTCGGGCGCCGCGCTGCTGCCGCTCGCTGCCGCCCATGCCGCCGACCTCGTCCCGACGCCGCCGCAGAGCGAAGGTCCGTTCTATCCGGCCGGCCTGCCCGCCGACTCCGACAACGACCTCGTCCAGGTCCGCGGCCGGCAGGCGCGGGCGATGGGCGAGGTGCTGCATCTGGAAGGCCGCGTGCTGGGCCCCGACGGCCGCCGGCAGTCCGGCGCCCTGGTCGAGATCTGGCAGTGCGACGCGCTCGGCATCTACGATCATCCGCGCCAGTCCGGCCGCGAGCGCCGCGATGCCGCCTTCCAGGGCTATGGCCGCGTGCTGGCCGACGCCGAGGGCCGCTACAGCTTCCGGACGCTAAAGCCCGTCGCCTATCCCGGCCGCGCGCCGCACATCCACCTGAAAGCCGCGACCGGCGACGGCCGGCGGCTCACCAGCCAGTTCTACCTCGCGGGCGAGCCGCAGAACGCGCGCGACGGCCTGTTCCGCGCCGCCGCCCGCGATCCGCGCCAGCGCGAGCGCATCGAAATGCGGCTGGCGCCGGCGCCGGGCATCGAGCCGGGCGCGCTCGCCGCGACGATGGACATCGTGATCGTCTGACGTGCGACCGCGGCTCGCCGCCGACCGCTACTCCACCACCGCGCCCGATTCCTTCACCGCCTTGCCCCACTTGGGCACGTCGCGCTGCAGGACGGCGGTGAGCTCGGCCGGCGTCGACGCCACGACCACGAGGCCGAGCCGGGCCAGGCGTTCCTGCACCTCGGGCTGGCGCAGCGTGGCGGTGATGTCGGCGTTGAGCTTGGCGACGATCTCGGCCGGAATGCCGGCCGGTCCGACGATGGCCAGCCAACTGTCGCCGTCGAAGGCGATGCCGCTTTCGATGAAGGTCGGCAGGTCGGGCAGGGCGGGCGAGCGCTTCGCCGAGGCGAGGCCCAGCGCCCTGAGCTTGCCCGACTGGATGTGCGGCAGCGCCGTGTTGACGCTGACCGCCGTCATCTGCACCTCGCCCGCCAGCACCGCCTGCACGGCCGGCGCGCCGCCCTTGTAGGGCACGTGCAGCATGTCGAGCCCGCCGGCGGCGGTGCGGAACAGTTCTATCGTGAGGTGCGAGCCGTTGCCGGTGCCGGCCGAGGAATAGGTGAGCTTGCCCGGCTGGCTCTTCGCCAGCGCCACGAACTCCTGCACGGTCCTGGCCGGCACCGAGGGGTGCAGCAGGATCACGGTCGGGAAGGTGGCGGCCAGCGTGATCGGCGTGAAGTCCTTGAACACGTCGTAGGGGAGTTTGGCGCCGTAGAGCGTGGGCGCGATGGCGTGCGTGCCGTTGTCGGCCACCAGCAAGGTATAACCGTCGGGCGCCGTGCCCTTGGCCACCGAGCCGCTCGCCACGGTGCCGCCGGCGCCCGGCTTGTTTTCCACCAGGACCTGCTGGCCCACGCGCTCGCCCAGATACTGCGCCAGGATGCGGCCGAAGGTGTCGGAGTTGCCGCCCGGCGCGTGCGGCACGATCAGGCGGATCGGCTTCGACGGGAACGTGCCCGCCTGTCCGGTCGTCTGGGCGGCGGCGGGGAGCGCTGCGGAGGCGGCGAGGGCAGTCGCGAGCTTGAGGAAGTGGCGGCGCGGCGGGTGGATCATGGCGTCTCTCCGAGGTGTCTGCCGACGATCACGCTGTCACAGGCCGGCGCCGGAGTCGACGGTCGCCTGAAACGATCGGCAACAAAAAGTGATCCAGAGAAAGTTGCAGGATCAGCAGGCTATAAGTTATATTTCTGGCAGGCTGGCGCTTGGACCGCGCCGGCCTTTCCCATTTCCGGCACGACCTGCCCGCGGCCGCCCGCGGGTTCGCCTTATGGCCCGGTGCAGCCGCTGCGACTCCTCAGTCGTGGACAGTCCCAACAACGACCCCGTCTCAACCACGCGCCGAATAGCGACGCCGGAACAGACACTTAACGACATCCTGGGCACAGGGTGCGAGGGGGCCAGTGCAAGCGAAGAACGAGCGAGACGCCCAAAAGCCCGTCAAACAAGGCTTATCCCGCGGTCGGGCCCAACGCGGGGCCCAACATTTGGCTCATTCAGGTGGGCCCGCGTAGCGGGCTAGAAGCCCGTCGTTATTGGCTTTCCGGCGTGCGGAGAGCCGAAACTCGGTGGTGGGAGTCTATTCGCCGTTCTGGCCGTTGGCGCCGGACGGCGGCATGCCCATGGCGTGGTAGCCGGCATCGACATAGTGGACGGTGCCGGTGACGCCGGCGCTCAGGTCGGACAGGTAGTAGAGCGCGGCGCCGCCCACGTCGGTCAGTTCGATGTTGCGGCGCAGCGGCGAGGCCTCGCGCGAGACGCGGTAGACGTAGCGGGCGGAGCCGATCACGGCGCCGGCCAGGGTGCGCATCGGGCCGGCCGAGAGGGCGTTCACGCGCACGCCCTGCGGGCCGAGGTCGGCCGCCAGGTAGCGGACGCTGGCTTCCAGCGCGGCCTTGGCCACGCCCATCACGTTGTAGGACGGCATGACGCGGACCGCGCCCTCGTAGGTGAGCGTGATCAGGCTGCCACCGTCGGTCATCAGCGGCAGGGCGCGGCGGGCGATGTCGGTGAAGGAATAGCAGGAGATGGCGAGGCTGCGCTGGAAGTTGGCCTTGGAGGTGTCGACGTAGCGGCCTTTCAGCTCCTCCTTGTCGGAGAAGGCGATGGCGTGGACCACGAAGTCGAGCCGGCCCCAGTCCTTCTTCAGGCGGGCGAACAGCCGGTCGAGGCTCGCCTCGTCCTCGACGTCGGCCTCCTCGACGATCTTCGAGCCGATCTTCTCGACCATCGGCAGCACGCGCTTGCCGAAGGCGCCGCCCTGGTAGGTGAAGGCGAGTTCCGCGCCGGCCTGGTGCAGCGCCTGGGCGATGCCCCAGGCGATCGAGCGCTCGTTGGCCACACCCATGATCAGGCCGCGCTTGCCGGCCATCAGTTTGGGGACGTCGGGAAGCGGTACTGCCTTGGAAACGGCATGCCCGGGCGCCGCTGCCGCGGCGGCGCTGCCGTCGGGCGCGGCGGAGAGGGGACGACGGTCGTCGGGCATCTGACCCTCTCAGTTTTCGTAGCGTGCGAACATCAGGCAGGCGTTGGTGCCGCCGAAGCCGAAGCTGTTCGACATCACGGTCTCGAGGCCGGCCTTGTCGACGCGCTGGCGGACGATCGGGTAGTCGCCGACGCCGGGATCGACGGTCTCGATGTTGGCCGAGGCGGCGATGAAGTCTTCCTTCAGCATCAGCAGCGAATAGATCGCCTCGTGCGCGCCGGTGGCGCCCTGGCTGTGGCCGGTCAGCGACTTGGTCGAACTGACGGCGGGCAGCTTCCTGTCGCCGAAGGCCGCGCGGATGGCGTCGAGTTCGGTGAGGTCGCCGACCGGCGTCGACGTGCCGTGGGTGTTGATGTAGTCGACCGGCCGGTTGCGCCGCGCGCCGCCCGGGAAGCCCTCCAGGGCGAGCTTCATGCAGCGCACCGCGCCCTCGCCGGACGGCGCCACCATGTCGGCGCCGTCGGAGGTGGCGCCGTAGCCGATCACCTCGGCGTAGATCTTGGCGCCGCGCGCCCTGGCGATCTCGAGATCCTCCAGGACGACGATGCCGCCGCCGCCGGAGATCACGAAGCCGTCGCGGTCCTTGTCGTAGGCGCGACTCGCCCGCTGCGGCGTGTCGTTGTACTTCGACGACATGGCGCCCATGGCGTCGAACAGCACCGACAGCGTCCAGTCGAGTTCCTCGCCGCCGCCCGCGAACATGCGGTCGGCCTTGCCGAGCTGGATGCTTTCCACGGCATTGCCGATGCAATGCGCCGAGGTCGAACAGGCCGAACTGATGGAGTAGCTCGGGCCCTTGATCTTGTAGGCGGTGGCGAGATTGGCCGAGACGGTGCTCGACATGGCCTTGGGCACCATGAACGGCCCGACCTTCTTGGGGCCTTTTTCCTTGGTGATGAGGGCCGCCTGCACGATCGCTCCGGTGGTCGGGCCGCCCGAGCCCGCGACCACACCGGTCCGCTCGTTGGAGATCTCGGCCTCACCGAGACCGGCATCGGCGATCGCCTCCTTCATGGCGAGCCAGGCGTAGGCTGCGCCATCGCCCATGAAGCGGCGCAGCCGCCGGTCGACCAGGGCGTCGACGTCGACCTTGAGCGTGCCGGCGACCTGGCTGCGGAAGCCGAGGTCGCGGTACTGCGGCACGAACTCGATGCCCGACCGGCCGTCCTTCAGCGACTGCGTGACCTCGGCGGCATTGTTGCCGATCGACGAGACGACGCCGAGGCCGGTGACGACGACGCGTTTCATGTCAGCCCGTAGCAGCGGCCGGCGCCGCGTCCTGGAAGAGGCCGACCTTCAGGCCGGTGACCTCGTAGATCTGCTTGCCGTCGGCGTGGACGAAGCCGTCGCCGATGCCCAGCACGAGCTTGCGCAGCATCACGCGCTTGAGATGGACGTGATAGGTGAGCTTCTTCACGGTGGGCACGATCATCCCGGTGAACTTGACCTCGCCGACGCCCAGCGCCCGGCCGCGGCCCGGCGCCTTCATCCAGCCGAGGAAGAAGCCCAGCATCTGCCACAGCGCGTCGAGGGGGAGGCATCCGGGCATCACCGGGTCGCCCTTGAAATGGCAGTCGAAGAACCAGAGATCGGGCTTGATGTCGAACTCCGCCACGACCTCGCCCTTGCCGAAATTGCCGCCCGTGTCGCTGATCCTGACGATGCGGTCGAGCATGAGCATTGGCGGTAGCGGCAGCTGCGCGTTGCCGGGCCCGAACAGGTGCCCCTTGGCGCATTCGATCAGGTCCTCGAAAGTATAACTGTGCTTCTGCTCGCTCACCATTCACCGTCCCGTGGCCGCCCGATACAGGGATCGGGCGCAGAATAGGGATGCCCGTGCTCCAGCGCAAACCGGCGAATCCGGCGGGCTGGCCCCTTTTCATGTTGTACGGCAGTCCTTACATATGGATGTGACGATGCCCGGCACCAGTCCCGACTATGCCGCCCGCCTGCGCGAGGCCGGCCTGCGCCCGACCCGCCAGCGGGTCGCCTTGGCGCGCCTGCTGTTCGAGGGCGGCCATCGCCATGTTACGGCGGAAGGGCTGCATGCCGACGTCAGGGCGACCCGCCTGCCGGTGTCCCTGGCCACCGTCTACAACGCCCTGAACCAGTTCCGCGACGCCGGCCTCCTGCGCGAAGTCGTGGTGGCGCCGGGCCGGTCCTATTTCGATACCAACACCGGCCATCACCACCATTTCTTCGTCGAACCGGACGGCGAACTGCACGATTTCGCGTCCGACAAGGTGACGATCGCCGGCCTGCCGGCGCCGCCCAAGGGAACGCGCCTGGCGCGCGTCGACGTCATCGTCCGGGTGCGGCGATAGCCCGTGGCGTTGCGAATCGTTTGCAGATTTTAGAATTGTTCTAAACTACTTGACGGCGCCGCGACCGCTGCCTAAATGCCGACACAGGATTGGCAGATGGGCCAATCGAAAGCGGGAGAAGCACCATGGCGAACCTCAAGGGATCCAAGACCGAAGAAAATCTGAAAGCCGCCTTCGCCGGCGAGAGCCAGGCCAATCGCCGGTATCTCTATTTCGCCCAGAAGGCCGACGTCGAAGGCTACAACGATGTCGCCGCCGTCTTCCGGTCGACGGCCGAGGGTGAAACCGGCCACGCGCACGGCCATCTCGAGTTCCTCGAGGTTGTCGGCGATCCGGCCACCGGGCTGCCGATCGGCGCCACCTCGTCGAACCTGAAGGCGGCGATCGCGGGCGAGACCCACGAATACACCGACATGTACCCGGGCATGGCGCGCACCGCGCGCGAAGAAGGCCACGCCGAAATCGCCGACTGGTTCGAGACGCTGGCCAAGGCGGAGAAGAGCCACGCCGGCCGCTTCCAGAAGGCGCTCGACACGATGTCCTGAGCTTTTAGGCTCACCCGAAGGGGACCCTGCGCGGGTCCCCTTTTTCGTCCGACCGGTCAGCAAGCAAGCGAAGAAAACCATGCGCGAAGGCAGCCTCGAAGCCCCCGTCAGACATGCCCTGGACTGGCAGAACCCGTGGTTCTGGGACGAGGCGGCGCTCGAGAAGGAAATGGAGCGCGTCTTCGACATCTGCCACGGCTGCCGGCGCTGCTTCAATCTCTGCGACTCCTTCCCGCGTCTGTTCGACCTGATCGACAACGGCGCGACCGGCGAGCTCGACGGCGTCAGGAAGGAGGACTACGCCCAGGTCGAAGAGGCCTGCACGCTCTGCGACATGTGCTTCATGACGAAATGCCCCTACGTGCCGCCGCACGAATGGGCGCTGGATTTCCCCCACCTCATGCTGCGCCACCGCGCCGTCCAGGCGCGCAAGAACGGCGTCGACTTCGTCGCCCGCCAGCTCGCCGACACCGACCGCACCGGCCGGCTGGGCAACTTCGTCGCCGGCCTCGCCAACTGGGCGACCGACGAGGACAACACGCTCACGCGCCAGGGCATGGAGCGGCTGGCCGGCATTCATCACGGCGCCCGTCTGCCGCGTTATGCCGGCGAGACGTTCGAGATCCGCGCCGCCCGCGAAGGCGCTGTCGTCAACGAGGCCGCGCCGGCCTTCGGCAAGCGCAAGGCCGTGCTCTACGCCACCTGCTTCGTGAACTTCAACAACACCGGCATCGGCGCCGCGGCGCGCGCCGTGCTGGCCCGCAATGGCGTGGCCACCGAAGTCGTGCACCCGGCCTGCTGCGGCATGCCCAAGCTCGAACTGGGCGACCTCGACGGCACCGCTGCCGCCGCCCGCCAGGTGTCGGCGGCGCTGCTGCCGTGGGTCGACAAGGGCTACGACGTGATCGCGCTCACGCCATCCTGCGCCCTGATGCTGAAGTTCGAGTGGCCGCTGATCCTGCCCAAGGACCCCGAAATCGAGCGCCTGTCGCAGGCCACGTTCGATCTGTCGGAATACGTCGTCGACATCGCCAAGAAGCACGGGCTGGCGCCCGGCCTCGCGCCGCTCGAGGGCGGCGTCAGCGTGCATCTGGCCTGCCACGCGCGCGCCCAGAACATGGGCGCCAAGGCGGCCGAAATGCTGCGCCTGGTGCCCGAGACGCGGGTCGCGGTGATCGAACGCTGCAGCGGCCACGGCGGCATCTGGGGCGCGCGCAAAGAGAATTTCGAGACGGCGGTGAAGATCGGCAAGCCGGCGGCGCAGGCGGCCCTCAAGAACGACACCAGCTTCGTCGCCTCCGAATGCCCGCTGGCCGCCGATCACCTGATGCAGGTGATGGAGATGACCGCCGGCGACGCCAAACCCAAACCCTCGCGCGGCAGCCACCCGATCGAGCTCTTCGCCCGCGCCTATGGACTGATCGAGCAGGACCCATGACCACGCCACGCAGGATCGAGACATCGGCCATTCTGCCCATGGCCGAGTATGCGCCGCAGCGCGCCGAGCGCCGCCGGCGGATGGCCGAAATCAAGAAGAACCGCCGCCTCGAAGTCGGTCCGTTCGCGACCTTCTACTTCGAGTCGTACGACACGATGCTGCACCAGGTGCACGAGATGCTGTTCATCGAGAAGGGCGGCGCGGCGCAGATCGCCGACGAGCTGGCGGCCTACAATCCGCTGATCCCCCAGGGCAGCGAACTGGTCGCCACGGTGATGTTCGAGATCGACGATCCGCTGCGCCGCGCCCGCGTCCTCGCCATGCTGGGCGGCGTCGAGAACCATGCCTTCATCCGGGTCGGCGGCGAGGTCGTGCGCGGCAGGCCGGAGGACGATCAGGAGCGGTCGCGCGAGGACGGCAAGGCCTCGTCGGTCCAGTTCGTGCACTTTGCCTTCACGCCCGGCCAGATCGCCGCGTTCCGCAGCGGCACCGGCGACGTCGTGGCGGGCTTCGATCACCCCAACTACGGCCACATGGCGGTGATGCCCGCTTCCGTGCGCACCGCGCTGTCGGCCGATTTCAGCCCGGCCTAGCGGCCGCGCGGAATCGTCAGGTCGTAGTTGATCGGCAGGATCAGGATCAGCGGGTCGCCCGGCATGTCCGGCGGCACCGGCGGGAACGGCGCCGACTTGCGGAGCGCGTCGAGTTCGGCGGCATCGATGGCCGGCCAGCCGCTTGACTTGTCGATCCGGACGTCGATCAGCCCGCCATCGCGGGCGATCGTGACGCGCGTGACGACGCGGCCCTCCTGGCGGCCCTCCAGGGCGACGCGCGGGTAGTAGCGATATCGCGAGGTGTGTCGCGCCACCCGGTCGAGGTAGCTGTTGCGCGCCCGCCCCTGGCCCAGCAGCAACTCCGCCGAATCCGATGGCGGCGCCGGCACGCCGGCCTGCCGGTCGGC
>JAIETA010000354.1 GCA_019745575.1 Reyranella sp. | reverse complement strand
TTCTGGCCCTGACCGCCGGTCAGGATCTGGCCCATGATGACTTCGTCGACTTCCTCGGGCTTCACCTTGGCGCGCTCCAGCGCGCCCTTGATCGCGGCCTTGCCGAGGTCGTGCGCCGGGACGGCCCCGAAGGCGCCGTTGAACGAGCCGATGGGCGTGCGCGCCGCGCTCGCGATGACGATGTCCGTTGCCATGTAGTCCTCCTCAGATGCCGCCCTGTTGGCTATTTAGGGCGCGCCGTGGGGCGGGGCAAGGACCCTGCCCGCTGCGGTGTCGGGGCCTTCATTCCGAACAGCGGTCGTACCCAGCGCCAGGGCTTTACCAGGCCCGCATAGATTGCCCAGGTGCCGCCGAACGTCGCCAGGACCGCCGCGAAGAAGCCCGCGGCCGGCGGCACGCCCAGGGTCAGGAGCCAGTAGACCGCAATGACGGTCACGGTCTGGTGCAGCATGTAGAACGGATAGACCGCTTCCGTCGCCTCGGCGAGAAAGGCCGGCCGCCCGGTCAAATGGCGATTGGCGAAGCCCAGGATGGCGAACAGCCAGGCCATGGTGTTTGCCGCCGACAGCAGCGCAAAGGCCGGACGGTCGGGCGGCGCGATGACGGGGCGGACGGCGCCGTCGATGAACACGACATAGAGCACGGCATAGGCGACGACGCCCGCCCCCAGCGAGACGAAGCGCTGGCGGTTGAGCAGCGCGGCCAGAAGATCGGGCGATCCGAACAGGAAGGCGCCGTAGAGCAATAGCACGCCGTAGTAGACGAGGCCGTGCCAGTCGCCGATCAGGCCGTTGGTGTTGTACGAAACAGGCGCCAACCAGAGGATCGAGGCGGCGAGCGGCAGCGCCATCGCCCAGTGCAGCCCGGTGCGCGCCACGACGTGGCCGGCGCGCGCAAGTGCTGCCTGTCCACCGGCGCCGCGCGCCCACAGGAACACAGGCAGCAGCACGAGGGTCAGCACCAGCACATAGGCCAGGAACCAGAGATGGTGCCAGCTCGTGTTGCCGGTGGGATAGATGCCGTCGAAGGCCTGCGGCAGCCATTCCAGGAACGAGCCGGTGAACTGGCCGCGCCACAGCCGTTCCAGATAGACCTGCGGCGGCACCAGCACGGCCATGCCGAAGAGCAGCGGCAGCCCCAGGCGTTTCAGGCGGTCCGAGACGAACGCCCCCGACGGCCGCGCGCCCAGCGCCAGCACGACCGCCCCGCCCGAGACGAGAAAGATCAGCGGCATGCGCCAGCGATTGAGGAAGCGCATGGTCTCGCGCAGCCAGCCGATGCTCTCGGGGCTGGTGACGTGCCAGGACCAGCCCGACCACGCCATGCCGGCGTGGTAGAGGATCAGGAGGCCGAAGGCGATGACGCGCAACCAGTCGAGATCGGCGCGGCGGGTGTCGGCGAGGGTTTGGGGCATGGCGGGGACTCCGGGGTGACGACGCCCCGCTCCTAGCGCTCAAATCCCTCGCCATCTGTCGGATTGTGACAAACGGCCGGCCGTTTGTGACGACCGGCGATAGAGATGTGACGACTTACGTGCGCTTGCTGAAGCCGTTGGGGCTCCAGTCCTCGCTGCCCACGCCGTGGTGCACGAAGAAGAGCCCGTCCGGATCGTACTTGTCCTTCACCGCGCGCAGCCGCGGGTAGTTGGCACCCCAGAAGGCACGCCGCCAGTCCGCCTCGAAAAAATCGGCCTCCGAAACGTAGGAACCTGCATCCGGCACCAGCTTGCGCAGTTCGGCCATGGCGGCATGAACCTTGGCGGCGTCGGCGCGCGCCTTGGCGAGGTCGGGCTCGTGGCCGGCAACGCCCGGAAAGGCCGGCGGACTCGACGCCGAAGCGATGGCGAGCGCGAAGGCCTCCATCGCCGCTGGATTGGTCGCCGTGTCGCGGACGGCAGCGATGTCTTCGGCCGGCGCACCCGCCAGGCCCTTGTTGAAATGCAACGCCTGCGTCCAGTGCCGCGAACTGGCGAACAGTGCGTCGACGAGGTCGCCCTGCCGTTCGGGCTGGAGCAGCGACGCCGGCATCCAGGTCGACACGTAGGCGTGCAGCAGCCAGCCGGCCTCGTTGAGGTTGCCGCTCCAGAAGACGTTCTCGGCCGGCGCACCCGGACGGTCGTCCGACATCACGACGGCAGGCGCGTTCTTCTTCAGGAAGGCGGGATCCCAGAAGAAGCGGGCCGGCAACGCCACGACCGTCGGCGGAATCACGCTGGTGAAGTCGGCGGGACTCGCCACGACCCAATCGACGAAAGGCTTCCAGGCCGCTTCCGCCGCCTTCTGATCCAGACCCTGGAACACCATCGCGATTTCGAGCGTGTTGTTGGGGTGGAATTTGACCTGTTCGCCCCAGGCCGGATTGAACAGGCTCTCGCGATAGAAGGCGACGAAGCGCTCGATCAGCCGCCGGAAAGCGGTGTCCGATGCGGCCTTCACGACGATGAAGGCGCCACCGAAGGTCTCCGGCAGATCGCGGGTGCGAAGCGTGAGACGGGTCACGACGCCGAGGCTGCCACCACCGCCGCCTTTCAGACCCCAGAACAGATCGGGGTTGCTGCAGGCATTGGCGATCAGGATCCTGCCGTCGGCGGTCACGACCTCCGCCTCGATCAGCCCCGCCGCGGCGAGGCCGAAGCGCTTGGAAAAGGAGCCGAAGCCGCCGCTCTGGATGAGGCCCGCCACGCCCACGGTCATGCAACCGCCGCCCTGGACATAGCGGCCGGCCCTGGTCGCTGCCGCATAGGCGTCGCGCCAGATCACGCCTGCATCAAGGGAAATCGCCGGCTGTGCCGCCGTCGTGCAACCCTGTCCGACGAACGCATCGTGCAGGACGATGCGGTCCATCGACCGCGTCCAGACGAGGAGCGAATCGGGAGCGTTCGATGTGCCCTGGTAGCTGTGACCGCCTCCCTTCACGACCAGACGCAGCTTGTGTTGGCGGGCAAAATCGACAGCAGCGGCGACGTCGGCCGCAGAGCGCGCCGCCACGGCCCAGACGCTGGGCGAAGATGTCCACGCCTCGGTCCAGCCGCTGGTCTGCGTCAGCGCTACGTCGTCGCGGATGTAGTAGGGATTCTTCAAGCCCTTGAAGATGGCGCCACAGGCGGCGCTACGCGGTGCCGCCCGGCAAGCCTCCAGCGGCGAGCGCACCCGGACGAGTGCACCGCCGACCCTCGCCTCGAGTTCCTGCCAGTGCGCGTCCGACGGCCAGGCGGGATCGCCGGGCCGTACGCGCTGGAAGGCCGGCGTGGCCGTCTGGGCGTGGGCCGCCGGGATCAGCGGCAGACCGCCCGCCAACTTCATCAGGTCGCGTCTGTTCATCGGAACTCTCCCTCGGGCGTTGCCAGACGATCCTCTGTTTATCGCTCGATCCCTCGACTGAACGAAGCTTTGTGACAACCGGCGATGCCCGTGGGACGACCGGCGACACTGGCGGGACGACCTCGGCCGACCGTCGGAAGCCTTGACCCTTTATGGTACGTGCTCTCCTCATAGGAGCGCTTGCTGAAGCTATCAGGATCACCCGTCAGCTCTTGATCGGGACCACCGCTTCGAAGCGTTGGCGATAGCGGCGGCTGAGATTCACTTCGGCGCCGTCCTGCAGGCGGATACGCCAGTCGCCGCTCACCCATGGGATTACCTCGACCACCTTGGCGACGTTCACGAGGTGGGACTTGTGGACGCGCACGAAGCGCTTTGGGTCGAGCTCTCCCTCGAGTTTCGAGAGCGACGAGCGGATCTCGAATGTCTCGGCGCCGACATGGAGGATGGCGTAGTTGCCGGCCGCCTCGATCCAGTCGATGTCGGCCACCTCGACCATGACCTCCGCACCGCCGCGCCGGCGCACGGCGAAGCGCTCGGGCAGTGGGCCCGGTGACGGAGCGGCAACCTCGACGGATGGTGGTTGCGGCGGCGGCACGCGCTGGAGCAGCAGGCGCAGCGCCACCGTGCCGGCGCTCAACAGCCCGTAGGAGAAGATGTCCTTGGCGAATTCGTAGGTCAGCCGGTCGAGGGTCAGCGGAAACGAATAGGCCTCGCTCTGTATGGCGCCGAACCAGAGATGGCGAAGGGCCGCCATGCCCACCGTATGCGCGACGCTGTAGGGCACGACGCCCAGCACATGGACGATGAAATTCCGCGGCTGGCCCACGACCGGCCATCGCCGATGCAGCCAGTAGAGGACCGGCAGCAACGCGGCGACAACCAGATGACTAAAAGCCTCGACGGTCAGCACGCGGCCGAAGGCCACCGCCTGGCCGCGACGTGCCTCGCCCGCCACCTCGACATAGGCGTGGGCAAAGGCCGACGCCGCAAGCAGGACGGCCCAGATCGCCGGCACGCGCCAGTCGACGGAGCGCTCCTGCCCCGGCATCAAGATCGCTTGCGGGGAGTCTTGGCGGGAATGTCGCGCAGCCAGGCGATCAGCGGCGCCCAGCAGAGATCGCGGGCCCGGCTGCTCACCACCATGCCGATATGACCGAGCGGCAGGTCGAGGCGCGTCGCGTTCTTCAGACCCTTGACGGGATCGGCGAGGGCGGCGGCCGACAAAGGCGGCACGATGCGGTCGCCCGACGGGATCATGACCAGCGCCGGCACGTTGATCCGCGACGGCACGATGCGGCGATCGCCCACGACCCACTTGCCGCTGCCGGGCACGTTGTCGCCGTACCAGCCGACCAGACATTCGCGCGCGACGGGGCCGGCGAGCGGCGCGCCATCGTTCAGCCAGTCCTCCAGCAGCACGAACTCGCGGGCGCCGGCGCCTTGCTGGTCCATGCCGAGGAAGCGGCCGAACTTCTTCACTGCGAGCCAGGGGTCGAGCGACCAGAACAGCGTCTGCAGGATGTCGACCGGCAGTTCGCCGACCTTGTCGGCGACCTGCGCCAGCAGCGGTCCGGTCGACACCAGAAAGGCATGGCCGGTGCGGTCGGCATGGAAGTCCCAGGGTGCCGCCAGCAGAGCCAGGCCCGCGACGCGACGCGGCTGGCGGGCCGCCAGCGCCACCGTGAGCGTGCCGCCCATGCAGTAGCCCATCACCGCCGGCGCACGACGCGCGCGCTTGGCGAGGAAGGCGAGTGCCCGTTCGAGGCGGCTGACATAGGCCGCACTGTCGAATCGCCGCTCCTCGGCGTTGGGCGTGCCCCAGTCGACGAGGTAAGGCCGGAGCCCCTGGGCGGCCATGGCGCGCAGCAGGCTCTTCTCGGCGGTGAGGTCGAGCACCTCCCAGCGGTTGATCAGCGACGGCACCACCAGCACCGCGCGCGCGCCACGCGCGCGGGCGGCACCGTGCGTGGCACCATAGTCGAGCAGGCGGGTATTGCCCTCGCTCCACACCGCGGGCGGGTTTTCGAGTTCGCGGTGGAACGGATGATCGCGATAGGCCAGCACGCCGTCCGCCAGCCGGTGCATGCGACGCGCGATCTCGCGGCGCAGGGCCTCCTCGAACCGGCCGGCGCCGGCCACGGCCTCGAGGGTGGCGATCTCGGGAAGGAGGGCGGCGACCGGTTCAGGAACCGCCGAGTTTGGCCTCGAGCTGGGCGATCCGGTCTTCCAGTGCCGCCACGCGCTTTCGGAGCTCGCCCACGTCATCAGGGCCGTCCCGAGATGTAGCGGCAGCGGTCGCGGTCCCAACCGGCGAGGATGCGGCAGTGGCGGCATGCAGTGCTCCTTGGCTCGCCTGCATCGCGGATGCAACCTGGGTGTTCGCGGCCGCGAAGAGACGGGCAATCTGGTCGGTCAGCGCCTGGTCGGCGGCTAGCCCGGCCAGCTGGCCCTGCCAGAGGTCGAGATAACGCCGGGCCAGGGTGTCGAACTGGGCAGTGGTGTCGTCGTTCCCGGAGGCCATGCGACCACTATAGCCGATTGCGGCTCGAACACCCCAGTTCGCATGCGCAAAGCCTGCCTTGTCGCACTGCGGTATCGGCGGTAAGGTGACCTGTCGAACGTAAACGGGCGTTTACCGCGCGCGGAAGCCAGAGGAGCGACGCGTAATGGCCGAGCAGGCAGTACCCGAGGGCGGACCGAAACCCGCGCCGGTGGTCATCAAGAAGTACGCAAACCGCCGGCTCTACAACACGGCGACGTCCGCCTACGTGACGCTCGAGCATCTCTCCCAGATGGTCAAGGACAAGACCGACTTCGTCGTCTACGACGCCAAGACCGGCGACGAGATCACGCGCTCCGTGCTGACCCAGATCATCTTCGAAGAAGAGAGCAAGGGCGGCCAGACGCTGTTGCCGATCCCGTTCCTGCGCCAGCTCATCTCCTTCTACGGCGACAGCCTGCAGGGCGTCGTGCCGCAGTATCTCGAAATGTCGATGTCGCAGTTCGCGCGCAACCAGGAGCAGATGCGCAGCTATCTACAGAACGCCTTCGGCTTCAACCCGTTCCAGCAGTTCGAGACCATGGGCAAGCAGAACATGGCGATGTTCGAGAACGCCATGCGCATGTTCAATCCGTTCCGCGCCGGCCAGCCCGGCGCGGCCGCTCAGGCGGGCAACGGCCAGGAGTCGGCGGCGGATGCGTCCGCCGCACCGCCGTCCGCTGTGCCGCCGTCCGCTGTGCCGCCGTCGGGCGAGCCGGTGATCGACGATCTCAAGCGCAAGCTCGACGAACTGCAGAACCAGCTCGCGCTGCTCAGCAAGAAGCCCTGATACTTCCGTGGCCGACCCGTCGATGTCGATGCTGCGGCGCGTCGTGTCCCCGTGCATCGGGATCTGCAAGCTCGACCAGAAGAGCGGCCTCTGCATCGGCTGCAAGCGCACGATCGAGGAGATCGGCCGCTGGGCGATGCTGGAAGATCCCGACCGCCAGGCGATCGTCGATCAGTTGCCGGGACGGAAGCTTTAACTTCTTCCGGAGCGCGCGAGACGCGCGCGGTCCGGAAGACTAACGCCCCCTGAACACCGGCTTGCGCTTTTCGCGAAACGCCGACGTGCCTTCCTTGTAATCCTCGGTGAGGCTGGTCAGCACGTTCTGGTCGGCGTCCATATGGGAGCCGAGATCGTCCAGCGCATGCGCCAGGCGATTGACCGTGCTCTTGGTCATGCGCACGGGGATCGGCGGCTGGCGCGCGATGCGTTCGGCGAAAGCCATCGACGCCGCCAGCGCCTGGCCGTCGTCGACCACGTTCTCGACCAGGCCCCAGTCCAGCGCGTCGGCGGCGCCGATCCGGTCGGAGGCCAGGATCACCGCCTGCTTGGTGCGCGCCGGGCCCATCAGCGCCAGCATGCGGGGGATGGAACCCCAGCTCATGTTCATGCCCAGTTCGACCTCGGGAATGCGGAAATGCGCCGAGCGCCCGCAGGTGCGGAAGTCGAGCGCCACGACCAGCGCCGCGCCGCCGCCGATGCAGTGGCCTTCGACGGCGGCGATCGTGACCTGGTCCATGTCCTGCCAGGCCTTGCACATCTTCGGCCCCAGCCGCTGGCGCTGGATGCGTTCGCCAAGCGGCAGCGAGTCGCGCGCGCGCCCATCCGGATCCTTCAGATCGAAACCGGCGGAGAACGCCTTGGCCGATCCGGTCAGGATCACCACCGAGGTTTCGAGATCGTCCTCGAAGTCGCGCGGCACGTCGCGCAGCTCGCGCATCGCCTGATGGCTGAGCGCGTTGATATTGTCGCCGCGGTCGAAGCGCACCACGGCGATGCGGCCCTGCGGGCCGAGGCCCTTCTCGACCTTCACGAACTGACGCTGCATGGGCGTGTTCCTCCTACTACTCATTTGCCTCCCCTTTGCGGAGTCCGCAAAGGGGAGGTGCCTCGTCTTACGAGGCGGAAGGGTCATAGGCAAAGAGTCGTTGTGGCTCACGACCCCTCCGGCCGCTGCGCGGCCACCTCCCCCGCGCGGCCTCCGCGCCGGGGAGGACAGCCGAACTTTACAACCGCGAGCCGCTTCGATTGACTGGCTGTCATGTCGACATCCATCGGGTCCATGACCCTCGAACGGCGCGTCGATGCGCTGTTTTCCCGCTACACCGCGCCCGGCTCGCCCGGCGCCGTCGTGGCCGTCATGCAGGGCGGCACGGTCGAGCTGTGCAAGGGTTATGGCCTCGCCAGCATCGAGCTCGGCGTGCCGATCACGCCGGCCACCCGCTTTCGCATCGCCTCGGTCAGCAAGCAGTTCACCGTCACGGCGGCGCTGATGCTGGCGGCCGAGGGCAAGCTCAAGCTCGCCGATCCGCCGCACAAGTACCTGCCCGAGCTCGCGCCGCTGCCGGTCACGGTCGACCAGATGATGCGCAACGTGAGCGGCCTGCCCGACTTTCTCGAGTTGCTGCGGCTGGGCGGCCATGGCCTCGACAGACCGGCAACGCCGGCCGATCTGCTGGCTGCCTGCCGGCGCAACCGCCACCTCAACTTCACGCCGGGCAGCCGCTTTCTCTACAGCAACACCAACTTCCTGCTGCTTGGCCTCGTCGTCGAGAAGCTCGCGAAGGTGAAGCTCGGCGACTTTCTCGCCGAGCGCATTTTCAGGCCGCTCGGCATGACGGCCACGATGCTGGTGCCCGAGATCGATATCGTGGTCCCGGGCCTCGCCTCGGGCTATCTCGGCGATGCGGCCGCGGGCTTCCGCCGCGCCGCGCACGCCTACCCGCAAGGCGGCGAGGGCGGCCTCACCTCGACCGTCGAGGACCTGCTGATCTGGAGCCGGCATTTCGACCGGCCGACGCTCGAGCCGAAGACGCTGCCGGCCCAGCTCGCCGCCATGGCGCCGCTCAGCGGTGGCCACGCCAACAAGTATCGCCGCGGCGTGCAGGCCGACGATCTGCGCGGGCTCGCGACCCTCGGCCATGGCGGGCTGTGGCCGGGCTTTCGCACCGAGTTCCTGCGCGTGCCGGAGGCCGGCCTCACCGTGGTGGTGATCGCCAATCTCGGCAGCATCGACCCGTGGCGGCAGGCGCGCGCCATCGCGGCGCTCGCCCTGGAAGGTCGGGCGAAGATGAAGCCCCTGCCCGCGCCGATCACGGCGGCCGAGATCAAGCCGATCGCGGGCACCTGGTTCAACGAAGCGGAGCCCTCGCTGTTCGACCTGGCGTGGCGCAATGGCGAGGCCACGGTCACCCAGAACGGCCTGCCCTTCGCCCTCGGCCGCCGCGCCGACGGCTGGTTGGCGGCCGAGCGCGGCTCGTTCGAGTTCGCGCTGAAGCCGGGCCGGGCCGGAACGCTGCGCGTGGACCTCGGCGCCGGTCGGGTTCTCACCTTCAAGAAACTCGGCAGGCGCAAGGCGGTCCCGGCCGACATCGCCGGCACCTATACCTCATCCGATTCGGGCGCCGCCTGGCAGATCAGGCGCGACGGCGCGAACTACTCGACCGCCGTCAGCGGTCCCCTGGTGGCCGGCGGACCGGCATGGTCGCTCGCCGGCATCGACGACGACACGGTCGAGGTTATGAGCCCGGCGGGCTGGTTCATACCGACCCAGCTCGCCCGCCTCGTCCGCGACCGCGCCGGCCGCCTCGTGGCGCTGGAAGTCTCGACCGGCCGTATCAAGCGGATGCGCTTCGAGCGCTAGATCGTCCGCTCGATCATCATCTTCTTGATTTCGGCGATCGCCTTGGCCGGGTTGAGGCCCTTGGGGCAGGTCTTGGTGCAATTCATGATGGTGTGGCAGCGGTAGAGCCGGAACGGATCCTCCAGCGCATCGAGCCGCTCGCCGACGGCGTCGTCGCGGCTGTCGGCGATCCAGCGGTAGGCCTGCAGCAGCACGGCGGGACCGAGATAGCGGTCGCCGCTCCACCAGTAGCTCGGGCACGAGGTGGTGCAGCAGAAGCACAGGATGCACTCCCACAGCCCGTCGAGCTTGGCGCGCTCCTCGGGCGACTGCAGGCGCTCGCGCGTCGGCGGCTGGGTTGTCGACTTCATCCACGGCTCGATCGAGGCGAGCTGGGCGTAGGGCACGTTGAGGTCGGGCACCAGGTCGCGCACCACCGGCATGTGCGGCAGCGGGTAGATCTTTATGTCGCCCTTCACGTCGGCGATGAACTTCGTGCAGGCCAGCGTATTGGTGCCGTCGATGTTCATGGCGCACGACCCGCACACGCCCTCGCGGCAGGAGCGGCGGAAGGTGAGCGAGCTGTCGATCTCGTTCTTGATCTTGATCAGCGCGTCCAGGACCATCGGACCGCACGAGTCCAGGTCGACCTCGTAGGTGTCGACGCTGGGATTCTTGCCGTCGTCCGGCGTCCAGCGATAGACCTTGAACGTCTTGACGTTCTTGGTGCCCGCCGCCGCCTTATAAGTCTCGCCGACGCCGATCTTGGAATTGGCGGGCAGTGCGAATTCAGCCATCTTAATACCTCATCGCGCAGTCATACATCAGGCCCAATCAAGGCAGCTTCGCAGTGCCGACCGCGCCTTCGAATTTCCAGCTCCACCTGGGAATACCTTGGAAATCTTGTAGCTGAATAGCGGCGTGTTCTTCTCGTTCGTCACGTTCGGATTCTTCCAGTAGGCGTCCTGGATCAAGTCACGCTCAAGCTCTCTTATCGCAGGCGCTCGGCCGCGCCCCTTTTGTGGGAAGAGTAACAACAGCACCGGCGTCCCGTGATGTGCTGCCAGTGTTTCAGCCTCATGCCCACGAGTTAGTCTCTTCCCGAAAGTCTGATCGACAGTTCGTCCAACATAGACAGGAGTGTACGAAATTCCGCCACGTGCGCCGGTACGAAAAGAAAATATGTACACGCCTCGTTTTCCTGCCACACGCTTAAATGCGCTCATGCTCGGCAGCAATTTCAAATCAAACAAAACATTGTTGCCAACGCGTCTGGTCGGAATTTTCTCGATAAGCTCCACCTCAAAAACCGTCGCCTTGCGATGGAAATGACTCTGGACGGCGGACTGTGCCATGAGACGCTCAGTACACTCGCGCCTTTGGCGGGAAGGACTGCACGTCGTTCGACATCGGCTGCAGGTTGACCGGCCGGTAGTCGATGCGGGTCTTGCCGTTCTCCTCGACCCAGATGAGCGTGTGCTTCATCCACTGCTTGTCGTCGCGCTCGGGGAAGTCCTCGCGGGCGTGCGCGCCGCGGCTTTCCTTGCGGTTGGCGGCGGAGCGGATGGTGCCCTGCGCCTGGACGATCAGGTTCTCGAACTCCAGCGTCTCCACGAGATCGGAGTTCCAGATCATCGAGCGGTCCTTTACGCGGATGTCGCCCACGCCGTCGAACACCTTGTCCATCTTGGCGCAGCCCTCGTCGAGGCTCTGCTGGGTGCGGAACACCGCGCAGTCGTTCTGCATGGTGCGCTGCATGGTGTTGCGCAGCTGCGCCGTGCCGGTGCCGCCGGAAGCATGGCGCAGGCGGTCGAGGCGGGCGATGGCCGCCTCGCCGGCGTGCGGCAGCTGGCGGTGCGCCTCGCCCGGGGTCAGCACCTTGCCGGCGCGGATGGCGGCGGCGCGGCCGAACACGACGAGGTCGAGCAGCGAGTTGGAGCCGAGGCGATTGGCGCCGTGGACCGAGACGCAGGCCGCCTCGCCCACCGCCATCAGGCCGGGCACGACGTGGTTGGGATCGCCGTCCTTCACCGTCACCACTTCGCAGTGAACGTTGGTCGGGATGCCGCCCATGTTGTAGTGGCAGGTCGGCAAAATCGGGATCGGCTGGCGCGTGACGTCGACGCCGGCGAAGATGCGCGCCGTCTCGGAGATGCCAGGCAGGCGCTCGTGGATGACCTTGGGGTCGAGATGTTCCACGTGCAGCTCGATGAAATCCTTGTTGGGGCCGCAGCCGCGGCCTTCGCGGATTTCGATGGTCATCGAGCGGCTGACGACGTCGCGCGAGGCGAGGTCCTTGGCCGACGGCGCATAGCGTTCCATGAAGCGCTCGCCGGCGGCGTTGGTGAGATAGCCGCCCTCGCCGCGCACGCCCTCGGTGATCAGGCAGCCCGCGCCATAGACTCCGGTGGGATGGAACTGGATGAACTCCATGTCCTGGACCGGCAGGCCGGCGCGCAGCGCCATGGCGCCGCCGTCGCCGGTGCAGGTGTGCGCCGAGGTGGCGGTGAAGTAGACGCGGCCGTAGCCGCCGGTCGCCAGCACCACCATGTGGGCGCGGAAACGGTGGATGGTGCCGTCGTCGAGGTTCCAGGCCATGACGCCGCGGCAGGCGCCCTCGTCCATGATCAGGTCGAGCGCGAAATACTCGATGAAGAATTCGGCATGGTGTTTCAGCGACTGCTGGTAGAGCGTGTGCAGGATGGCGTGGCCGGTGCGGTCGGCGGCGGCGCAGGTGCGTTGGGCGATGCCCTTGCCGAACTCGGTCGTCATGCCGCCGAACGGACGCTGATAGATCTTGCCTTCGGGCGTGCGGCTGAACGGCACGCCGTAGTGCTCGAGCTCGACGATGGCGGGAATCGCCTCGCGCACCATGTACTCGATGGCGTCCTGGTCGCCCAGCCAGTCCGAGCCTTTCACGGTGTCGTACATGTGCCAGCGCCAGTCGTCCGGGCCCATGTTGCCGAGCGACGCCGAGATGCCGCCCTGCGCCGCCACGGTATGGCTGCGGGTCGGGAACACCTTGGTGATGCAGGCCGTCTTCAGGCCGCGCTCGGCCATGCCGAGGGTGGCGCGGAGGCCGGCACCGCCGGCGCCGACCACGACGACGTCGTATTCATGATCGATCACCGTGTAGGCGCGACCGCCGACATTGACCGTGCCCGGCGCGGCGCCGTTGCTCTTGCCGCTGCTCGCGTCCGCCATCTCAGCCTCCAAACCCGATACGCAGGATGGCTACGACGGCAGCCAGCCCGAAGATCACCGCAATGAATCTGACTGCGACGATCAGCGCCAGCTTCCAGCCGTCGCCGTGAACGTAATCCTCGATCACCACCTGCAGGCCGAGCTGCCCGTGCTGCAGGCCGACGACGATAGTCAGGATCAGCAGGACCATGACCAGCGGCGAGCCGATCCAGGCGCGCGCGACGTCGTAGTCGGCGCCGCTCAGCATCACCAGCGAGATCGCGAACCACACGACCAGCGGGATCAGCGCGATGGCCGTCAGGCGCTGCGCCCACCAGTGTTTTAGGCCGTCGCGGGCCGAACCGAGGCCGCGGGCGCGGGCGAGCGGGCTTCTGAGGTCGTTCATGCCTGCCTCCTCACACCAGCCTGAGGCCGGCGATCCACGACGCCGCGGTCGCGATCAACGATACGGCGACGACGATCCAGCCGCTGCGATAGGCCTCCTTGAGCTCGAAGCCGTAGCCCGCGTCCCAGAACAGATGCCGGATGCCGTTGGCGAGGTGGTAGAAGGCGCAGAACAGCCAGCCGCCGAGCACGATGCGGCCGGCGATCGAGGTGTTGAAGCTCTGGAAAAGGGCATAGGCCTTGGCATCGGCCGCGGCGTAGATGACCCAGGTGGCGAGGTACAGCGCGCCGACCGACAGCGCGATGCCGGTCGCCCGATGCAGGATGGAGAGGACGGACGTGAGCTGCGGCCGGTAGACCTGCAGGTGCGGGGAAAGCGGCCGGTGGGCCGGCCGATTGGCGATGCTCATCGCGGAAACCTCAAATGCCTTGAAGCGGCTCAGCTTTTTTAGCGCGCAGGGCCCCCAAGTCAACGAATGTCGGCTGCGTGGCGGCCGCAAGCACCGGATTTCGCAGCGAAAATTGCCTAGCGCCGCGGCAGGAGCAGCCAATAGTCGAGATCGAGCACGACCGCTGGATGGTACTTGCCGTCCGCTCCGCGGCCCGGCCACGACCCGCAGGGGCAGTCCTTGGCCGCGATCGTCCGCACCCGCAGCGCCGCCACGTCGGCACGGCCGGGCAGCGGCGCCTTCTCGAGCACCTCCGACCAGGCATAGATCGTGTCGCCACCGAAGGTCGGCGCGACGTGACTGCCGCCGTTGATGGCGGCCACGCGGAAGCCGTTCGCCAGGCCGTTGAACGAGAGTGCGCGGGCCAGCGACATGACGTGGCCGCCATAGGCGAGACGCCGGCCGAAACGTGTGTCCTTGCCGGCAAAGGCGTCGAAATGCACCCGTGCGGTGTTCTGGTAGAGACGCGTCGAGAACATGTGGTCGGAGTCTTCCAGCGTCATGCCGCTCACGTGATCGATGCGCTCGCCCGGCTGATAGTCGTCCCAGCGGTGCGGCGAGCCGGCCGCGGCGTCATCGTGGGCGGCAAGCGACAGGCCGGCCGGAACGATCAGGTCGGCCGGCACCACCGCGGGCGCGGTCTCGGGCACGACGGCCGGGGCGACGGCGGCGGACGGATCGCGCTTGTGCACCATCACCCAGCGCACGTAGTCGAGCACCATCTCGCCGCGCTGGTTGACGCCGGTGGAGCGCACCCAGACCACGCCGCTGGCGCGGTTGGAGTTCTCGCGCAGGCCGAGGACCGTCGAATGGGCCGACAGCGTGTCGCCGGGATAGACCGGCGCGCCCCAGCGGAATTCGGCGTAGCCAAGATTGGCGACCGCGTTCAGCGAGATGTCCGGCACGGTCTTGCCGATCACCACGTGGAAGACCATCAGATCGTCGAGCGGCGCCCGCGGCAGGCCCAGGCTGCGGGCAAAGACGTCGGATGAATTGAGGGCGAAGCGCGACCCGTAAAGGCCGACGTTCAACGCCGCATCGGCCTCGGTGAGGGTGCGCGGCGTGGCGTGCCGGATCTCCTGGCCGACGCGGAAGTCCTCGAAGAAATTGCCGGTGCTGGTTTTGCTCTTGCTCGTCATATGGCGGCCTGCAGCTCCTTGATCGCCGCGGCAAGCGCCAGCGCCCGCTCGGCCTGCTCGACATGGAGGTTCTCGATCATGCGACCATCGACGGTGGCCACGCCCTTGCCTGCGGCCTGCGCCGCGGCAAACGCGGCGACGATCTTGCCGGCCATTTCGAGTTCGGCCGCCGACGGCGCAAACACCTCGTTGCATGGCTCGACCTGGCTGGGATGGATCAGCGTCTTGCCATCGAAACCCATCTCCAGCCCCTGCTGGCAGATGGCGCGGAAGCCCTCCGCGTCCTGGATGTCGTTGTAGACGCCATCGAGGATGGTAAGGCCATGCGCTCGCGCGGCCAGCATGCCGAGTCCAAGCGCCGTCACCAGGGGCAGGCGCATCGGCGTATGGCGGGCGCGCATATCCTTGACCAGATCGTTGGTGCCCATGACGAACAGCATGAGCCTGGGGTGTGCGCCCGCGATCTCGTCGGCGCGCAGAACGCCTTTCGGTGTTTCCATCATCGCCCAGACCGCCATGGTGGACGGCGCGCCGGCCGCATCGAGCAGCGCCACGACATTGGCAACGTCGGCCGCGCTTTCGACCTTGGGCACCAGGACGGCATCGGCTCCCGACGTGGCGATCGCCGCCACGTCGGCCTTGCCCCACGGCGTGGCGAGTCCGTTGCAGCGGATCGCGATCTCACGCCGGCCGTAGGACCTGCTGCGGGCGGCGGCGACCACGTTGGCCCGAGCCGCCTCCTTCGCGTCGGGAGCGACCGCGTCCTCGAGATCGAAGATCAGCGCATCGGCCGGCAGCGTCCGGGCCTTTTCCAGGGCGCGCGTGTTGGCGCCCGGCATGTAAAGCACGCTGCGGCGCGGGCGGACGACCTTCGACATCTCAAGGCTCCCCAACGATCCCGCCAATCACTCTGGGCGAAACGCGGCGGACTATAATGACGGGCCTCCTTGTGGCAAGCTGGCCATGGCCATGCGCTTCCTTTCGCTCCAGAGCCATGTTGCTTACGGCTACGTCGGCAATCGGGCGGCAACGTTTCCCCTGCAACGGTTGGGCCACGAGGTCTGGGCGGTCAACACGGTCGAGTTTTCCAATCACACGGGCTACGGGGCCTGGCGTGGCCGCACGGCCCCTGCAGATCAGGTGGCCGAGATCGTGCAGGGCATCGAGGCGCTCGGCCTGCTGCCCAGCTGCAACGCTCTGCTCACGGGCTATGTCGGCGATGCCGCCCTGGCCGACGTCGTGCTCGATACCGCGCGGCGCGTCCGGACCGCCAACCCCGATGCCATCTGGTGCTGCGATCCGGTGCTGGGCGACGTCGACACCGGCATCTACGTGAAACCCGGCATCGATGCCTTCTTTCGCGACCGCGCCATTCCGGCGGCCGATCTCGTGACGCCCAACCACTTTGAGCTCGAGCACCTCACGGAACGCAAGGTGTCGACCATGGACGAGGCGCTTGCCGCGGCCCGAAGCCTGCTCGCCGGCGCGAATGGCAACGGCCCGCAACTCGCCCTGATCACCAGCCTGCGACGCGGCGATGCGCCGGCCAACCGCATCGAGATGGTCGCGGTGGGCCGCCACGAGGCCTGGCGGGTCGCCACGCCGCTGGTCGGCTTCGAGATCGCTCCCAACGGCACCGGCGACGCCGTCGCCGCCCTATTCACCGCCCACTGGCTGGACGGTCGCGACGTGGCTGCGGCGCTCGGCCGGGCGGCTTCGTCGATCTTCGCCGTGCTCGAGACGACCCGCGCGCTTGGCGAGCGCGAGTTGCAGCTCGTAGCGGCGCAGGACCGGATGGTGGCGCCGGCGCGCTGCTTCGCGGCCGAGCGCATCTAGACGCGCGATGAACATCCCGGGCTTTGCCTTCAACCCCATCGCGCTCGCCATCGAGGGCGCGATCATCGGCTTCATGATCGCCGTGCCGGTCGGACCGGCGGCGGCGCTCTGCATCCGTCGCTCCATCACCGTCGGCGCCGTCGCAGGCTACATGACCGGCATCGGCGCGGCGCTGGGCGACGCCGTGTTCGGCGCCGTGGCGGCGTTCGGCTTGTCCTTCGTTCAGCAATTCATCGCCGAACGCGAGGCCTGGCTGCTCGGCGCCGGCGGCGTGGTGCTCGTCGTCATGGGATGGACAACCATGCGCCACCGCCCGCGCACGGTCGGCGATCCTGTCGCCGACGATCTGGAGCACCGCATTGCAACGCATTTCCACTACGCAAGTTCGAGTTTCTTCATCACCGTCTTCAACCCGCTGACCGTCATGGCGTTCGGCGCGGCGTTCGCCGGGCGCAACCTCGCCGGCGTCGGCGCCAGCCTTCCCGATGCCGCCCTCCTGGTGGCGTCGGTGTTCTGCGGCGCGCTGGCCTGGTGGACGGTGTTGTGCATGGCGGCCGTCGCGCTGCGCGCGCGCTTCACGGGAACGGGCCTGCTGTGGCTGAACCGCTGCTCGGGCGCCGTCATCCTGGCCTTCGGGCTGGCGGCGCTGATCTCGCTGCTGCCGCTGCCCTGGAAGGAGATCGGCCGCGCGCTCGGCTTCTAGGTCAGGCGAACGAACAGGCCTCGTCGAAGGTCATGCGCGGGCTGCGCGCGAACAGCTTCGCCGGATCGCCGTACCCGATGTTGCACAGGAAATTCGACTTCACGCGGCCGTCGGGAAAGAACGCCGCGTCGACCTTGGCATTGTCGAAGCCGCTCATCGCGCCGCAATCGAGCCCGAGCGACCGGGCGGCGATGATCAGGTAGGCGCCCTGCAGGCTGCCGTTGCGGAAAGCCGTCGCCGCCGCCCCTGCTTCCTTGCCGGGCCCCTTGAACCACGTGATCGCCGTCTGGTCGTGCGGAAAATGCCGCGGCAGATGCTCGTAGAACTGCGTGTCGTAGGCCACGATCGCCGTGACGGGCGCCGCCATCGTCTTCTCGGTGTTCCCCGCGCTCAGGGCCGGCCGCAGCCTCTCCTTGCCCTCTTTGGTGCGGACGAAAACGATCCGTGTCGGCTGGCAGTTGGCCGATGTCGGCCCCCATTTCATGAGATCGTAGACGGCGCGCAGCTGATCGTCGGTGACCGGCTTGGGCAGCCAGCCATTGTGCGTGCGCGCGTCGCGAAAAATCCTGTCGAGCGCCTTGTCGTCGAGCATTCCGGTTTCCCCTGTTGACGGGGTAAACCGTAACGGAGCTTTCATGCGTGGTCGAGTTGACGCGATCGTGTCCGGGTTGCCGCGTTGAACGCCCCCGGCGCCCGCCGCGGCGCGTCGAAACCCATGCTAGGCTGCCGCGACCATTGTGATCCGGGAATCCGTCGATGTTGACCACTCGCCTCGATCCCTCGAAGTTCAAGGACCGGCTCACGACCGCCGCGGGAGAACCGCGGGCGCGGGTCGCCCTGAGGTCGCTCGAAACGCTGTGGTTCAACACCGGGACCCTGTGCAACCTCACGTGCCGCAACTGCTACATCGAATCCTCGCCGCGCAACGACCGGCTGGCCTACCTGACGGCCGCGGAAGTCGGCGACTATCTCGATGAGGTCGAGCGCGGCCGGCTCGGAACAAGGCTCGTGGGCTTCACCGGCGGCGAGCCCTTCATGAATGAAGAGCTGCCGGCCATGCTGGACGACGTCCTGTCGCGCGGCCTCAAGGCGATCGTGCTGACCAACGCCATGAAGCCCATGGTCAAGATGAAGCGTGCGCTGCTCGATCTTGGCCGGCGCCACGGCGGGAACCTCGCGATCCGCGTATCGATCGATCACTACGAGCCCGCGCTGCACGAGGCGGAGCGCGGCGCGCGAAGCTGGCAGCCGACGATCGACGGGCTGGTGTGGCTGGCCGCGAACGGTTTTGGCGTGACCGTCGCCGGCCGTCGCTTCGGCGGCGAGCCCGAAGAGGTGGTGCGGGCCGGCTACGCCCGGCTGTTCGCCGGCCTCGGGGTCGCCATCGACGCGCACGACCCCGACGCGCTCGTGCTTTTCCCGGAGATGGACCCGACCGCCGACGTGCCGGAGATCACCACGGCCTGCTGGAACATCCTCGGCAAGTCGCCCGACAGCGTGATGTGCGCCTCCTCGCGCATGGTCATCAAGCGCCGGGGCGCGCCGCGGCCCGCAGTCGTCGCCTGCACGCTCCTGCCCTACGATGCCGAGTTCGAATTGGGCGCGACGCTGGCCGAGAGCATGCGGCCCGTCCATCTCAACCATCCGCACTGTGCGAAGTTCTGCGTCCTGGGCGGCGCCGCCTGCAGCCAGTGAGGCCGTCGCTCGACGTCGTGGTGCCGACGTTGAATGCATCGCCCTCCCTGGCGCGCACGATCGCGGCCGTCCGCGCGGCCGAGAACCGCCTCGATCTCGCGATCACGGTGTGCGACGGCGGATCGAGCGACGATACCGTGGCGATCGCCCGGCGGGCCGGGGCG
>JAIETA010000288.1 GCA_019745575.1 Reyranella sp. | reverse complement strand
AACTCGATGAGCTGCTGCCATGGACCTACCTCGCACCGAGCGAGTTCAAGGCCGTGGCCTGAAGACGACGCTTACGAAGGATCGAAGGGCTGCGTGGTCGGAGCAACATTGCCGTCTCATAGTGACGACGGCCCGCGTCGTATTCACCGAGGCGAAAGTAGTACCAGCCACAGTGTCCGTGCGCCGTGGCGTTGCCCGGCTCCAGAACTACCACGGCTTTGTAATGATCGAGTGCCTCACCATGCAGCTCAAGGCGACCGTAGAGATCGCCGCATAGCATGTGCCCGGCCACCGACTCTCGTCCCTCGGTGGTCATTCGCTGGCAAGCCTCGATTGCCGCCTCCGAGCCTCGTTGTTCCGCCCAGAGTTTGCCAAGCTGAAGCCTCGCATAGTCATTCTGGCGATCTTCCACGATAGCAAGCTGGTATTTTTCCTGCGCCGCCTTGGCTTCTCCCGTTTCGTGCAATGCATCGCCCCAAGCATTCAAGACTGCGGACCGGGGAGAACGTTTTAGGGCAATCTCGAATGTCGCGGTCATTCGCTCCGGCTTGCCGGCTCGATAGAATGCGACGCCGAGGTTTTGCAGGGCGTCCATGTTTGACGGGTCGAGTTCGTAGGCGGCCAAGAACTCGACTGCCGCCTCGCGATGCTCACCGATGGCGCGCCAGGCCATGGCCAGCCGCGAGCGCGCAGCCGGATCGGCAGGTTTAGCCATCGCCGCTTGCCGATACCTCAGCACGGCTTCATCGAGGTCGTCATGCGACCTCGAGAGGTCGCCCCAGACGCCAAGGGCGGTGTGATACCGTGGATCGATAGAGACCGCGGACTGGATCAATGCGCGCGCGGCCTGGTAGTCGCCGGTATCCATCAGGACGATAGCCTTGTTCACCAGCGCCAATGCGAACTTCGGGTCGATGTCGATCGCCCGATCGTAGAAGGCGATCGCTTCTTCCTTGGCGTTCTGATCGTTCAGTCGATTGCCGCGCAGGATCAGGGCCCACTTTCTTTCCGGTGCGGAGTGCGAGGCGAGAATGTCGTCGATCGTCTGCTCCATCTCCTGCCAGGCCTTCATTCGGTAGTAGTAGGAGGCGAGAACATAAGGGTCCAGGCGTCTTAGGAGTTCGGTCGCGGCCAGTTCGATGAGCAAGTCGAGACTGTGCGCTTCGAAGCGCCTGGCGCGGCGGACATTGTTGTGTTCGGTACGGAGAAGAAGCGACATCCTTGCAGGGGTCGTCGCTGCGTCGCTGGGGCGATCGATCACCAACTCGCCGCCAACGCGGGTGTCCTCGCGATCGAACAGGTCGCGCAGGATGGCAACGATGGTCTGGACGCTGAGGCCGGTCGTCGGCAGCTGCACGTTGGCCAGAACCTCCCGCCGGTCTTCGCCACCAAGCTGCGCCCGTTCCTTTCTCGTCTGGCTGACCTGGCTCATGCGATGCACTTCGTCGAGTATCCGCCGCGTGACGACGGCGCCGCTGTAGCCTTGTGCCTCGAGCTCCTTGGGAATCGAGAGGGGCTCGACGATGACCACGTCCTGGACCACGGCCTTGACTGTCGCCCAAAGGATCAACAAGCCGGTTACGACGATCAGCACACCGATCGTGAACCTCGGCAGCAAGGGCACCTTCGGGGCGATCCATTCGATCGCCGACCGGAAGCCCGACTTGCGGCGGGGCGGCGCGGGCTGCTCCGAAGATGTCTGGGGCCAGTCGGCGGCATCGTGATTGGCCAAAGGCAAGCTTGTTTGATCGCTTGTCGACGGCATTCTCGCCTCCACAGCGCAGGGCTGAATGCAACAAACGCGACTCTGCCGGCAGTTTGCCGCGAGCGAGGCAGGTCTGCAACCTGTAGTGTTGATTGCATGGACACACTCGCCATTGTGCAGCGCATGCAACCACCTTGACTATGATCGCGGAAGGGGTGGCCGAAGGGGTTGCGTGATCAGCCCGCCAACGCCGGTTCCCCCATGACCTGCGCGGCGTAGCAACCGACGCAGGGTCTGGTCGAAGGTGTTGTAGCGGCACATGACGAAGCGGTTGCCCCACGGCAGAAGATCGGCGGGTAGGGTGTCGAAACAGCCGTACCGCTATCCGCGGTCGTTCGAGGACCCGATGCCGGAGCGGCGCAACGCGGCGGTCAAAATGCCGGGCCCGAAGAATTGATAGGATATCCACAGGAAAAACTTGCAGGTTTGAGCGGTTTTAGCCTATATTTCCTATAGGCTGGCGCTTGGACCGCGCCGGCCTTTTCCCTATCCGGCACGACCTGCCCGCGGCCGCCCGCGGGTTCGCCTTTATGGCCTGGTGCAGCCGCCGCGGGTCCTGACCCACGGTTCATCCTGAGGCCGAAGGCCGAAGGAACAGTCCCAACAACGACCCCGTCTCAACCACGTGCCGAATAACGACACCGGAACAGACACTTAACGACGCCCTGGGCACAGGGCGCAGCGGGGCCAGTGCGAGCGAAGAACAAGCGAGACGCCCAAAAGCCCGTCAAGCAAGGCCTATCCCGGAGCAGGGCCCAACCCGGGGCCCAACATACCCGCGTTTCAGGTGGGCCCGGGCGGCGGGCTAAATGCCCGTGGTTATTGGCTTTCCGGCGTGCGGAGAGCGGAGAAAGACACTGTCTGGTTGGGCCTTTTCAGGCGGCGAGAACGGGCTCGCCCACGATCTGGGTGCGATGCATCAGCCGGCGCTGGCTCTCGTCGAAGGCGTCGCGGCGATGCATGACTGAGCGGTTGTCCCACAGCAGGAGATCGCCGGCCCGCCACTTCTGGTACCAGGCGAAGCGCTCCTGGGTGGCGTGCGCCCACACGGCGTCCAGCAGCGCCTCGCTGTCGGCCACCGGGAGGCCGTGGATGTAGGCGCCGGGCCGGCGGCCGAGGAACAGCGCCTTGCGCAGGGTCACCGGATGCCGACGGACGAGGGGATGCACGGCGCCGGGCGTTTGGCGGACGTCAAGCGTGCGCTGAAAGCCCTGGCGCAGTTCGCCGGCCGAGTTGCGGCTGGAGTCGTGGATGCAGCTCTTGCCTTCGACCGCGCGCTTGAGATCGGCGGGCAGGGTCTCGTAGGCCGTGTGCATGTTCAAGAAGCCGGTGTTGCCACCGTCGGGCGGCACTTCGAGTGCGTAGAGCAGCGAGGCGCGGGGCGGCAGCGGGTTGTAGGACATGTCGGTGTGCCAGACGAGCTCGTAGCTGCCGAGGCCGCCGATCGCCTTGCCGTCCTTCTTGACGTTGGCGATCACCGCCACCCATTCGGCCGCTTCCGGCACCACGCCCGAGTGGGCGCGGTCGTGACTGGCGGCGGCGATCGGCACGCGGTCGAGCTCGCCGAAGCCGGCGCTGAAGCGCATGAGCGCCGGGTCGTCGAGCTTCTGGCCGGAGAAGCGCAGGACCAGATGCTGGGCCCAGGCGTTCCGGATGCTTGCGAAAGCGGCCTCGCTCAGCGGCTGGGAGAGGTCGACGCCGTGGACATCGGCCGCCAGAGCGCCCCCGGTCGGCTGGATCCGGGGAGCGGTCATGGGCTTCCTTCGGCCTGGAAATAGTGCGGCACGAAGCGGCTGTTGTTGTGGGTGATGCGGCGTTCGTCCTCGCGCATGCCGACGCCGGCCGCCTTGCCCTCGATCACCCAGGAGCCCACGACGGCGTGGTTGCCGTCGAAGACCGGCAGCGGCTGGTAGGCCTGCCAGACAAAGCCCTCGGCGCCGTAGTCGCCGGCCGCGGTGTCGAACACGCCCGGCCCGACGACGGTGACGTTGTGGCCTTCGCGGCCGAACACCGGCTTCTTGGCGAAGGCGCCGCCGAGGTCGGGGTGCTCCGAGTCGAAGGCGGGCAGCAGGTTGGCGTGGCCGGGAAAACCTTCCCACAGGAGCGGCAGCAGCATCTTGTTGCTGAGGATCATCTTCCACGCCGGCTCGATGAAGGCCGTGGTGTCGCCGAGCACGTGGGCGCCGAACGCCTCGCGGGTCATCCACTCCCAGGGGTAGAGCTTGTTCAGCACCTGGATCGGCATCTCGTCGGGATCGGTGAAGCGGCGGCCGTTCCAGCCGATGTCGGCCACGGCGAGCGGCTTGCCGGCAAGGCCGGCCTGCAGCGCGGTGTCGCGCAGGTACTCGGAGGTGGCGAGGTCCTCGGGCTGGCCCTCGAAGCGGGCAAAGTGCACCAGCGCCTCGGGCGGCAGTTTGCGCAGGATGCCGCGCCAGGCTTCGATCAGCCTCTCGTGGATCGAGTTGAACTGGTCGGCGTCGGGTTTTACGTCTTTTAGCCAGTACCACTGCACGACGGCGGCCTCGTAGAGCGCGGTCGGCGTGTCGGCGTTGTACTCCAAGAGCTTGGGCGGGCCCTTGCCGTCGTAGGCGAGGTCGAAACGGCCGAGGATCGTCGGGTCGGAGCGCCGCCAGACATGTTCGATGTAATCGCCCCAGGCCGGCGGAATGCGCATGCGCTCCCAGAGCCGGTTGGCGACGACATGCTCGACCGCTTTCAGGCAGAGGCCGTGCAGCTCCTCGGTCGCGGCTTCGAGCTCGTCGACCTCGGCCGAGCTGAAGACGTAGCAGGCCTGTTCGGTCCAGTAGGCCTTGCCGTCCAGCGTGTAGTAGTCGAAGCCGAGGTCCTCGAGCTTCTTCTGCCAGCCCGGTCGCGGCGTCACGGCTTCGCGGTGCATCGCTCAGCTCGACCCGGACGAGTCGCCTTGCGAGCCGGTGGCGCCGAAACCGCCGCGCTGGCTCTGGCTTTGGCCGGGCGTGGCCTTGGCGGCGTCGGGGGTGGTCGTGCCCGGTGCGGTCGCCGCGCCCGGCGTCGCGGGGGCGGTGACGGCCGGCCCGCGGCCGAACGGATTGCCGAGGAACCACAGCCAGGGCAGCAGGCCCATGCCGCCGCCGCCGGCCGCCGGCGCGCAGGAATAGAGGAGGGCGGCGCCCGCCACGCCCATCAGCACGAGCTTTATGCCGCGCGACATGCGCGGACCGGTCGGGGTGGGCGAGGGCATCGACATGGTCGTCAGGTCGTCAGGCAGGCCGCGTTGATCAGGCCGAAGCAGGCGGCGAAGCCGCCGGCGGTGATGCCGGCGGCGCTCTGGCCGGATTCTATCGCCGCCTTGAGCTGCGGCAACATCAGACGCATCACGACATGCACGATCACCTGCACGCCGAGCGCCACCAGCGCCCAAAGGACCACGTCCGCCAGGCTGCCGGACTGGGCGATCGTGTTGGCGAGCGGCAGGCAGAAGCCCAGCAGGGCGCCCACCAGCGCCGTCGCCGCCGCCGAGTTGCCGGCGCGGATCAGCGTGAACTCGCGCCACGGGGTGATCAGCGTATAGGCGAGCAGAAAGACGCCGACGAGGGCGAAACCCACGACGACGTAGCGCACGAAGTTGGGGAAGGCTGCCGCCAGCCACTGGAGTTCAGGCATGGCGCGACTGTCCGCCGGCTGGCCGTGCATCGTCAATCCGCCCGGATGTAGGGCGTGGCACAGGTCCGCGATTCGGGCCTCTGCCCGGGTGCCCTCGGCGTTGTCCCCGGGGCTGTGGCCAAGCCGTTGATATCGCGGCCGGATCGGCGGGGCGCGGCACAGGCAGCGGCACGGCTGGCGGGGGTTTGCGGCACATTCCCTGTGCCGCTGCTCAGCCGTGCATGGTGAGGCCGCCCGAGACGCTGATCGTCTGGCCGGTGATGAAGGCCGCATCGTCGCTGGCCAGGAAACAAACCGCGCCGGGAATGTCCTCGGGCTGGCCGACACGCTTCATCGGAATGGCGCCGACCAGGGCCGCGCGCACCTTCTGGCCGCGCTCGTCGCTGCCGGCGACGGCCGCCAGCAGCGGCGTGTCGGTCGGGCCGGGACAGACGGCGTTCAGCGTGATGCCCTTGCGGGCAACCTCGCGCGCCACCGTCTTGGTGAAGGCGATGATGCCGCCCTTGCAGGCCGAATAGACGGCTTCCTGGGAGGAGCCGACGCGGCCCGCGTCCGAGGCGATGTTGACGATCCGCCCGTGGCCGCGCGCCACCATGGTCTTCAGCACGAAGTGGCTCATGTTGAGGGGCCCACGCAGGTTTATGGCGATCAGCTGGTCCCAGAGGTCGGGCGTGGTGTCGACGAAGTTGGCGAAGCGGTCCCAGCCGGCGTTGTTGACCAGGATGTCGGTCGGGCCGGCCTTGGCCTCGAAGTCGGCGATCGCCCGGCCCACCGCATCGTAGTCGGCGATGTCGACGCCCGACGCAAAAGCCTTGCCGCCGCCGCGCACGATCTCGTCGGCCACGCGGCGGGCGCCCTCGAGGTTCTTGTCGAACACGCCGACCCGCGCGCCATAGCCCGCGAAGCGGCGGCAGATGGCGCCGCCGATGGCCCCGCCGCCGCCGGTGACGATGACGCTCTTTCCGTCCAGTCCGCGCATCGGTCGCTCCTCAGAGAGGCGAGTAGGGATCGAAGCGGGGCTTGCGCTTCTCGAGATGGGAGGCCAGCCCTTCCTTCACCTCGGGGCCGAGGAAGCCCAGCATTTCGAGGCCGAGCGAGGTGTCGAAGGTCGGGCCCATCATGCGCAGCCAGTTGTTGAGCGCATATTTGGTGAAGCGGATCGACGTCTGCGCGCCCTCGGCCAGCTTGGTTGCGACTTCTAGTCCCTTGGCCTCGAGCTGATCGTCCTCGACGCAGAGCGAGACCAGGCCGATGCGCTCGGCCTCCTCGCCGTCGACCGCCTCGCAGAGCAGCAGGTAGTACTTGGCCTTGGCCATGCCGCAGAGCAGCGGCCAGACGATGCAGGCATGGTCGCCGGCGGCGACGCCGAGGCGGGTGTGGCCGTCGATGATCTTGGCCTTCTTCGAGGCGATCGAGACATCGGCCAGGATGCCGGCGACGAGGCCGGCGCCGACCGCCGGGCCGCGCATGGTGCTGACGATCGGCTTGGAACAGTTGATGACGTTGTAGACGATGTCGCGCGCTTCCTTCCAGGTCCGCAGCAGCGCGTTGTAGTCCTTGATGTTCTTTTCGATGATGTCGAAGTCGCCGCCGGCCGAGAACACCTTACCGCCGGCGCCCTGGATGATGACGCAGTTGACCGTGTCGTCGCCGTCGATGTCGCGCCACACCTCGACCAGCTCGCGATGCATGATCGCGTCGGTGGCGTTGTACTTCTCCGGCCGGTTCATCGTCACCCGCAACACCTTGGGATGCGGGCGATCGAAGATGAGGCGCTGGTAGCGATTTTGCCAGTCGGACATCGGTTCCTCCGTTTCCGGAGGAACCTAACGGCCAAACGACTTCGCTGTCACGCAAAGCGGTCGCGCGGACCTAGGACTGGCTGGGCAGCAGGGCCTGCACGTCCTTGGCCATCTGCGGCAGGGCGGCCTCCGGCTTGGCGCGCTGGGCCACCACCGACTGCAGGTGGTCCTTGATGACGTCGGTGATCTTGATGCCGTTGTCGCCCGGGAAGGCGTACCAGCCGGTCGACTTGGGCAGCTGCCGGATGGCGACCAGATGGTTGGGGTTCGCCTCGTAGTAGGCCTTGAGCAGCTTCGGATCGTCCGCCGCCGCGAGCGCGGAGGGGAAATACCCGGTGGCCTGGACCATCATGGTGCCGCCGATCGGGCCGGTCGCGAACTTGATGTACTCCCAGGCGGCCTTCTGCCGGGCCGGGTCCTTCGTGAAGAGCATCGCGACATTTCCGCCAAGCGGCAGGCGGCCGTCGGGTTGGGTCGGAAAGGAGGCGGTGCGCAGCTTGAACTTGTCGGCGACCTGCTTGGTCACGCCGCCCAGTCTCGACGTCGAGTGGCCCCAGATGCCGAGCGTGCCTGACGTGAAGTCCTGCAGCGCGACGCTCTGCGCCACGTCGCGCATCGTGCCTTCGCTCACCATTCGGTTGAGCGTGTCGAGGCCGGTCTTGCCGGCCGGTCCGTCGAAGGCAACCTTCTTCTCGTCGGCGGTTAGCATGGTGCCGCCGTTGGAGAACACCAGCGCCTGCCACATCCAGTTACCGGTGATGTCCCAGTCGAAATGGAAGCCTTGCGTCGCGCCGCCGAGCGCCTTGATTTTTCTCGCCGTGGCGAAGATGCCGTCCCATGTCGCCGGGAATGCCGCAGGATCCCCGCCGGCCTTGGAAACCAGATCGGCATTGAAATAGATGATCGGCGTGGACAGCGAGAAGCCGATGCCGAGTTGCTGGCCGCCGAAGCGCCCGATGTCGAGCAGGCCCGGCGCGTGGCCGTAGCCGGCGAAGTCCTTGTCGGCGGCGATCAGCGGATTGAGCGGCTGCGCGAGCTTGCGGTCGAAGAAGATCCGCTGCCGGTTGAGACCGTGGTAGATCACGTCCGGCAAGGTGTTGGTGACGGCGGCACGCAAAGTGGCCTGCGCCACCTCCTCGTAGCCGGGCTGAGGTGCCAGGAACGTGACCTTGTACTGCGGGTTCTGCTTCATGAACTCGGCGGCGATCTGTTCGTGCAGGGTCTTGAACAGGTCGGGGATCGAATAGAGGACCGTGATCTCGGTCTTCGCCTGGGCCTTCAGCGCCGGGGCGGCGAGCGTTGCGGCCGCGCCGGCGGCAAGCAGAGTGCGTCTCTTCATGATAGTTCCTCCACGGTTGGGTCAGCCCTTGAGGCCGGTCAACGTCATGCCTTCGATGAAGCGCCGCTGGGCGAGCAGAAAGGCGATCACCAGCGGCGCGGTGATGATCGCGGTTCCGGCCATCAGCGGGCCGTAGTCGGTGCCGGCTTCGGTGTTGCGCAGGTAGACCGTGCCGAGGGCGGGCGTCGCCATGTCCGGTGAGGTCACCACGAGCAGCGGCCAGAAGTATTCGTTCCAGTGGAAGACGACCGAGAGAATGCCGAAGGCGGTCAGTGCCGGAATCGCTGCCGGCAGCATGATGCGCCACACGATCGAGAACTCGGACAGGCCATCGAGCCGGGCGGCATGGATCAGATCGTCCGGGACGGTGCGGAAGAACTGGCGGATCCAGAAGATTCCGAACACCGAGATGATCGACGGCAGGACCAGGGCGGCGTACGAGTTCAGCAGGCCGGCGGAAGACAGCATGATGTAGTGCGGGATCGCCGGGACATGGCCCGGGATCAGCAGGCCGAGCAGCACCAGGGCGAACAGCGGCCGCGACAGGCCGAAGCGCAGCTTGGCGAGCGCATAGGCCGCGGGCAGGGCAACCAGGACCTGCAGGAAGAATATGGCGGCCGTGACGATCACGCCGTTCAGCAGGTAACGGTGCAGCGGCACCTTGCTGAAGGCCTCCGTGAAGTTGCGCTCGGCGTCCCAGCGGATGGGCAGCAGGCGGATGTCGGTGGTGAAGATCTCGTCCGCGGGCTTCACGGCAAGCGACAGCAGCCAGATGAACGGCGCGATCATGACCACGGCGCCGGCCGCCAACACGACGTGGCGGAAGATCGCGAAGGGCAGGGTGCGGGCGCCATTCATGAGTAGTGGACGCGTTTCTCGGCCAACCGCGCCTTGATCAGGGTGAGCAGCAGGACGAAAACCAGGAAGACCACGGTGATGGCCGCGCCGTAGCCGGCCCGAAAGAAGCCAAAGCCTTCCTGGTACATGGTGTAGAGCAGCACCTCGGTGGCCTTGTTTGGCCCGCCCTCGGTCAGCACGGCGACGGTGTCGAACACCTGGAAGCTGCGTATGGCGCTGATGATGAGGACGAACGACAATGCAGGGCCGAGCATCGGCAGGGTCACCGTGACAAAGCGGGTCCAAGGTCCGTCGGCGCCGTCGATGGCGGCCGCCTCGTAGAGGTCGCGCGGGATGGACTTCAGGCCGGCCAGCAGCAGCACCATGTTGAGGCCGAGCGCCTGCCAGATGCCGATGCCGGCCAGCGCGAAGAGGGCGAGCTCGGGATCCTTCAGCCAGTTCTGCTTGGAGAACCCCAATGCCTCGATCAGCACGTTGATCAGGCCGATGCTGGGATGGAGCATGATTTCCCAGACCGTCGCCATGGCGATCAGGGTCGCCGTGACGGGAAGGAAGAAGGCGGCGCGATAGAATGCCCGTCCGGACGTTCCGGCCTCGATCAGCAACGCGGCGCCGAGGCCGAGAAGGACCGAGCAGGGAACGACCACCGCGACATACACAACGGTGTTGGTGAGCGATTTCCAGAAGACGCGGTCACCGGCCAGATGGACGTAGTTGTCGAGGCCGATCCAGCGCAGGGTCGGCGCCCCGAACTGCCAATCGGTAAATGACAGGACGAAGGTCGCGAGCGTTGGCAGGAGAAGAATGCCGAACAGGCAAATTATCGCTGGTGCGCTCAGGACATAGGCTGCGACCGCTTCGGCGCGACTTTGGCTGGGCCGGCGGGTCCGCTCGACCGGAAGCGAGAGTGTCGTCGCGGTCATGGCCGCGCTCGCAGGCGCTGGCCGGAGCGATCGAACAGAAGCACGCGGCCAGGCCGCGGTTTGAGCGCCACAGCGGTGCCGGGGGAAACCTGACGCACGGTTTCCGGCGCCGCCCGGACCGTGAGGAGCGGGCCACCGCCTTGTGATTCGGCGTACAGGAAGAGGTCGGAGCCCAGATTCTCGAGGTGACGCACGGTTCCACTCAAGGCGCCGAGACTGCCCGAAGCGCCGGACATCCCGAGTATCCAGTGTTCGGGTCTGATGCCGGCGACGACTTCCGTTCCGGCGGCGAGACCGCTGCCGCCCTCCAACACACCGCCAGGAACCGCCACACCGCCATCGGCGCGCACGACTCCGGGAAGAGTGTTGATCTTGGGGCTGCCGATGAATTCCGCGACCCGCAGGGCGGCAGGCTCATCGTAGATCTCACCCGGCGGGGCGACCTGCAGGATCTCGCCATCCATCATCAGCCCGACACGATCCGACATGGTCATCGCTTCGGCCTGGTCGTGGGTCACGTAGATGAAGGCGACCCCGGCGCGGCGGTGGAGGTCGGCGATCTCGGCGCGCGCCGACACGCGCAACTTGGCGTCGAGGTTGCTGAGCGGCTCGTCCATCAGGAAAACGCGCGGATTTCGCACCATCGCGCGCGCCAGCGCCACGCGCTGTCGCTGGCCGCCCGAGAGTTGCGACGGCTTGCGCTCGAGATACGGCGCGATCTGGAGCGCCTCGGCGGCGCGCCGGACATCGGTCGCAATGGTGCCGGCCGCCGCGCGTGCCACGGGGTGGAGACGGCGGATCAGTGGCAGGCGCTGCCAGGCGCGGGTGCGGCGCATCAGCAGCGGCAGCCCGATATTCTCGGCCACCGTCATGTAGGGGTAGAGCGCATAGGACTGGAAGACCATCGCCACGTCGCGCTGGCGTGGCAGAAGCCCGTCGACTTGCTGGCCTCCGAGAGCGATCGATCCCTCGTCGGCCTGTTCGAGGCCGGCAATGATGCGCAGGAGAGTGGACTTGCCGCAGCCGGAAGGCCCCAGGAGTGTCAGGAATTCGCGCGGTCCGACCTCAAGGGAAACGTCGCGCAGGACGCGGGTTTGCCCAAACGACTTGCTGATCCGCTGGATCGAAACTCCCGACAAGTCGCCACCGCATGTTGAGCCGGATGCTCAGGGTCGATAGCGGCGGGCGATTGCGGAGATCTTTAGGTCACGCTTCAGATTTGTGACAACCACAGCGAGGCGATGGATAACTCAGCGCCGCGTGTTGCCGGCGTTCCAGTTACGCGAGCTGGCGAAGCGCACGGCCTCTTCCGCCGCGTCGACCAGGGCGCGCGCCTTGAGCACGCTCTCCTGGAACTCGGCCTCGAGGTCGGAGTCAGCGACGACGCCGACGCCCGCCTGGACGTACATCACGTCGTCCTTCACCAGCGCCGTGCGCAGCAGGATGCAGGTGTCCATCGAGCCGTTGGCCGCGAAATAGCCGGCGCAGCCGGCGTAGATGCCGCGCCGCACCGGCTCGACCTCGTCGATGATCTCCATCGCCCGTACCTTGGGCGCGCCGGACAGCGTGCCGGCCGGGAATCCGGCCTTCAGCGCGTCGATGGCGTCGAGGCCGTCCTCGATCGTACCCTCGACGTGGCTGCTGATGTGCTGGAGGCGGCTGTACTTCTCGATTGTGAACTGCTCGACCACCCGCACCGAGCCGATCTTGGCGACGCGACCGACGTCGTTGCGGGCGAGGTCGAGCAGCATCAGATGCTCGGCATGCTCTTTCGGATCGGCCAGCAGCTTGTCGGCGAGCTGCTTGTCCTCTTCCGGTGTGGCGCCGCGTCGGATGGTGCCGGCGAGCGGCCGGATGGTGACGATGTTGTCGCGCAGCCGGACCAGGATCTCAGGAGAGGAGCCCACGATCTGGAAGTCGCCATAGTCGAAGAAGATCAGGAACGGCGAGGGATTGATGCGGCGGAGCGAGCGGTAAAGCGATAGCGGAGGGAGTTTGAAGGGTAGCGAGAAGCGCTGCGAGGGCACGATCTGGAAGGCGTCGCCCGCGCGGATATACTCCTTGCAGGTCTCGACCATCTTCTTGAAATCGTCCTTCGACATATTGGCCTGCGGCTCGGGCAGGGCGTCGAGGGCGCTCTGATCGTCGCCGCGAAAGGGAAGGGCGCGCTCGAAATCCGACACCGCGTCGGCCAGCCGTTCCTGCGCCGTCTCGTAGGCCGCCCGCGCGCCGATACCGGCCTGCGGCCACGCCGGAGTCACGAGGGTGACGTTGTCTTCCAGACGATCGAAAATGCAGATCAGGGTCGGGCGCACCATGATCGCGTCGGGCAGGCCGATCGGGTCGGGGTTCACGTCGGGCAGCCGCTCCATGTCGCGGACCATGTCGTAGCCCAGGAACCCAAACAGCCCCGACGCCATCGGCGGCAAGCCTGGCGGCAACTCCATCTGGCATTCGCGGACCAGCAGGCGCAGGGTTTCCAAAGGCCGGCCGTCGAGCGGTTCGAAGGCCTGGGCGTCGCTGCGTGCGCGGCGGTTGATTTCGGCCCGGCCCTTGGTGCAGCGCCAGATGACGTCAGGCTTGAAGCCGATGATCGAGTAGCGGCCGCGCACCGAGCCGCCCTCGACCGATTCGAGCAGAAACGAATTGGCCCGCCCGTCGGCGAGTTTCAGGTAGGCGGAGACCGGCGTGTCGAGGTCGGCCACCAGCTTGGTCGAGACGACCTGCGGTTTGCCGGCGTCGTAGCGCGCGGCAAAGGCCTCGAAGTCGGGCGAAATCGACACGGCGGGTTACGGTTGCTGCGGGCGGAAGGCCGCAGCGAAGGCCGCCTCGTCGACCGTAACGCCGAATTTTGCCCGCAGGGCGGCCACGAGTTCCAGCATCAGATCGTTGGCCATCATGGTGTCGAGTTGCTTGCCGAAGCGGTCCAGCGCGTCCTTGTCCTTGGCAAGGTCTGGCGCTTCCACCTGCTGCAAGCGGACGATGACACTGCCTTCCGCCGTTCGCACCGACTGGGTCTTGCCCGGCGCCAGCTTGAAGAGTTCCTGGACCACGGCCTGGTTAAGGTAGTTGCCGGCATCGGTTTCGAAGCGGGTTACCGCCTTGGGCGTGCGCAACTCAAGGCCGAGATCCTTGGCGATGACCGCGAGGTCGGTGCCGGCGTTGGCCTTTTCGACGGCGGCCTTCACTTTCTCTTCAGCCAGCTTGCGCCGCTCGGCGGTCTGCCAGGCGTCGGCCACCTTGGCTTCGACCTCGGACAAGGCGGGGATGCGGGCCGGCGTGACGCGGTCCGTGCGGACGACGAAGAACTCGCCGCGCGGCGTCTCGAGCAGTTCGCTCTCGGCGCTTTCGCGGGTCGCGAAGGCTGCCTGGACCAGCTCGGCCGCGGCCGGGCCGATCACGACCTGCTTGCCCGAAGGGTCCATGCCGCGGGCATCGACGTTCTCGTAGGTCTTCACTTTCAGGCCAAGGTCCTCGGCCGCAGCCTTGATCGATTGCGTCTTGGTAAGCACCCGCTCGAAGTCGGTCACCAGCTTGATAAGGAGGTCGGGCGCTTGTTGCGCCTTCATGTCCTTTTCGAGCTTGTCCTTGATCTCGTCAAACGGCACCGACGTGCCGGGCTCGATCTTGTTGACGCGCACGACGTGCCAGCCGAGCGGTGACTGGATCGGCGCCGGAGCGATGCCCACGGCAAGGCCGAAGATGCCGTCGGCCAGCGGGCCGGGCGGCAGGTCCTTCTTGGTCAAGAGGCCGAGCTTGATCACGCCGTCGGTGCTGCCCAGTACGTCCTTGGCCGCGTCCTCCAGCGATTTGCCGGCTGTCGCTGCGGCAATGATTGCCTTGGCCTTGGCCTCGCTGTCGGCCATCGCCTGGTCGATGTCGCGCTTTTCCGGGGTGCCGAACTCGCCTGCCCGTGCGTCGTACTCCTGCTTGACCTGATCTGCCGTCACCGAAACTTGGGGAAGGATGTCGTCGACCGTGAGCAGTACGTAGGAAAAGGCGCGGTACTCGGGGATCTGGAATTTGGCCTTGTTGGCCTCGAAGTAGACGTTGAGCTGCTCGGCCGTGGGTTTCGGGACGTCGACCACGATGGCGTCGGGCACATAGATCGTCTCGGCCTGACGCTTTTCGCCTTCGAGGCGGAAGATGTCGTCGCGCAGCGACTTGGGCGACAGGCCATCGGCCCGTACCACGGCGAAGAGCTGGCCGGCGGCGATCTCGCGACGCGTTTCGGCGACGAACTGCGGTTCGGTGACGCGCGCCTGCTGCAACCGGTTGCGGAAGAGCAGCGGATCGAACGATCCGCCGGCGCCCTGGAAGGCGGGGTTACGGGCGATGGCGGCCTGGACCTCGGCGTCGCTGACGGTCAGGCCGAACTGCTGGATGGCGTAGTCGAGTACCGCGCGCTGGATGACTTCCTCGAGGGCGCGAATATGAAGGCCGAAGCGCAGGGCCTGTTCCGGTTCCGGCCGCTGGCCCGTCTGGCGCTGGATTGCCTCAAGCTGGCGGTTGAACTGGTCGCGAACCTCGGTGACATAGACCGGCGCCCCGCCGACCCAGCCATAGAGCGGCACGCGCGTGCCGCCGACATGGGCGACTTCCGAGCTGCGTCCGTCGACCCGCAGCATGTCGCCGATGCCCCAGAAGGCAAAGCTGACGATGAGCATCCCGAAGAGCACGAACAGGACGATGAAGCGGGCGAGTTTGCGGAACTGATTCACGGGGCCGATGAGGGTTTTTGAATGGGCGCCATGCCTACCACCGGCCCCATTGGCAGGCAACCGAGCGCACTTTGACCGCGCAGGCCGCTGCCGCTAGACACGCCGGCGAAACGACTCTTGAGGACAACGATGACGCGTTCGAGGCGGCCGCTGATCGCCGGCAACTGGAAGATGAACGGGCTGCGGGCCGATGCCTTGGCGCTGGCCAAGGCGGTGGCCGACGGCGTGAAGCGTTCGTCGTGGGGTGATCGCGAGGTCCTGATCTGTCCGCCCGCCCAGCTGATTGGGCTGGTGGCCGATGCGGTGCGCGGCAGCGGCGTCCTGGTGGGTGGCCAGGACTGCCATCCCGCTGCCAACGGCGCCCATACCGGGGACATCTCGGCAGAAATGCTGCGGGACGCTGGCGCCGGGCATGTCATTGTCGGCCACTCCGAACGGCGGACGGATTGCGGCGAGACCGACGCCATCGTCCGGGCCAAGGCCGAGGCGGCATGGCGGGCCGGATTGCTGCCCATCGTCTGCATCGGCGAGACACTGGCCGAGCGCGAGGCCGGACGGACGTTGGCGGTGCTCGAATCCCAGCTCAAAGGCAGCATGCCGGTGGGAGCCACGGCCGCTCGACTGGTCGTGGCCTACGAGCCGGTGTGGGCGATCGGCACCGGCAAGACGCCGACGACGTCGGAAGTGGCGGCAGCCCACGCGCATATCCGCCGGGTCCTGGCCGGCCTGACGCCTGATGCCGGTCTGGTGCGCCTGCTCTATGGCGGGTCGGTGAAGGGCAGCAATGCTGCCGAACTGCTGGCGGCTGGCGACGTCGACGGTGCCTTGGTCGGCGGCGCAAGCCTGAAGGCCGATGAATTTTTGGCTATCGCCAAGGCCGCCCAAAGCGGCTAGAAGCGCCCGCTTGGCGGACATCCCCATCTAGCTCTGGACAATAATGGACGTCGTACGAGGCTTTTTGCACGATTGGCGGCTGGTGCTGCTGATCATCCATCTCGGTGTCACGGCCGCGATGATCGTCGTCATCCTGCTCCAGCGCAGCGAAGGCGGCGGGCTCGGCATGGGCGGTCGTTCCGATGCGCTGTTTTCGGTGCGGGGCCAGACCAACGTTCTGTCGCGGCTGACGGCGATCCTGGCCACCATATTCTTTGCCTTGAGCCTGCTCATGGCCTGGAGCATGACCGCGCCCGACCGCAAGGCGAAGTCGATCATGGACCGCCTGCCGGCCGGCCAGACGGCGCCGGTGGCCCCGGGCGGTGCCGCGCCGGCGCCTGTCCAGCCGGTCGCGCCGACCCGTTAGGTCGCGGCAGCCGCTCTGCAGTGGCAGAGGACCGGCGAGGGATATCCCCATAGCTGGGGTCAACAAGGTTTAGTATGCTGTAAGCCCATGACGCGCTTTATATTCATAACGGGCGGCGTGGTTTCCTCACTGGGCAAGGGGCTATCGTCGGCAGCGCTGGGCGCGCTGCTGCAGACGCGCGGCTACCGCGTCAGGCTGCGCAAGCTCGACCCTTATCTCAATGTCGATCCGGGGACGATGAGCCCCTACCAGCACGGCGAGGTTTTCGTCACCGACGACGGGGCCGAGACCGATCTCGACCTCGGGCACTACGAACGCTTCACCGGCGTCGACGCCAAGCAAAGCGACAACATCACCACCGGCCGCATCTATTCGACGGTGATCGCCAAGGAGCGGCGCGGCGAATATCTCGGGGCCACCGTGCAGGTGATTCCGCATATCACCGACGCCATCAAGGAGTTCGTCCTGGCCGACACCAGCCAGGAGGATTTCGTCCTGGTCGAGATCGGCGGCACGGTGGGCGACATCGAGGGCCTGCCGTTCCTAGAAGCGATCCGCCAGCTCGGCAACGAACTCGGGCGCGAGCGCACGATGTACGTGCATCTCACGCTCTTGCCGTGGGTACCGACGGCGGGCGAGCTCAAGACCAAACCGACGCAGCATTCGGTCAAGGAGCTGTTGAGCGTCGGCATCCAGCCCGACCTGCTGGTGTGCCGCAGCGGCGACAAGGAGATCCCGGCCAACGAGCGGCGCAAGATTGCGCTGTTCTGCAACGTCAAGCCCGAGCGCGTGATCGAGGCGCGCGACGTCGACACCATCTACCAAGTGCCGATCGCCTATCACGACCAGGGCTTCGACCGCGAGGTCTGCCGCTATTTCGGCCTAGAAGCCGAAGCGGAGCCCAATCTCGATCGCTGGCGCGGCGTCGTGCGCTCGGTGCGCGAGCCCGAGGGCAAGGTGACGATCGCAGTCGTCGGCAAGTACACGGTGCTGCTCGATGCCTACAAGTCGCTGTCGGAGGCGCTGACGCACGGCGGCTTCGCCAACAACGTGAAGGTTGGCCTGGAGTGGATGGACTCCGAGATATTCGAGCGCGACGACGCGGTCGCGCATCTTGAGCACGTCCACGGCATCCTTGTGCCGGGCGGCTTCGGCGAGCGCGGCACCGAAGGCAAGATCCATGCGGTGAAGTTCGCCCGCCAGCGCGACGTGCCGTTCTTCGGCATTTGCTTCGGCATGCAGATGGCGGTGATCGAGGCGGCGCGCAATCTGCTGGGGCTCGAAGGCGCCTCGTCGACCGAGTTCGGACCCTGCGAGCACGCCGTGGTCGGGCTGATGACGGAGTGGATCAAGGGCAACCAGGTCGAGAAGCGCGACGCCGCCGGCGACCTCGGCGGCACGATGCGCCTGGGCGCCTACACCGCCCATCTGCGGCCGGGGACCAAGGTCCACGACATCTACGGCCAGGACGTGATCAGCGAGCGCCACCGCCACCGCTACGAGGTGAACGTCAACTACAAGGACCGGCTGGAGCAGGTCGGGCTGCGCTTCTCCGGCATGTCGCCTGACCGGATCCTACCCGAGGTGGTCGAAATTCCCGACCATCCGTGGTTCATCGGCGTCCAGTATCATCCCGAACTTAAGTCCCGGCCGTTCGCGCCCCATCCGCTGTTCACCTCGTTCATCGGGGCGGCCAAGCACCAGAGCCGGCTGGTGTGAACGGACGGGGATGCGCCCGTCCGACAGGTCGTATTTCGGTCATGTTTTCCAGCACAAGATCGCCGCCATGATCCGTCCCTTGATGCTTGCTTTCCTGGCCGTCCTGACCCTCGCGACGGGAGCTGCGGCGCAACCGTCAGCGCTGTCGCCCTACGGCAAGGCGGAGCGTCGCGATCCGATCTTCCTGCGGTTCAGCGACATGGCCGATCGCTACTGGGTCAACACCGAGACCATGGCGGCCAGCCACAAGACGGTCGCCATACCGATGCCGCGCCAGTGCGCCTTTCTCGCCGCCGACGCCTACGCCCGGGGCCAGCAGAGCGAAAGCGAAGTGCAGGAGGTGGCGCTCTCCAACTGCAACCGGCGGCTCGCCGAACTCGGGCCGCTCGGCGAGAATTACGGCGTGAACTGCCAGTGCAAGGTGGTGATCAGCAACGGCGTCTACGTCGTGCCGCGCGACAGCCTGCCCGACGACTCGTATGGCCCGGCATCGATCTTTTATCGCGACGACCGCGGCAACGTCGCGCGCCTGAACGGCGTCGCACGCTATGGCGCGCTGATCGGGCGCGACCGGTCCGTAACCTTCAGCATCGACAACGTGCGGGCGGAACCGGTGTGCGAGGGCACCTTCACCAACGACGGCCCGCGCAGCGGCCAGTTCTCGCTGTCCTGTTTCGGCGGCAAGTTCGGCGGCACCGGCACCTACGAACGCAAGACCGGCGCGCCCAACGACCACATCGTCGCCCGCGGGCAGACCTCGCGCGGCCTGCCGGTGGTTCTGGTCATCGGATTGCCGTCGCAGCTCGCGGCCGGCACCTACGGCGGCATCTGACATGCGCCGCGGGCTGTTCCTGCTGGGCCTGGCGGCGCTGCTGCCGGCGCCGGCGCTGGGCCAGAGCGCCGGCGAGGTCGAACGCTGCTTCCAGAATCCCGCGGCCTGCAGCGGTGGTGGAGGCGGTGGCGGAGGA
>JAIETA010000047.1 GCA_019745575.1 Reyranella sp. | reverse complement strand
GCGCGTTTCGCAGCCTTCGAGCGCAAGCTCGCGGCCTTTGCGGCGGGCCCTTCGACGACGGGCGGGGGCGCGCGGGCCGGCGCTGCCGCCGATCGGCTCGATGCCTTCGCCCGCACGGCACTCGACGCGCGCCATGCCAAGGCGCTGCGCCGCGCCCGCAAGCTCGACCGCTTCGAGCCCGAGCGCCTGCACCGGCTGCGCATCGCGCTGAAGAAGCTGCGCTACGCCGCGACCTACTTCGCGCCCGCCTTTGCGTCGGGTGCGGCCAAGCCCTATATCGAGGCCACGGTGCGCCTGCAGGGCGCGCTCGGCGCCTTGAACGATCGCGCGGTGGCGGCCCAGGTACTGGCCGACCTCGCGACGGCGGCCCGTCCGACGGAGGACGTGGCGCCGCTGCTGAAAGCCCTCGCCAAACAGGCGGCCTCCGGCGAAAAACGCCGCCGCCGCAAGCTGGTGCGGGCCTGGGCGGACTTCAGGAAGGTCGGGCGGTTTTGGAAGTAGGCACCGTCACGACGGAGAAAAGATGACCGACACGCAGAACGCCGCCGAACAGCGCATCCCCGTCACCGTGCTGACCGGCTTCCTGGGCAGCGGCAAGACCACGCTGCTGAACAAGCTGCTGCGCCGGCCCGAGCTCGCCGACACCGCCGTCATCATCAACGAGTTCGGCGAGATCGGGCTCGACCACCTGCTGGTCGAGAAGTCCGACGACGAGGGCATGGTGACGCTGAACTCGGGCTGCCTGTGCTGCACCGTGCGCGGCGATCTGGTGCGCACCATGAGCGAGCTGTTCCTGAAACGCTCGCGCGGCGAAGTGAGCCCGTTCAAGCGCATGGTGGTCGAGACCACGGGCCTTGCCGATCCGGCGCCTATCCTGCACACGCTGATGACCGACCCGCTTCTGGCCTCGCGCTACCGCCTCGACGGCGTGGTGACCACGGTCGACGGCGTGAACGGCGCCAGCACGCTCGACAACCACGAGGAGGCGGTCAAGCAGGCCGCCGTCGCCGACCGCATTCTGCTCACCAAGGTCGACATCGCCGACGCGCCGAAGCTCGAGGCACTGAAGCACCGCCTGAAACATCTCAATCCTGGCGCGCCGTTCCACACCGTCGCCACCGGCGAGATCGACCCCAACCAGATCCTGAACGCCGGCCTCTACAATCCCGAGAGCAAGACCGCCGACGTAAAGAAGTGGCTGCAGGCGGAAGCCTATGAAGGCAGCCATGATCATGGCCACGGTCATCATCACCACGGCCACGACCACAAACACGGGCACGAGCATGGGCATGACCACGATCATGCTCACGGCGAGCAGGACCCGCACGACGTCAACCGCCACGACGACCGCATCCGCTCCTTCTGCATGACCTTCGACGAGCCGATGAGCTGGTCGACGGTGGCCGCTGCCTTCGATGCGCTGGTGACCTATCGCGGCCCCGACCTGTTGCGCATGAAGGGCATCCTGAACGTCAAGGACACCGACAAGCCGGTGGTGATCCACGGCGTGCAGCACGTCTTCCACCCACCGGCCACGCTGGACGCCTGGCCCGAGGGCGACGACCGCAAGAGCCGCGTGGTGTTCATCACCCGCGACATCGCCGAAAGCACCATCCGCAAGGTCTTCGCCTCGTTCTTCGAAGCCGAGAAGAAGGGCTGGGGGCAGGAGCAGGCGCAGCAGTAGCAGGCCGCGCTCGACGGCGCCCACGCCCGAGCGAGATCCAAGTTTCCCATTGAGCTTGGTGGAACCCTCCCATAGTCTTCCCCTGCAACCCTGGGGAGAGACGCCATGCGTTTTGTCTCGTTTGTTGTCGCCGCTCTTGCGCTGGCAAGCCCGGCCCATGCCGAATGGAAGAAGGTCGCCAAGGCCGACTCCCGGATCCTGCTGGCGACACCTTTTGCCGAGGCGACCCGTGAGGTCTTCGAGGCCGGCGACTGGAGCAGCACGACACGAACAGTCTCCGCCTATGCGGCCGCCGTTCCGGTCAACGGCCTCTATCCCCGTGTCCAAGTCTACCTCGAGCAGACCGCACCGCTGGTCTACTGGAAGTTCGGCAGCAGCCTGGATGCCGCCTGGCTCAAGAAGCGCTTTCCTTTTTTCAAGGACAAGGACGTGGTGATCACCTCACCCGCGCCCAACTCGGATGCCTTTCTGCGCACGTCGCAGTTCACCGTCGGCACCGCGCGGTGCGTGGCATTCGAGATGAGGCATATCACCAACGACACCGGCCGCGCGGCAGCGGCGGGAGCACGCGACTCGGTTTCGGGTTTCTACTGTCCGACGCCGGGTACAGCCCTTACGGAGGATCTTCTGCAGAAAGTCACCGAGGGCATCTTCGTCCGGCGCGACGGAAAGGTGGAACGGCTTCTGCCCGGCGTGAGCGCACCGATTCCGCCGCAGTTAACGCAGGGCACGGCGAAGAGCGGCTAGCCTGCCGGATTGGTGTGGCCGGTCGCGTCGGTGGCGGAAGGCAGCGGGCTATAGATCGCCCTGGCGGCGCCGCGCGGTCTCGCGCGCAACATCGAGAGTCACGCCGACAAGGGGAGACCGACGGAGCGCGGCAAGGATCCCGCCTTTCTTGGCAGGCGCGCCCGAGAGCGCTCGTTTCAGTGCCATCCTCAAGTGTCTAGCAGCCGGGTCGTTTTCGGCCAGACGCTTGGCCAACAGCCGGATCAGCTGGCGATCACCGTCACGGCCGAGAACCTCGAATCGGGTCACGCCGCGCCGGACAGATTTCCAGCCGCGCAGAACCTTGCCAAGCTCCGCTTCGGCGGCGTCGAATTCGGCGATCCGCTTTCTTCCATAGGACTCGACGGGCCGCGTTGTGGGGCTTCGGGACGTGACGGTGAGGGCTGCCTTCATGCGCGCATCCTCACCCATTCACCGAACTCCTGCGAAGTCGAATGTTCTCTGGACGTTCTTGACATCCCTTAGTCTATTGTATAAATCCTATCCTATGCGCCGAGACTCTCGCTCACCCGCCGCTCGGCCTCCGTTCCGGACCGCGCCTGCCGCTCGGACACCCGGAAAGACGCTCGAAGAAATGTCCCACTTCACTTCCCATTCCGGCGGCCCCGTTGCGGGCGATTGGCCAAGTGCCTCAAAGGGTTGGCTCCCGCGCAGGCCGCGCAAGATAGGAAGAGAAAATCGCCCTGTGCGCAACGCCCCGGCCGGGCGTCTCCCCTCCCTCCGGCCTGCGTGCTAGGCCTTGGCCATGGCGAAATCCAGCGCAGCGGCGAAAGCAGCGGGCGGCAACAAGCCGATCCGCCACCTCTACCTGATCGACGGCTCGGGCTACATATTCCGCGCCTACCACGCGCTGCCACCATTGAACCGGCCGGATGGTACGCCCGTGAATGCCGTGCTCGGCTTCTGCCGGATGCTGACGCAGCTCCTGGACAATCCCGAAGTCGACCATGTCGCGGTCATCCTCGATGCCGGCCGCACCACCTTCCGCAACGAGATCTACCCCAAGTACAAGGCGCAGCGGCCGGAGCCGCCGGAAGACCTGGTGCCGCAGTTCCCGCTGATCCGCGAGGCCGCCACCGCCTTCGGCATGCCCAGCATCGAACTGCCGGGCTACGAGGCCGACGATCTGATCGCGACCTACGCCCGCCTGGCGGTCGAGGCCGGTGCAAGCTGCACCATCGTGTCGTCCGACAAGGACCTGATGCAGCTCGTGCGGCCGGGCGTCGACATGATGGACCCGATGAAGATGCGCAAGGTCGGGCCGGCCGAGGTGATGGAGAAGTTCGGCGTGACGCCCGACAAGGTGGTCGACGTCCAGGCACTGGCCGGCGACTCGACCGACAACGTGCCGGGCGTGCCCGGCATCGGGGTGAAGACCGCCGCCCTGCTGATCAACGAATACGGCGACCTCGAAACGCTACTCGAGCGCGCGGGCGAGATCAAGCAACCCAAACGGCGCGAGGCGCTGCAGGAAAACGCCGAGCTGGCGCGCATCTCCAAGAAGCTGGTGCAGCTCAGGGACGACGTGCCGCCGCCGGCCGATCCGGATTCCTTCGACAAGCATCCGCCCGATCCCAACGTGCTGCTGCCCTGGCTGGAGCAGCAGGGCTTCAGTAGTCTCATCCCGAAATTCCAGAAGGAATTGGGCGAGGCCACCAACCCGGTGGCGCCGGCCCCGGTCGGGAAGGTCGAGCCCGCCGAACCGAAACCGGCGCCGAAGGCGCACGCCAAGTCGAACCAGCCCTTTACCGCCGCCGACTACGAACTGATCCAGGACGAGAAGGCGCTGACCGAATGGATCGCCGAGGCGACCAAAGCGGGCGCGGTCGCCTTCGACTGCGAGACCGATGCGCTCGACGCCAACAATGCGGGGCTAGTCGGCGTCTCGCTGGCGCTGCTCGAGGGGCCGTGGGGCGACGTGAACTCGACCCGGCGGCGGGCGGCCTATCTGCCGCTCGCGCACCGGACGCCGGGCGGCGCGGCGCAGGGCGCGCTCGATCTTTTAGGCGACGGCGGAAGCAAGGACGGCGGCAAGCTGCTCGACGGCCAGATCCCGCTCAAGAAGGCGATCGCGGCGCTGAAACCGATGCTGGAAGATCCGGCGGTGCTGAAGGTCGGGCAGAACATCAAGTACGACATGGCGGTGTTCCGCCGCTACGGCGTCGAGATCGGCCCGGTCGACGACACCATGCTGCTCTCCTTCGTGCTCGATGCCGGCAAGCACAACCACGGCATGGACGAGCTGGCCGAGCTGCATCTGGGGCAGACGACCATAAAATTCTCCGACGTGGCGGGCAGCGGCGCCAAGCAGGTGAGCTTCGACCACGTGCCGCTCGACCGCGCCCGCGACTATGCCGCCGAGGACGCCGACGTCACGATGCAGCTCTGGCGGCACCTGAAGCCGCGGCTGGTGCCCGAGCACATGACGGCGATGTACGAAGCCGTCGAACGGCCGTTGATCCCGGTGCTGCTGGGCATGGAGTCCGCCGGCATCAAGGTGGATGCGCTAAAGCTGAAAAACCTCAGCAGCGATTTCGAAAAGCGTCTGGCCGAGCTCGAGACCGAGATCCACAAGATCGCCGGCCGCGAGTTCAACGTGGGCTCGCCCAAGCAATTGGGCGAGATCCTGTTCGACGAGCAGAAGCTGCCCGGCGGCAAGCGCAACAAGAACGGCTCGTGGGCGACCGACGCCTCGGTCCTCGACGATCTCGCCGCACAGGGCCATCCGCTGCCGGTGAAGATCCTGGAGCACCGCCAGCTCGCCAAGCTAAAAGGCACCTATACCGACGCGCTGGTGCGCCAGGTGGATGCCAAGACGGGCCGCGTGCACACCTCGTATCACATGACGGGCGCCGCCACGGGACGGCTCGCCTCGACCGATCCCAACCTGCAGAACATCCCGGTGCGCTCCGAGGAAGGCCGCAAGATCCGCCAGGCTTTCATCGCCGAGAAGGGCCACAAGCTCCTGAGCGCCGACTACTCGCAGATCGAGCTGCGCCTGCTGGCCCACGTCGCCGACATCGCCTCGCTCAAGGAGGCCTTTGCGCGCGGCGACGACATCCATGCCATCACCGCCGCCGAAATGTTCGGCGTGCCGGTCAAGGGCATGGACCCGCTGGTGCGGCGGCGCGCCAAGGCGATCAACTTCGGCATCATCTACGGCATCTCGGCCTTTGGCCTCGCCAACCAGCTCGGCATCGGCCAGCAGGAGGCCAAGGAGTACATCGCCAAGTACTTCCAGCGCTATCCCGGCATCCGCGACTACATGGAGCGGACCAAGGAATACGCCCGCAAGCACGGCTACGTGCTGACGCCGTTCGGCCGCAAGATTCATCTGAAGTACATCAACGAAAAGGCCCAGGGCCTGCGCGCTTTCGCCGAACGCGCCGCGATCAACGCCCCGCTGCAAGGTGGCGCCGCCGACATCATCAAGAAGGCGATGATCCGCGTGCCGCCGGCCCTCGCGGGCGCGAAACTCAAGGCCAAGATGCTGCTACAAGTGCACGACGAACTGCTGTTCGAGGTGCCCGACAAGGAAATCGACAAGACCAAGGACGTCGCGCGCAAGGTCATGGAAAGCGCGGCCAAGCTCTCGGTGCCGCTGGTCGTCGACACCGGCGTCGGCGACAACTGGGCCGCAGCGCATTGAGGACTCGCAGGGGAAGACAGAAATGAAGATCTGGGGACGCGCCAATTCGATCAATGTGCAGAAGGTGCTGTGGGCGGCCGACGAGTGCGGCCTAAAATACGAGCGCACCGACGTCGGCGGGCCGTTCGGCGGCAACGACCAGAAATGGTATCTCGACATGAACCCCAACGGCGTCGTGCCGACCATCGACGACGGCGGGCGCATCGTCTGGGAGAGCAATTCGGCGGTGCGCTATCTCGCGGCCAGGTACGCCGCCGGCACGCTGTGGCCGCAGGATCCCGGCGAGCGCAGCGAGGCCGACCGCTGGATGGACTGGCAGCTCAGCACGATCTCCGAGCCGATGCGCATCGCCTTCTGGGGCCTGGTGCGCACGCCGCCGGAGAAGCGCGACATGGCCGCCATCAAGAAGGCGGCCGAGGACGCCGGGAAACTGTTCGGCCGGCTCGACGGCTGGCTGGCGGGCCGCCGCTACGTCGCCGGCCAGCACTTCACCATGGGCGACATCCCGGTCGGCTGCTTCGCCTATCGCTGGTACGCGCTCGACATCGAGCGGCCGTCGCTGCCCAACGTGAAAGCCTGGTACGAGCGGCTGGCCACGCGCCCGGCCTATGCCAAGCACGTCATGATCAAGATGACCTGAGCGGCTGCGGCCGGAGGGGCGCTACTTGCGCTTGGGCAGCTTCGGCAGCTCGGCCAGGATGGCGCGGTCGATCACCGTGAACAGGTAGGCGTCGGGCGCCAGGGTGCAGCCGCCGCGCACGAGGTGCGCGAGCTGGGCGCCCTGCTCGCCGTCGGGCAGCACGACGCCGCGATAGGCCGCGGCATGATTGGCGAGGTAGGTCGCCAGCATCTTGCGCGGCTCGGGCTGCATGGCGTGCGCTTCCTTGCAGGTGATGTAGGCCGCCTGGTCGAAGTTGGTCGGCGCGAGCTGGGCCTGGGCCGCCGTCGCGGCGAGCAGCAGGGCGGCCGGGACGGCCAGGAACCTGGAGATCATGGCTAAAATTCCCGACTCACTTGCTGTTGCCGATGGCGGTGCCGCCGAGGTAGCCCACCGCGCCGCCGATCAGGCCGGCGCCGACCACGGCGCCGAAGCTGCCGCCGGTGGCAAGGCCGATGCCGGTGCCGGCCGCCGCACCTACGAGGGCGCCGGTCTGGCCGTCCGACAGGCTCTGGTTGCAGCCGGCGAGCAGGCTTGCCGCTGCCAGCGTCGCGAGGATCTTGGTCTTGAGCATTGTACTCTCCCTGAAGGGCCTCCTCACGGAGGCGTCATGTCGGCCTTGGTCCAGTCCTTGTCCGGATCGAACGCCACGATGGCGCCCGCGCGCTGCGCCGTCTGCGGCCCGAGGTCGCGTTGGTAGACGTCGCCCGCCTGGCTCACGATGAAGGTCATGACGCCCGTTTCGCCGTAGCGCACCGGCCAGGCGATGACGCCGAAGCCGCCGATCATGCGGCCATTGACCAGGTAGTCGCGGGCGCCGCCCGGCGCCGCCGGCCCCTGGGCGTAGAGCAGGCGGAAGTTGTAGCCGTAGTGGCCGTCGGGCGTGCTGCTGCCGGCCTGCGCCTTGGCCACCGCCGGGCCGAGCGGGCTCTGCGGCTGGCCGGCCGGCGCGTCCCAGTAGAGGCCGTCCTTGCGGCTCGGCGAGCTCAACAGCCGGCGGGCATAGGCGGGCGCGCCGGTCTTCATCGGATCGAGGGCGGCGTAGTCGCGCTGGGCGTCGACGATCGCCAGCAGGGTCTGGATGACCGCCAGCTCGTCACGGCCGATGCGGCGGGCCCAGATCTCGCGGCGCGCGCCGTCGAGGTCGAAGCGCCACTCCGCGCCGTCCTTGGCGATCGGGATCGGCAGCGTCCAGCCGGTCTTGCCGACGGCGACCGTCGCCTTGGTGCCGCCCGCGACGTCGACCTTGTGGCTCTCGTCCCAGGCCGCGAGATAGGCGGTGCGCCGGCGGTCGGCTTCGGCGCCGGCCGGCACGAAGTCGCGCCATCCCGCGCCCAGGATGGCCGCCATCGCCTTTTCGTCCTTGCGGCGAACCGCATCGGTCAGCGCCGCCGCCGCCGCCTCGGCGGTCGGAAAGCCCTGCAGCTTGGCGGTCTTCGGGGCAGTCTGCGGGGCCGCCTGCTGGGCGGCCGCGCCGGCGACGAGACCGGCGATCAAGGCCAGCGCCAGAAGACCGCGGCGAAGAAGTGAACCGCTCATCGCCGACCTCCGTGGAACCCGCCGCCGCCAAAGCTGTGACCCGAATAAGACCCGCCGCGCTGCGACTCGCGGTTGACCTGCTGGCCGCGATCGACGCCGTTGAAGCCGCCGCCGCTGCGGCTCTCCGACGAGGGGTGCTGCCCCGAGCCGTACCGTTCGCTGCTGCCGGCGCGCTGCTCGGCGCCCGCGCGCTGCTCGGCGCCGGAGCGGGCGGCGCCGTCGCGCTGGCCGGCCTGGTTGCCGCGCAGCTCGTTCTGGAACTGCTGACCGCGATACTGCTCACGCTCCGTCGAGCCCGGCCGGTTCTGGCCGTAGCGCTGCTGCAGCGCCGGATCGCGGTAGGGCACGCCGTCGCGATGGGCGGGATCGTGCGCCCAGTTGCCGTTGGCGTAGTGGTTGGCGTTGAAGTTGTTGGCGCTGATGCTGGTCGCCCGGTTGACGTTGACGTAGGTGCTGCCGTGGTTCCAGTTCCAGCCGCCGAACATGGCGGCGCCGGCGGCGACGCCCAGGCCGAACATCATGCCCGTCATCAGCGCCGCGCCGTAGTTGGGCGGCGGCGGGTAGTACGGCGGCGGATAGGCCGGATAGGGCCACGGCCCGTAGGCCCAGGCGGGATTGTAGTAGGGAACGTAGATCGTCTCGGGATTGGCCGGCTCGATCACGATGGTGCTGCTGCCGCCGGATGACGCCGGCTGCGTCGTCACCTTCTGCTGCGGCGTCGTCTTCAGGTTGCCGGCGGCGGCGGCCCGGGCGCGCAGGCGCTGCACGGAATCGGCCACGTCCTTCTGCTGGGCGATCATCGCGTCGCCGACCTTCTGCGTCCAGTCGAGCTGGTCGTTCATCATCTTGAGGGTCTGCGGGAAGGCGGTCAGCGACTTGACGCTGACGTCCCAGCTCTTGTCCTTCACGGCGGCCACCGCGGCGGCGCCCTTGAGGTTGGGGTTGGCGGCCGACCAGCGCGCCGCCTCGACCACCTCGAGCGGATAGCTGGCGGCCATCAGGGTCTGCGCCAGCAGCGCGTCGGGATAGAGCGCGATCGGCGCCAGCATCTGGTCGAGCTGCTCGGGGGTGAAGGGCTTCTTGGTGTCCTGCGCTCGCAGCGCATGAACGGGTCCGAGGACGACGGCAGCGGTCGATATGGCCAGCAGATCACGCCTCTTCATGTCACGCCCATCCCTTACACAAGCATCGCCGAAGAAGGCTGCACACTAGCTGCGACCACGCCGTGCCGTCCAGCCGGACGAGGGAAAATCGTACCACAACTTCGTTGCAATCATCGGCTCAGGCCAGACGGTAGACCTGCTCCGGCTCGTCGCGGCCCTTGACGAAGCGCAGCACCGGCTTGGGCAGGACGCCCAGAACTTCGGGATGCTTCATGGCGGCGATGGTGTCGCCGCTCACCAGCACGATGACCTCGTCGTCCGGCGCCATGAACTCCTTGCCGAGCTGCTCGAAGCGCTGCGCCACGTTCACGGTGTCGCCCACCACGGTGTAGTTGACGCGGCCCGGCGCGCCGATGTTGCCCACCACGACCGGACCCGAGTGCAGTCCGACGCGCAGACGGACCGGCTCCTTGCCGGAGGCGCGACGGATCTGGTTGTCCTCGCGCAGCACCCGCGCCATCTCGAGCGCGGCGTTGACGGCATGGTCGGCGTGGTCCTCCATCCGGGAAAGGCCGCCCCACACCGCCATCACGCAGTCGCCGATGTACTTGTCGATCACGCCCTGGTCGCGGTCGATGCAGGCGCCGAGCAGCGCGAAATGATGGTTGAGCAGGTCGGCGGTCTCCTGCTCCGGCAGGTCCTCGGCCTGCGGCGTGAAGCCGACGATGTCGGTGAACATCACCGTCACGTTGCGCCGGCGCGAGGCCACCGCCTCCTCGCCGAGCTCCATCAGACGGAAGACCAGGCGGCGCGGCACATAGGCGCCGAACCATTTGAGCACGCTGCGCGCCTTGTCGAGGCTCTGGCCGGCCTCGTCGATCTCGCGCAACCGCGAGCGCTGGTGGAACGGATGCTCGAAGTCCAGATGCTCGATCGACTCGGCCGCCGACGTGATGGTGCGGATCGAGCGGGCCATGCTCAATCCCATGAGCAGCGCCACGACGATCGCGACGGCGAGAGTCACCGCGCCGACGATGGCACCGTTGGCCAGCCGGTCGAGATCGGCGGTCGCCTCTTCGAGCGGGAAGTACTGGCCGACCAGCCAGGGATCGGGCCCGTAGTGGCGCAATTCGCGATAGACGAACACCCATCGCCGCCCCTCGGCCTCGACGACGTGGCCGAAATTGCCCAACGCCTGCTTGACCTGCCGGGCGCCCACCGGCGGGCTCCAGATGTTGGCCAGCACCGGATCGCCGACCTCGGTGATGGTCGGCAGCGGCTTGTCCTCCGACAGGCCGAGCCCGCGCGGGTCGACCAGCCGGCGGTGCGCCAGGACCTTGTCGCGCCCCACCAGGATGAAGTAGCGCCCGCTGGTGCCCCGGTCGTCCTCGCCGATCAGGTACGACAGATCGCCGACCGTCACGGTGGCGATCAGCCCGCCGATGAAGGCATCGTCGATGCGCCGCACCGGCGTGCGCACGTTGAGCACCGGCTGCTGGAGCTGTTCGCTCCAGAACAGGGCGCCCCAGAAGGTATGGTGCGAGGTCTGCAGCTCGCGGAACCGCTCGAGGCCGCGCGGCTGGGTGGCGAGCGAGATCGTGTCGCGACTCGCCTGCCCATCGGGATTGCGCACGGCGCGATGCAGCTGCAGGTCGAGCGTGGCGAAGGCCGCGGCCGCGATGGCCGGCACGCGGCTCATCATGACGCCCAGCGCCTCGCGGACGGCGACCGGCGAGTCGATGTCGATGCGGCCGGCCGCGGCCAGCGCGGCGATCAGTTCGAGATTTTCGGTGACCGGATCGAGCCGGCTGCGGATGGTCGTCACCTCGGCATCGACGACCCGCTCGGCGCGATCGACCAGCAGGCGTTCCGCGGTGCCCGTGGCGCCGGCCAGGACCGCGATGTAGGCGATGCCCGAAATCAGGGCGAGCGAGACGAAGGCCAGCGCCAGGGCAGCGATCAACGGCAGGCGCCATCGCAGGCGCGGCGGCTCGGCAGCCGGAGCGAGCGGTTCAGGAGCGCTAGTCAAGGTGCGACATCATATGGCGTCCGCCGCCGTGCGAAAGTCCCCTTGCCGCGGCGGCCAGGCCTGGAAAGGTCAGGCAGCGGCGCGGATCGCCGCCTGGTTCACCTTGCCGTCGACATGGCCTTCGAACTGCTGGAAATTGGCCTCGAAGCGCTTGGCGACGTCGCGCGCGGCGCTGTCGTAGGCCTTCTTGTCCTTCCAGGTGTTCTTCGGATTCAGCACCTCGCCCGGCACGTCCGGACAGGCGCTGGGCACCTGCATGCCGAAGTGGGGATCGGTGGCCGAGGCGACGGTCGCCAGCGTGCCGTCGAGCGCCGCCCGCACCATGGCCCGGGTGTGGCGGATCGACATGCGCTGCCCGACGCCGAAGCCGCCGCCCGACCATCCGGTGTTGACCAGCCAGCATTTCACATGCTGCCGGGCCATCTTCTCGCCCAGCATCTTGGCGTAGACCGTAGGATGGCGCGGCATGAACGGCGCACCGAAGCAGGTCGAGAAGGTCGCCTGCGGTTCGGTCACACCCTTCTCGGTGCCGGCGACCCGGGCCGTGTAGCCCGACAGGAAGTGGTACATCGCCTGCTCGGGACTCAGCCGAGAGATCGGCGGCAGCACGCCGAAGGCGTCGGCGGTCAGCATCACGATGTTCTCGGGCGTGCCGGCGATGCCGGTCGGCGAAGTGTTCGGGATGAAGTCGAGCGGGTAGCAGGCCCGCGTGTTCTCGGTGTGCCGGCCGTCGTCGAGGTCGAGCCGGCCAGTCGCCGGATCGATCACGACGTTCTCCAGCACCGTGCCGAAGCGCTCGGTGGTGGCGTAGATCTCGGGCTCCGCCTCGCGGCTAAGCTTGATCACCTTGGCGTAGCAGCCGCCCTCGAAATTGAAGAGGCTGCTTTCGCCCCAGCCGTGCTCGTCGTCGCCGATCAGGGTGCGCGACGGATCGGCCGACAGCGTCGTCTTGCCGGTGCCCGACAGGCCGAAGAAGATCGCGACGTCGTTCTTCGGGCCGACATTCGCCGACGCGTGCATCGGCAGCACGTTCTTGTCGGGCAGCAGGTAGTTCAGGATGGTGAACACCGACTTCTTGATTTCGCCGGCGTACCAGGTGCCACAGATCGCCACGACGCGGTCGCTGAAGTTGACCAGGATCGCGCAGTCGGACGCCGTGCCGTCGAGCGCCGGGTCGGCCTGGAACCCCGGCAGGTTGAGGATCGTGAACTCCGGCCTGAAGCCCTCGAGCTCCTCCGGCTTTGGCCGCAGGAACATGTTGCGCGCAAACAGATTGTGCCAGGCCGTCTCGTTGACGACGCGCACACCGATGCGGTGCGCCGGATCGGCGCCGGCCCAGCAGTCGCGCACGAACAGGTCGCGGCGCTGGGCGTAGCTCATCATGCGGTTGTAGAGCGCGCGATAGCGGTCCGGCGAGATCGCCTTGTTGGTCTTGCCCCAGTCGATGCGGCCCTTGCTGGCGCTGTCCTCGACGATGAACTTGTCGTTGGGAGAGCGGCCGGTGTGGATGCCGGTGCGGACCACCAACGCGCCGCCCGCGGCCACCATGCCTTCGCGGCGACGGATTGCCTCCTCGTAGAGCGCGGGAACCTGGAGATTCCAGTAGACGTTGCCAGGGTTTTTCAATCCGAGCGTTTCGAGTCCGATTTTGGGAATGATGAAGCCCGCCTGATGCACGGCGTTTCTCCCGTTTGTGCGGCTGATCCGAATGGCGCCCTATGCGCTACTGGTGTGGCGCTAGGGTGGCAAGGCCCTGCGACAGTTAGTTTCGAGGATCATGTGGATCAGATTCCGCATCTGCGAAGGGTATCCCGCGCCGCGGAATCGAGCGGCGGCCGGTGGCGGCGGCCGGTCAGGCGGCCCGCGCCCGGCCGACCAGGGAAACCAGCACGGCGCGCGCATCGGCGGCGCTCGCCAGCGGCTGGTCGAACGGCAGCCTTGCCACCTGCCCGCCACGGCGCAGGTCGAGCCCTTCGGCGTCGATCCCGGTCATCCGCCAGTCGCTGCCGGACAGGCCGAGCAGCTTGCCGGCGTAAAGTTGGATCGCGTCGGCATGGTCGTCGTTCATATGATCGACGATGCCCGCCTCGCTGTCGGCCAGGCCGGGCGGTACCGGCGCCGGGCACAGCGCCGCCGCCTCCAGCCAGTGGATCTTGCCGAAGCCCGCGACCAGATGGGCACGCTCCACGGCGACCCGATAGAAGTGGAAGTCCTTGAAGCCCGCGTACATCGCGGCATCCGGGTGTCGGGCGAGGAAGCGCTGACCGAGCCGCGCGTCGGCGGTCCGGGCGGCCCGCCCAAGGATCGTGACGCGGGGCCCGGTGAGCGGCTGGGCAAGGCCCGCCGTGCCGTCGAACAGCAGCGACACACGGTCGTCGGCACCGATCGCCTTGGTGTGTTCGGCGAGGTCGCTCAGCAGCAGGACCGGCGACAGGTCGTGGTCGACCGCCACCAGCACCAGCGAGGCATAGGGCCAAGCGTCGTCGCCGGCGCGGGCCGGGGCCGGCAGGGTGGTCGCAAGGGCGGCGCGATCGAGGCGGCGCACCAGATCGCGCACCGCACGTGACATATCTTCAATCATTCCGGGGCAAAACGGCCTCAATTGCCCGTTATCGATGGCAGATCGGGAGTGCGGCGGCAACGGCCCCATCTATGCTACGATGAGCGGCTGTCCGCTGAGCCCGTCAGGAGAAGCCACGCCGTGCGCAAGAACATCGCTCTCGTCGACGACGACCGCAACATCCTCACCTCCGTGTCGATGCTGCTTGAAGCCGAGGGCTTCCAGATCAAGACCTACAACGACGGCGCCTCGGCGCTGGAAGGCCTCAACCAGGCGCCGCCGGACCTCGCGATCTTCGACATCAAGATGCCGCGCATGGACGGCATGGAGCTGTTGAACCGCATCCGCAAGACGCAGCAGTTTCCGGTGATCTTCCTCACCTCCAAGGACGAGGAGATCGACGAGGTGCTGGGGCTGCGCATGGGCGCCGACGACTTCATCCGCAAGCCGTTCTCCCAGCGCCTGCTGCTCGAGCGCATCCGCGCCGTGCTGCGCCGCGCCGACACCGGCGGCGCCAAGGGCGAGGGCGCCGCCGAGCGCATCGTGCGCGGCGAGCTGGTGCTCGACCCCAGCCGCCACCAGTGCACGTGGAAGGGCCAGGAGGTCCACCTGACGGTCACCGAGTTCCTGCTGCTGAAGTCGCTGGCCGAGCGGCCCGGGCACGTCAAGAACCGCGACCAGCTGATGGATGCCGCCTACGGCGAAACGATCTACGTCGACGACCGCACCATCGACAGCCACATCAAGCGCGTACGCCGCAAGTTCCGCGAGGTCGACGGCGAGTTCGAGCAGATCGAAACGCTCTATGGCATCGGATACCGATACCGCGACTCCTGAACCCAGCCCGCGCCGCCTTGCGCCGCGGACGTTGGGCTCGCGGCTCGTAACGGCTCTCGGCCGCTGGCTGCCGGGCGCGCGGCGGCGCGTTCCCGCGCCGTCGACGGTATTCGAACAGCCGTCACTCCTGCGGCGGCGGCGCAGCAGCGAGCGCAGCCATTCGCCGCTGACGCGCCGCATTCTGCTGCTCAACATCGTGCCGGTGGTGTTGCTGGCGCTGGGCGCCGTCTACCTCAGCGACTACGAGGAGGAGCTGATCGACGCCGAACTGGCGTCGCTCCTAGTGCAGGGCGAGATGGTCGCGGCCGGCATCGCCGAGGTCGCGGTGGTGGGCGGCGAGACCACGGTGAACCGGATGGACGCCGACGCCGCCCGCCAGCTGCTGACCCGCCTGGTGCGTCCGACCGGCGTGCGGGGCCGCCTGTTCAGCGAAACCGGCGAGCTCCTGGGGGACTCCGCCTTCCTGAGCGAAGTTGGCCGCATCCACATCGTCCCGCTGCCGCCGCCCGAGGTGCCGGTCGCCGTCGAAGTCACCCTGGGCGATCGGACGAGCGACTGGATCGCCCGGCAACTGTCACGGGCCGACCGTTTCCCCGAGTATGTCGAGCGGCCCAATCCGTCGCTGCGCGACTATCCCGAGGCGGCAAGCGCCCTGCGCGGCTTCAACGCCTCGGCGGTGCGCATCGCCGCCGACGGCCGGTTGATCCTGAGCGCGGCCGTGCCAGTCCAGCGCTACAAGCAGGTGCTGGGGGCCCTGATCCTGACCCGCGACAACCGCGCCATCGCAGCCTCCCTGCGCCAGGTCCGCGCCGACATGATGACCATCGCCGCGGCGGCGCTCGGCATCACCGTGCTGCTGTCGCTCTATCTTGCCAGTACGATCACGCAGCCGATCGTGCGCCTCGCCCGCGCCGCCGACGAGGTCCGCCTGGCGCGCGAAAGCCGGCCGGAGATTCCCGATCTCGGCAAGCGCGGCGACGAAATCGGCGACCTGAACGACGCCCTGCGCTCGATGACCGACGCGCTCTGGCAGCGCATCAACACCATCGAGAGCTTCGCCGCCGACGTGGCGCACGAGCTGAAGAACCCGCTGACCTCCCTGCGCTCGGCCATCGAGATGGCGGCCCGGCCCGGCCTCGACAGCGAACGCCGCGACCGGCTGATGGCGATCGTCATGGACGACATCAACCGGTTGAACCGACTGATCTCGGACATCTCCGACGCGTCGCGGCTGGATGCCGAACTGATGCGCGGCGAGGTGAAGCCGGTCGATCTGCACGGCCTGCTGTCGGACATGGCGCGCCACTACACCGCCACCGCCACGCAGAAGGCCGGCGTCGCGGTCGAGTTCCGCGCCGCCGCCAATCCGCCGTTCGCCGCGCACGGCCACGACGGCCGCTACGGCCAGGTGTTCCGCAATGTCATCGACAACGCGCTGTCGTTCAGCCCACCCGGCTCGCGCATCGTCGTCGAACTGAGCCGCGAGCCGCGCGGCGGGCCTTTCGTCGTCACGATCGACGACGAAGGGCCGGGCATCCCCGAGGAGAACCTCGAGTCGATCTTCGAGCGCTTCTACTCGGAGCGCCCGACCGAGCATTTCGGCCAGCATTCCGGCCTCGGCCTGTCGATCTGCCGCCAGATCATGGAGACCTACGGCGGCTCGATCTCGGCCAGCAACCGCCGCGCACCCGACGGCGCGGGCGGGCCGGGCAGCGGTCGGATCCTGGGCGCGCGCTTCACCATCCGCGTGCCCGCCGCCAACACCCGCAAATGACCGAGCTGCTGCACGCCACCTGCGTGGCATTGCGCGTGCCGGGCCAGCCGGCGGCGCGGGCCTGGCGCGCCGTGCTGCTGCGCGGCCCGTCGGGCGCCGGCAAGTCCGATCTGGCGCTCCGCCTGATCGACGCGGGCGCGCGCCTGGTGGCCGACGATCAGACCCGGATCAACCGCCGCGGCGGCACGCTGGTGGCGACGCCACCGCCCGCCCTGGCCGGCCTGATGGAAGTGCGTGGCATCGGCATCGTCAAATTGCCGCGCCGCCAGCTGATGGCGCGTGCGCCCCTGTCGCTGCTGGTCGATCTGGCGCCGGCCGACCGCATCGAGCGCCTGCCCGACCCGGTCCGGGAGCATCTGCTGGGCATCGAGCTCGCGGTACTGGCGTTGGCGCCGTTCGAAGCCTCGGCCACGGCCAAGTTGCGTCTTGCCCTGATGCGAATCGCGACCGCATGATCGCGCCCACCCCAACCATGTCCGACCGTTCTTCCGCACCAGCCTCCCTCGCCGCGACGGACCGCCGCCCGTTCGTGCTGGTCACCGGACTGTCGGGCGCCGGCCGGACGACGGCGCTGAATGTTCTGGACGACCTGGGCTATGTCGCGGTCGACAACATGCCACTGCCGCTGCTCGGCGATCTGATGCGGTCGACCGCCGGTGGCGCCGGCAAGGCCGCGCCACCGCTCGCCTTCGGCGTCGACACCCGGACCTTCGGCTTCGACCCGCAGGAACTGGTCAACCGCATCCGCAAGCTGCGCCAACGCCCCGATCTGCAGGCGCGGTTGCTGTTCCTCGAGTCCGACACTGAAACGCTGCAGCGACGTTATACCGAATCGCGGCGGCCCCACCCGCTGGCGCCGGACCGGCCGGTGATCGACGCCATCACCGAGGAACGCCGGCAGATCGGCTGGATGCGCGATTCGGCCGACCTCGTGGTCGACACCTCGTCGCTGTCGCCGCACGCGCTCAAACAACTTCTCACCGGCCATTTCGGCCTGGGGCCGGGCGCCGGCACCCGCATCTCCGTGATGTCGTTCTCGTTCCGCCGCGGCCTGCCGCGCGAGGCCGACCTGGTGTTCGATGCCCGATTCCTGAAGAATCCACACTATAATCCGGTGCTGAAACCGCTGACCGGCCGCGATCCGGCGGTCGTGGCCTTCATCGCCACCGACCCCGACTACCTGCCCTTCGTCGAGCGGCTGAAAGGCCTTGTCGGGCCGCTTTTGCCGCGCTTCGACACCGAGGGCAAAAGCTACCTGACCATCGCCGTCGGCTGCACCGGCGGGCGGCACCGCTCCGTCGCCCTGGCCGAAGTGCTGGCAGACTGGTTGCGCGGCGCCGGGCGCTCCGTCACTCTCTCCCACCGGGACGCCGACGGGGCCGGGGGGCCGGGCGGCGGTGCAGGGTAAACCGGACGGGAACGAATGATTGGTATCGTACTGGTGACCCACGGCAATCTGGCGCGGGAGTTCTTGGCCGCGCTCGAACATGTCGTCGGTCCGCAGCAATGTGTTTCGACGGTCTGCATCGGCGCCGACGACGACATGGAAAAGAGACGCGCCGAAATCCTCGAACAGGCGCGGGCCTGCGATACCGGCGACGGCGTGATCGTGCTCACCGACATGTTCGGTGGCACGCCGTCCAACCTCGCGATCTCGATCATGGAGCAGGCGCGCATCGAGGTCCTGGCGGGCGTCAACCTGCCGATGCTGGTCAAGCTCGCGGGCGTGCGCGGCCGGCCGATCGCCGAGGCCGTGCGCATGGCCCAGGAAGCCGGCCGCAAGTACATCACCGTCGCCTCGCGCATCCTGGCCAAGGAAGCCTCGTGAGCGATACAGCGTCGTCGGAGGCGGCCGATGCCGGCATCGGCGCGCTGCGGCGCACGCTGGGGATCGCCAACAAGCGCGGCCTGCACGCCCGGGCGGCCGCCAAGTTCGTCCGCACCGCCGGTCAGTTCGAAGCGGTGGTCCGCGTCGGTTTCCGGGGCCAGGAGGTCTCGGGCCTGTCCATCATGGGGCTCATGATGCTGAGCGCCGGCATCGGCAGCGAGATCGAGCTCGCCTGCTCGGGCCGCCAGGCCGTCGAGGCCATGGCCGCCCTTTCCGCCCTGGTCGAGGGGAAATTCGGCGAGGATTGAGGCAACCGGCATCGCCGGATAAAGCGCCGGTTATCTGGCCATAAATTCTTGCTTATATGCGCATACGACGCGTTGAGGCGGTGCCGGGCCGCTGATATGACACGCCCGCTTTCCCCTCAGCCGCATGCCAGGAGCGCCACATGGCCCAGGATTACATCGTCAAGGATATCGGGCTCGCCGACTGGGGCCGCAAGGAACTCGACATGGCCGAGACCGAGATGCCGGGCCTGATGTCGATCCGCAAGGAAT
>JAIETA010000351.1 GCA_019745575.1 Reyranella sp. | reverse complement strand
GTGCCCGGCCGAGCCCCTCCCCGCGGCGCTCGCCAAGGCGCTGGCCAACCCGCGGCGGGTCGACACGCCGGTCCGTCAGCGCACGGCGTTCCTGCGCCATCTCCGTCAGTGCGGCACGGTCGCCGAGGCGGCGGCGCGGGCCGGAGTCAACCGCGGCTCGCTCTATCGCTGGCGGGCCAAGGACCCCGACTTCGCCGCGCGTTGGGCCGCCGCCATCGCCCGCCATGCCGACGAGGTCGGCGACGACATCGTGCTGCAGGCCAACCAGGTCGAGATCCAGCCGGTGTTCTATCGCGGCCAGAAGATCGGCGAGCGGCGGCGGGTCAACACGCGGCTGATGATCCATGTGCAGAACCGCCTGGACGCCGAACGCCGCCGCGCCGAGGACCGCGCCGAGCGCCGCGAGCTCCTCCTGCTGCGCGCCGAGCTGGCGGAGCGGAGTCTTAAAATTCGACAGCCGGCGACTCCGGCGACGGTTCCGCCCGCGGTGGAAATGTCGTGCGGCGACCTGGGCTTAGCGGCCGCCGCGTGACTCCGGGGACGATGCCGGATGCCCGACTCCCTGCCCGGCGTCCTGCAGCGCCCGCCACACCCGCTCCGGCGTGGCCGGCATGTCGAGGCGTTCGACGCCGGCCGGCCGCAGGGCATCGAGGACGGCGGCCATGATCGTCTGCGGTGCCGCGATACAACCCGCCTGGCCCGAGCCTTTGACGCCCAGCGGATTGGCCGCCGTCGGCCGCTCGATCAGGGCGATGTCGAAGCCGGGAAGGTCGTCGGCGCGCGGCAGGGCATAGTCCATCAGCGAGCCGCTGAGCAGCTGGCCGGAGTCGGAGTCATAGACCGTGTGCTCCAGCAGCGCCTGGCCGATGCCTTGCGCCACGCCGCCCTGGACCTGCCCCTCGGTCAGCATCGGATTGATCAGGCGGCCGTAGTCGTCGACCGCGGTGTAGCGCAGCAGCGCGCAGGCGCCGGTCTCGGGATCGATCTCGACCTCGGCCACGTGGCAGCCGCTGGGGAAGGTGAAGACGTCGGTGATGTTCAGCACGTGCTCGCCCAGTCCCGGGGACATGCCCTCCGGCAGGTTCGCGGCATCCTGGGCGCTCGCGGCCAGTTCGGCGAGGCCGATGCCGCGGCCCGGCGTGCTGGTGCTGCCGCGCACGGCAAAGCGGCCCTTGTCGTAGTCGAGGTCATCCGCCGACGCCTGCAGCAGATGGGCCGCCAGCCGCCGCGCTTTGGCCAGGGCCGCGTCCATCGCTTTCACCAGCGCCGCGCCGCCCATGTGCATCGAGCGCGCGCCGCCATGGCCCGCGCCGCTCTTCACCTGGCGCGTGTCGGCCTGCACGTAGCGGAAGGCCTCGATCGGCAGGCCGAGATGCTGGGCCGCGATCTGCGCGAAGGAGGTCTCGTGACCCTGGCCGTTGGATTCGGTGCCGAGCGCGATCGTCACCCTGCCGTCCGGCTCGAAACGCACTTCCGCGCCTTCGTTGGGCGCCCCGCGCGACGTTTCGAGGAAGCAGCCGACTCCGATGCCGCGCAGCCGGCCGCGCGCCTTGGCCGCCGCGCGGCGGGCCTCGAAGCCCTTGGTGTCGGCACGCGCCACGGCGGCGTCGAGGTTGGCGACAAAGCCGCCGGAATCGATCGCCATGCCCATGGCGGTCTTGTGCGGGAACGCGGCGATCAGGTTCTGCCGCCGCAGGTCGGCCGGATCGCGGCCCATCGCGCGCGCCGCGGCCTCGATGGCGCATTCGGTGATGTAGTTGGCCTCGGGCTTGCCGGCGCCGCGGTAGGCATCGACCGGGACGGTGTTGGTGAAGGCGCCGCGCACGTCGACCGAGATCGACGGAATGTCGTAGACGCCGCCGTGCGCCGTCGAGGCGGCGACGGCCGAGGCGCCGGGCCCGTTGCCCGAGAGATAGGCGCCGAGGTTGGCGACCATGGCGACATCGAGCGCCAGGATGCGGCCCGTCGCAGCGAGGGCGATCCTGGCCGACGCGGCGATGTCGCGGCCCTGCGCACCCGACACGAACTCCTCGGCGCGGTCGGCGACCCAGCGCACCGGCCGGCCGAGCCGGCGGGCCGCCCACAGCAGCAGCACCCATTCGGGATAGAGGAAGTTCTTCATCCCGAAGCCGCCGCCGACATCGGGCGCATGAAGCTGGATGCGTTCCAGCGGCACCTTGAAGACGAACTCGGCGAGCTGACGGCGGATGCCGTGCAGCCCCTGCCCCGTCAGTTCGAGATCCATGATGCCGGTCGCGGCATCGTAGCGCGCGATGCCGGCGCGCGGCTCGACCGGCACGACGACGACGCGGTTGTTCATCACTTCTATTGCGACGACGTGCGCCGCCTCTTTCATGGCCCGCGCGACGGCGTCGTGGTCGCCCTTGCGGAAATGGAAGGCGAGGTTGCCCGGCGCCTGGTCCCAGAGCGCCGGGGCGCCCTCTGCGAGCGCCGCATTGCCATCGACGACAGCGGCCAGCGGCTCGTAGTCGACCTCGATCAGCTCCGCAGCTTCGCGTGCCGCATCGACGCTGTCGGCCACGACGAAAGCCACCGGATCGCCGACATGGCGGACGCGTCCGTCGGCCAGCGCCGGGCGCGGTGGCACGATCAGAGGTTTTACCGCCGCCATGCAGGGCATCATGTCGAGGCCATCGGCTGCGAGATCGGCGGCGGTCGCCACCAGATGCACGCCGGCCAATCCGGCGGCCGCGGCGACGTCGATCCTCTTGATCAGCGCATGGGCATGCGGCGAGCGCAGAACGTAGCCCTGCAAGGAGTCGCCGGCGGCGATGTCCTCGACATAGCGGCCCTGGCCCAGCAGGAAGCGGGCGTCCTCGAGACGGCGGACCGACCGGGTATCGTGGCGGGCGTCGTGGCTGCTGTCGGCCATCTAGCCCGCCCGTGCCGCAGCGGCGGGGCCGGGCTCGCCGTCGCGTTCGAGCAGCGTCTGCACGAGGCGGCGAAACTGCGTCGGACCGGCATCGAGGCTGGTCGGCAGCATGCGGCGCGCCGGATCGAGGTCGATCAGTTTCTGCTGGGCTTCGATGATGGCCTTGTCCTCGTTGAAGGCCGCCTCGACGGTCGCGAACAGACGGTCGAGACGGTCGGGATCGATGTCGGCGCTGCGTGCGCCGGCGGCGTAGAAGTAGCGCGACGTCCGATGGCTCATGGGCGTCACCGCCTGGTCGTCGTAGCGCAGGAAGAGCGGCGCTTCGGCGGGTGCCGCCAGCTTACAACGCTCGGCGGTGCCCGCCGGATAGAAGGCGGTGCGCAGCAGGAAGATGCCGGGAAAGAGAAAGTCGTAACTGTTCCACAGATCGAGCGCCTCGCCCCAGCGCTTCATGAAGCTGCGCGCCGGCTGGCCGCGCAGCCAACGCTGCACCCGCAGGCCGCGTTCCAGCGGCAGGATGCGCGGACGCTCGTCGGCCCATTGCGGCATGTCGAGGCCCAGCGTCTTCTCGTGCGCAAAGGAAAGGTGCGAGAGGTCGAGCAGGTTGTCGTCGATCAGAAGATAGTGCGCGGCATAGTCCATCTGGCTGCTGCGCATGCGGTAGGCGGGATCGTCGAGCCGCACCGAGTCGGGGATCGACGCCGGCTGGGCCAGCGCCTCCTCGCCCATCCAGACCCAGATCCAGCCGCCGCGCTCGACGGCGGGATAGCGTCGCACGAAGGCGCTCTGCGGAATGAGCTTCTGGCCGGGGATTTCCACGCAGCGCCCGTCGGGCGCGAACTTGAGGCCGTGGTACATGCAGCGCAGGTCGTCCTGCTCGACGCGGCCCATGGAGAGCGGCGCAAAGCGGTGGCAGCAGCGGTCCTCCAGCACCACGACCTCGCCGTCGGTCTTGCGGTAGAGCGCCAGCGGCTGTTCGATGACGAGCCGAGCCGCGACCTTGCCGGGCTCGAGTTCGTGCGACCAGCCGGCGACGTACCAGGCATTGCGAACCCACATGGCGTCCCCCCGGATCCGTTTCGCAGCGCCCAGCATACACCATTGACGCGGCGCGGCGACCGTTCGACGCTCGGCGCCTGCACCCCACGCCCCCAACACCGGAGGACCCCATGATCGATCTGCACTACTGGCCGACGCCCAACGGCAAGAAGGTCACCATCCTGCTCGAAGAGTTGGGCATGCCCTACAAGGTCGTGCCGGTGAACATCGGACGCGGCGACCAGTTCACCGACGAATTCCTGGAAATGAACCCCAACCACCGCATGCCGGTGATGGTCGATCGCGCCCCCGCCGACGGCGGCAAGCCGATCGTCATTTTCGAGTCGGGCGCCATCATGATGTACATCGCCGAGAAGGCCGGGAAGTTCTATCCGCAGGACGTGCGCACGCGCTACGACGTGAACCAGTGGCTGATCTGGCAGATGGCCAACCAGGGGCCGAAGTCCGGCGAGTGCGGCCACTTCCGCCGCGTCGACCAGAAGCAGTACGGCGACCAGACCTACGCCATCACCCGCTTCACCGACGAGGTGAACCGTCTCTACGGCGTGCTCAACAACCGCCTCCACAAGCACCGCTATCTGGCCGGCGACCAGTACACGATCGCCGACATGATCTGCTACCCGTGGACGGTGAACTGGAAGTTCCAGGGCCAGGACATCGAGGAGTTCAAGTACTTCAAGCGCTGGTTCGAGGAGCTGGGCGCCCGCCCCGCCGTGCAGAAGGGCATGGCGGTCGGCGCCGAGCTCTCGGTCGACAACACCACGCTACCGCCCGAGGAGCAGGCCCGCATCCGCAAGCTGCTCTACAACCAGCGCGCCAGGCCGGTGCCGGCGTAGGGAGCCGGGATCGGACGATGAGCCAGAACACCCTGGCGGCGGGCGATGCGCCTGCCGCCGCGACGGCGACCGGCCCGGCGGCGGCCGCCGTCTCCACCAACGGCACGACCTTCGCGGTCATCCTGTCGCTCAGCTTCTGCCACCTGCTGAACGACATGATGCAGTCGCTGGTGCCGGCGCTCTATCCGATCCTGAAGGACTCCTACGCGCTGTCGTTCGGGCAGATCGGCTTCATCACGCTGGCCTTCCAGTGCACCGCCTCGATGCTGCAGCCGGTGGTCGGCCTGTACACCGACCGGCGCCCGCAGCCCTATTCGCTGATGGTCGGCATGGGTTTTACCCTGATCGGCCTGCTGCTGATGTCGCGCGCCGACACCTATCCGCTGATCCTGCTGGCGGCCGCGCTGATCGGCATGGGCTCGTCGGTCTTCCATCCCGAGGCCTCGCGGGTGGCGCGCCTGGCGGCCGGCGGCCGCTACGGTCTGGCGCAGTCGCTGTTCCAGGTCGGCGGCAACATGGGCTCGGCGGCGGGGCCGCTGCTCGCCGCCTTCATCGTGGTGCCGCATGGCCAGCAGAGCATCGTCTGGTTCTCCGCCGCCGCCCTCCTCGCCATGGCGGTGCTGTTCCAGGTCGGCGGCTGGTACAGCCGCCGACGGGCGGCTTCCAGGCCGACGGTGCGCGGCCAGGCAAGCGTGGTCGGCGCTGCCGTCTCGTCCCTGTCGCGCAAGCGCGTGACGGTCGCGGTGCTGATCCTGGTGGCGCTGCTGTTCTCCAAGAACGTTTATAGCGCCAGCCTCGGCAGCTACTTCACCTTCTACCTGATCGAGAAGTTCGACGTCGAAGTGCAGACGGCGCAGCTCTATCTGTTCGCCTTCCTGGTCGGCATCGTGGCCGGCACCATCGCGGGCGGCGTGGTCGGCGACAGGGTGGGCCGCATCCCGGTGATGTGGTTCTCGATCGTGGGCGCCCTGCCGTTCGCCCTGATGCTGCCCCACGCCAACCTGTTGTGGACCGGCGTGCTCGCCGTCCTGGTGGCGGCCATCATGGCCTCGGCCTTCTCGGCCATTCTGGTCTACGCCCAGGAGCTGCTGCCCGGCCGCGTCGGCCTGGTGGCCGGCATGTTCTTCGGCTTCTCGTTCGGCCTGGGCGGCCTCGGCGCGGCGGCACTGGGCCAGCTCGCCGACCTCGCCGGCATCGAGACGGTCTACAAGGCAACGCCGTTCCTGCTGCTGCTCGGCCTGCTGACCGCCTTCCTGCCGCGTCAGCCGGGCGAAGCCCGACGCACCTGATCTGCGTGGCGCCCTGTGTCGGGCGCCCGACCAATCGTTGGCCCGAATGTTGCAGATGCCGTGCCATTCGGACTAGCTTCGAGGAAAGGGCTTGGCGTTTCCCCAAGCCCGTTGTTGGGGAGGGGTTCATGCGACACATGTTCAGGAGAGCGGCGCTCGGTGCCGCCGTGGCGTTGCTTGCCGTGCCGGCGGCGGCGCAGACCATCACGCTCCGGGCGGCGACCATCGCGCCCAAGACTTCGGTCTACAACACCGCGATCGCCATTCCGTTCGCGGCCTACGTCGAGAAGCTCACCGATGGCAAGGTGAAGATCGACGTCCAGGAAGGCGGCGTGCTGGCGCCGATCTTCAAGATCTACGAGGCGGTCGAGGACGGCCGCGCCGACATCGCCATCGGGCCGGCTTCGTTCCTGGGCGGCAAGGACCCGACCAACCTCATCATCGGCTCGTTCCCGACCGGGCTCGGCGTCGATTCGATCATTCCCTGGATGTACAACGGCGGCGGCGAGAAGCTCCTGCAGGAGCACCGGCGCGCCACCATGAAGATGCACACCATGGTGCTGGGCGCCGGACCGTCGGAGGTGTTCGCCCACAGCCACAAGCCGATCAAGACGGTCGAGGATCTGAAAGGCCTGAAGTTCCGCACGCTCGGCAACTGGGCGGCGATCATCAAGGACGGCTTTGGCGCCGCGCCGGTGGTCGTGCCCGGCAGCGAGCTCTATTCGATGCTCGAGAAGAAGGCGATCGACGCCATGGAGTACTCCATGCCGAGCGAGAACAGGGCGCTCGGCTTCCAGGAGATCGCCAAGTACCTGATCATGCCGGGCATCCATGCCGGTTCGTGGACCTTCGAGGCGGCCATGCAGGCCGACAAGTGGGACAAGATCCCCAAGGACCTGCAGGAGAAGATCGCCCTGGCGGCCCGCCTGGTGACGTTCGAGAGCCTGAACTCGATCATCATGCAGGACTTCACCGCCCTGGAAACCCTGCTCGCCGGCAAGAACGAGATCATCATCCTCGACGAGACTTTCAAGCGCAAAGCCAAGGAGGCGGCCCGCAAGTGGGCGGCTGACGCGGCGGCCAAGGCCAAGGCCGAAGGCAATCCGTGGCCCGAACGGGTCGCCAAGTCGGTGTTCGACTTCCAGGACCGCTGGGAGAAGTACTCGCCCTACCTGGTGGTCGACCACAAGGACGAGTTCACCAAGAAGTAGCCGGGAACGCGGGGCGGCCGACCGGCCGCCCCGCTCGCGTTCGGGGGACCCTGCCATGAAGAAGATGCTCCTCGAGCGCTTCTGTCCCGCGCTCGACGGGATCGGCTGGCTGCTGGCCGTGATCGCCATGGCCGAGGTCGTGGTCATCATCACCGTGCAGCTCTACGAGGTCGTCGCCCGCTACGCCTTCAACGCGCCGACCCTGTGGGGCAGCGACATCGCCTACATGACCAACGGCACGCTGTTCCTGCTGGGCGCCGCCTATACGCTGCGCATGGGCGCCCATATCCGCATCGACTTCATCGCCACCCGCCTGCCGTTGCGCCTGCAGCACGCCATCAACCTGCTGTTCTATGCCGCCGTCTTCCTGCCGCTGCTCTGGTATGTCGGTTCGGCGTCGGCCACCAAGACGTGGCGCGCCTACCTCAAGGGCGAGCTCGAGAGCATGAGCGCCTGGGAGCCCCTGGTCTGGCCGTTCTATGCCGGCATGACGATCGGCCTGTTCGGCCTTGGCTTGCAGGTGCTGTCGGAGACGATGCGCCATCTCATAGGCGTCGCCGATCCCGATGCCGTGCCGCCGCCGGGCACGACCGACCCCACGACGCACGCCACCGCCTGAGGATCCGCCGTCATGTTGCCGATCCTCATGTTCGTGGTGCTGTTCACACTGGTGTTCCTGGGCGTCCCGGTCGCCTTCTCGCTGCTCGCCACCGCCTTCGTTTTCGGCATGGGCGTGTTCGGCGACAAGGTCGTCGGCATCCAGCTCTACGGCATGGTCCAGCAGACGGCGCAGCAGTACCTGCTGTCGGCCATCCCGCCCTTCATCATCATGGGCTGCATCCTCGAGCGCTCCGGCATCGCCGAGCGCCTGTTCCAGGTGCTGCAGATGTGGATGGGGCGCCTGCCCGGCGGCCTGGCGCTCGCCACCATCACCATGGGCGCGATCTTCGCGGCCTCGACCGGCATCGTCGGCGCCGTCGAGGTCGTGATCGGCGTCATGACCATCCCGGTGATGATGCGCTACGGCTACAAGAAGGACCTCATCGCCGGCACGATCTGCGCCGGCGGCTCGCTCGGCACCATGATCCCGCCGTCGCTGGTCGCGGTGATCTACGCCTCGATCGCCAACATGTCGGTCGGCCAGCTCTATGCCGGCATGCTGCTGCCCGGCCTGCTGATGGTCGGCATGTTCCTGATCTATATCGTGGTGCGCTGCCTGCTCAATCCGCAGGACGGCCCGCCGGTCGCCCGCGAAGAAATCGAGATGCCGCTTCGCACCAAGCTCTGGCTGACCCTGACCGGCTTCGTGCCGGCGATCGTGCTGATCGCGGCGGTGCTCGGCACCACCATGTTCGGCATCGCCTCGCCGACCGAGGCCGCCAGCGTCGGCGCGCTCTGCGCCCTGGTGCTGACCGCCCTCTACGGCCGGCTCACCTGGCCGGTGTTCACCGACGCCGTCAAGCGCACGCTGCTGATCAACTGCATGATCATGCTGATCGTGGTCGGCGGCACGATGTTCGCCTCGGTGTTCCGCGTGCAGGGCGGCGAGAAGCTCGTCCAGGCGATCGTCGCCGACCTCGACATCGGCACCTACGGCGTCCTGCTGATCTGCCTCGCCATCGTCTTTGCGGCCGGCTTCATCCTCGACTGGGTATCGATCGTGCTGATCTGCCTGCCGATCTTCATGCCGATCGTGGCCGCCCTCAAGATCGATCCGGTGTGGTTCGCGATCCTGATGGTGGTGGCGATCCAGACGTCGTACCTGACGCCGCCCATGGCGCCGTCGATCTTCTACCTGAAATCGATCGCGCCGCCCGAGATCACCTATGGCGACATGGTGCGCGGCGTGATGCCCTACGTCATCGCCCAGATCATCACGCTGCTCGCGGTCATGTTCTTTCCCTGGCTCGCCACCTACCTGCCGAGCCAGCTCAAAGGCTTTTAGGCGCCCGTCCTGGCGCGCTCGCGCAAGCTCGCGCGCGAGACCTTGCCGACCGGGGTGAGCGGCAGCGCCTCGACGACGTGGACGCGACGCGGCTTCTTGTAGTCGGCCAACAGGTCCAGGCAGTGGGCAGCCAGCCCATCCGGCGACGGCCGACGGCCGGGCTTGGCCACCACATAGGCCACGACGATCTCGCCCCATTTCTCGTCGGGGGCGCCGACCACCGCCGCCTGCGCAACGTCGGGATGGCCGAGCAGCGCATCCTCGACCTCCTTGGGCCAGACGTTGAAGCCGCCGGTGATGACGATGTCCTTCTTGCGATCGGCCAGATGCAGGAAGCCGTCGGCGGCGCGGCGCGCCATGTCGCCCGTGCGCAGCCAGCCGTCGACCAGCGTTGCGGCGGTCTCATCGGGGAGGTTCCAGTAGCCCGCCATGTTGTTGACGGAGCGGACGGCGATCTCGCCGACCTCGCCCGGCCGCACATCCCTGCCGTCGCCGTCGACCAGTCGCAGCTCGAAGGTCGGCACCTCGCGACCGACCGAGCCCAGCCGCGGCCCGCACTCGCTCTCCGTCTCGAGATGCTCGTGCGGACGCATCATGGTGGTGATCACCGGCGCTTCGGAAAGCGTGTAGACCTGGGTGAAGATGTTGCCGAACCGGGCGATCGCGCGGCGCAGCAGCGGCACCGGCATCGGCGCCGAGGCATAGGTGAAGCACCGCAGGCTAGACACCTCGGCCTCGCGGTCGTCGGCCTCCAGCAGCATGTGGATCATGGTCGGCACCATGTAGACCCACGTCACCTTGTGCCGCTCGAAGTCGCGCCAGGTCGCCGCCGGGTCGAAGCGCTCGCGCAGGACCTGGGTGGCGCCCAGCAGATACCAGGCCGGCCACATGAAGTTGAGCCCATGGCTCAGGTGGCCGAGATGGAGGGCAATGTCCTGCTCGACCAGCGCGTTCTCGCGCACGACGTCGAGCACCACGGCGAGGTAACTGCGGTGCGTGTGCACGACCCCCTTCGGCCGGCCGGTCGTGCCGCCGGTGTAGCGGATCAGGATCGGCTCGTCGTCGCCATAGCCCGTCGCCGGTACCGGCGTGCCATCGCCCGACACGACGACGTCCTCGTAGGCCGGCAGGCCGGGCACCGTGCCGCCGCAGGTCAGGATGGTGGCGAGCGCCGGCACCTTGGCCCGGTCGGCCTGTACGCGGGCAGCGTAATCAGGCGTGGCGATCAGTGCGGTCGGCGCGCAGTCGGCCAGCGCATAGAGGACTTCCGGCGCGGCAAAGCGGATGTTGAGCGGCACCTTGACGGCACCCAGGCGCAGGATCGCCAGTTCGGCCACGACGAAGGCAATGCCGTTGGGCAGGATCAGGGCCACGCGATCGCCGCGGCGCACGCCGCTTGCCGCAAGCCAGCGCGCCAGGCGGTTGCTCGCCGCTTCGGCCTCGCGATAGGTGATGGCGCCGTGGTCGTCGACCAGCGCCAGCTTGTCCGGCGTGCGGAAGACGCCCTGCCGCAGCAGCCCGTCGATGCCCACTCCCGGCGGCGAGACGTAGGCCCGCGCCGTCATGTGCGTGTCGGACGCCGGCCGCTTTCGAAGAAGGCCCGCATGCCTTCCTTGGCCTCGCGCGACTCGTTCACCAGCGAGGCCATCGCCCGTTCCAGGCGCATGCCCGAGTCCAGAGGCCCCTGCAGCCCGAGCCGCACCGCCTCCATGGTGTAGCGCACGGCGGTCGGCCCGCGGCGCGCGATTCGACGTCCGAGATCGACGGCGCGTTCGAGCAGTTCGTCATCCGGCCAGACGTGGTTCACGAGACCGACACGCCACGCCTCGGCCGCCGGGATCGGCTCGCCCAGCAGCAGGTGCTCGTAGGCGAAGGACAACGGCACGAGCCGCGGCAGGCGCTGCGTGCCGCCGCCGCCCGGCAGGTGGTCGAGCGCGATCTCGGTCTGGGCGAACCGGGCGCTCTCGCCGCAGACGCGGATGTGGCAGGCGATCGCCAGTTCCGTGCCGCCGCCGAACGCCGCGCCGTGGACCGCGGCGATGACCGGCTTGGTCGACCGCTCGATCAGTTCGAGATTGTGCTGCCAGGCCACCATCGTGTCGTCGGTCTGCAGGACATCCATGCCGCGCATCTCGTTCATGTCGCCGCCGGCGCTGAAGTGCCGGCCCTTGCCGGCGACGAGCACCACGCGGACCTTGCGATCGGCCAGGCACGCCTGCAGCAGCTCGCCCAGCCGCCACATCATCTTGGTCGTGATGGCGTTGCGCTTGGCCGGCCGGTTGAGCCACAGGATGGCGACCGCGCCCCGGTTCTCGCGCAGGATCAGGTTCTTCATGGACGGCAAGTCTAGGCGCTGGCCGACAGAAGTGTCCACGGCCGCCGGCGCCGTCGCCCCTTCCCGCCGCGCGATCCCGGCCATCTGCTTTGCCACGACAACGTCCGCCGGCTAGCGTACGGCGACAGGGCCAGGGAGACATCGCCATGAAGGACTTTGCCGGCAGGATCGCCGTCATCACCGGCGGCGGCACGGGCATGGGCCGCGAGCTTGCCCGCCAGCTCGTGGCGGAAGGCTGCAACGTCGCGATGTGCGACGTCTCGGCCGGCGCCATGGCCGAGACCCGGCGCCTCTGCGAAGCCGGCGGCCTCAGCCAGGGCCAACGCATCACCAGCCACGTGGCCGACGTCTCGGACGCAGCACAGATGGCCGGCTTTCGAGACGCCGTCGCCCGCGACCAGGAGACCGACCGCATCCACCTGCTGTTCAACAACGCCGGGATCGGCGGCGGCGGCAGTCTGGTCGTCAATGGCCAGGACGAGTGGGAACGGACGTTCAACGTCTGCTGGGGTGGCGTCTACAACGGCACGCGCGCCTTCCTGCCGCTGATGCTGAAAGCCGACGCCGGCCACATCGTGAACACTTCCAGCGTCAACGGCTTCTGGGCCTTCATCGCACCCGACATTCCGCAGACCGCCTACTCGGCCGCCAAGTTCGCCGTCAAAGGCTTCACCGAGGCGCTGATCACCGACCTGAAGCTGAACGCGCCGCACATAAAGTGCTCGGTCGTGATGCCGGGCCACATCGGCACCTCGATCGTGGCCAACTCGCGCAAGGTCCAGAGCGGCAACGAGTCGGACGTCATGACGCCCAAGGAAATCGCCCAGGCCCGGGCGCGCATCGCCTCGATGGGCCGCGACGCGGCAGCCCTGTCCGACGACGAGGTGCGCAAGATCGTGGCCGAGCGCGCCAGGCGCTTCCTCGAGGAGGCGCCGACCTCGGCGGCCGAGGCGGCCCGCATCATCCTCGACGGCGTAAAGGCCGAGCGCTGGCGCATCCTGGTCGGCCGCGACGCCGAGCGCATCGACGCGCTGGTGCGCGCAACACCGGAGCGCGCCTACGACACCGACTTTTATGACGCCTTCGCCGCCGAGGTCGGCTGGCGGGTCGGCCGCTGACGCCTCAGCGGGCGGCGCTGGCCAGCACCCGGTCGACCATCGCCGGCGCCTGGCCGAGATAGTTCGCGGGATCGGTCAGCCGATCGATCGCCGCCCGGTCGAGGTGCGCGGCGATCTCCGGCGCCTTCGCGAGAACGTCGGCCAGATCGCCGCCCCGTTCGTTCACCGTTCGGCAGGCCGCATAGACCAGATCGTGCGCCTGCTGGCGGCCGAGGAACGGCGCCAGCCCCATCATCACCGCCTCGGCCACGATCAGGCCCTTGGACATGGCGAGGTTGGCGGCCATGCGGCGCTCGTCGACGATCAGGCCGCCCAGCGCCGTCCTGGCCTGGTGCAGGGCGCCCGCCGTCAGCACGAAGCTCTCGGGCACCGCCATCCACTCGGCATGCCACGGGCCGGTGGCGCGTTCGAAATCCTGCACCATGGCATCGAGCATCAGCCCGGCGTGCTGGCGCACCGCCTTGCCGGCCGCGAGCATGAGCTCGGAAGAGATCGGGTTGCGCTTCTGCGGCATGGTCGAGGAGGCGCCGCGGCCGCTCACGAAAGGCTCGTAGACCTCGGCGAACTCCGTCGAAGCCATGATCATGACGTCGAGCGCGATCTTGCCCAGCGAGCCCGTCACGAGCGCCAGGAAGTTGACGGCCTCCGCCAGCCCGTCGCGCGCCACGTGCCAGGTCGAGGCCGGCACGCCAAGGCCGAGCTCGGCGCAAAGTGCTGCCTGCACCTCGAGGCCCTTGTCGCCCAGCGACGCCAGCGTACCGGCGGCGCCGGCGAACTGGCCGACCAGCACGCGCGGCTTCAGCTCCTCGAGGCGCGCCGCGTGGCGGTCGAACATGGCGAGCCAGATCGCCACCTTGTAGCCGAAGGTAATAGGCAATGCGTGCTGCAGATGGGTACGGCCGGCCATCGGCGTATCGCGATGCTTTCGCGCCAGGGCCGCCAGGATGCCGCGCAAGGCCGCGAGGTCCTCGCGCACGATGCGCAGGCCCTCGCGCAGCTGCAGAACGACGGCGGTATCCATGATGTCCTGGGTGGTGGCGCCCCAATGGACGAAGCGGCCGGCCTCGCCGCACTGTCTGGCAAGCTGATGGACCAGCGGCAGGATCGGGTAGCCGACGATGTCGGTCTCGCGGCGGAGATGCTCGAAATCGAGGGTCTGCGCGTCGGCCAGCCGGGCGATCGCCTCGGCCGCGGCGGCGGGAATGACGCCGCAGCGCGCTTCCGCCCTGGCCAGCGCGACCTCGACCTCGACACAGCGGGCGATGAAGCTCCGGTCGGAGAAGACCTCGCGCATGGCCGGCGTCCCGAAGGCGTCGCGGAACAGGATCGAGTCCAGCACCGTGGTGGAACTCTGAAAGGCGGCCATGGGTCTTCTCCCCGTCGAAGCATCGACCCATATCGCAGCACGACCGGCAGTCAACCGCTGCCCGCAGCGGCACTAGGCCGGCAGCAGGTTCAGCCGGCGCAGCAGGTCGCGTTCCTCCTCCAGCGTGCGCACCATGGCGTCGCGATAGGCCGGCCCGTCCAGCAGCAGCAACGGCTGGTCCATGTTCTCGAGGAACTTCAGATGTTCGGGCTCCTGCGCGGCGGCGCGGAAGGCGCCGGCCAGCACGCCCACCACCGCCGGATCCATGCCGCGCGGACCGATCAGGCCGCCCGGGCTGTCGACGACGATCTCCATGCCGAGTTCGCGCACGGTCGGCACGTCGGGAAAGCGCTTCGCCCGGTCGGCAGTGAAGACCGCCAGCAGCCGCAACTTGCCGGCCATGACCATCGGCGCCCAGCCCGAGGATTCGGAGGCGAAGTCGATCTCGCCGCCCAACAGGGCGCGTAGCGTGTCGGCCGTCCCGCGGTACGGCGCATGGGTCCAGCTGAGGCCCTGCGCCAGGACATCTTCCGCACCAACGCCCGGCGTCGGGCGATCAGCGCGGCGCTGGAGACCTACGAGGTCGCGTTCTTCCGGGAGGTCCTGCTGGGCGAAGACGGGCCGCTGCGTGCGCTGCTCGGCCGGGACGATCAGAACGTGCGCTGGATCAGTTCGACATCGGCGGCACCGGGAACGGCCAGGCCGCGGCAGTAGCCGTCGAGCGGCCCCATCGTGTACAACCACCACGCTGGCGGCGCGCCCTCCGGATTTGCCAAGAGCATCGGCCGTGAACCGGCGATCGACACCTCGAACGTGTCGAGCGGAATCGACAGACCCTTGCCCAGCGCCTTCACGACCGCCTCCTTGAGGGTCCATGTCCGGAAGAACGCCGCTAGCTGATCGTCGTGCCGCGACACTCGTTCGATCGCGGCGACCTCGTTGGGATGAAAGTACCTCTTCGCGAGATCACGATGCTCGAGCACACGGATACGCTCGACATCCGCGCCGACCTCCAGCGTATCGCTCACGGCAAGAAGAGCCTGGCCTTCGGAGTGGCTGAGGCTGAAATGCACGGACGGCTCGCCGGCCAGGCGCGGCTTGCCGAACTCGTTCGCGACGAACACCAGGGCGCGCGGATCGCGGCCGAGATGCCCGCCGAGCAGCGACCGCAGGCGCGCGCGGCCGGCGGCGAAGCGTTGCCGCAGGCGCGGCGACATGAAGTTCCCGGCGCGCGCCTTCTCGTCGTTCGACAGCAGGACGTCGGCAGCCGCGGCGGACTGATCGTCCGCATCGAGGCTCCAGGACCAGGCGAGCACCTGGGGTCGGCGGCTTTGGGGGTCGGGCATGGCGTCTTGGGCGATCTTGTACACTACGCTCGCGGTTGGCTAGGTTGCGGCCGTGCGCTCCTGGCTCAAACACGCGGCCCTGCTCGCCTACGGCCGCTTCCGTGCGCTGCGACGCGAGCCGGTGCGCTTCCGTGGCGCCTTCACCTCCTTCGACGAGGCCGTCGCGCATGTCCGGCCCGGCCTGCTCGCCGGCTACGACCACGACGCCGTCACCGAGGTGTCCCGGGAGCTGATGCAGCACGTGCCGCTGTGGGATTACCCGATCCTCTATTGGCTGAAGCGACTGGCGCCGGAGATCACGCGGGTCGTCGACGCGGGCGGCCATATCGGCGTGAAGTACCGCGCCTTCGCGCCCTACCTCGACCTCGATCGGATCGACTGGATCGTCTACGACCTGCCGGCTCTCGTGGCGGCCGGCCGCGCGCAGGTGCGCACGGGAGAGCGGACCTTGTCCTTCGTCGAGCGCATCGAGGAGGCGCCGGCCGCCGACGTCCTGCTGGCGTCGGGACTACTGCCCTATCTCGACGTACCGCTGGTCGACCTGGTGCGCCGGCTGCGCGCGCCGCCGCGGCACATTCTGCTCAACAAGGTGGTGACGCGCGACGGACCGACCGTGGTGACCCTGGAGAATTTCGGGGTGGCCGAGGTGCCCTACCAGATTCGCAACGTCGACGAGATCCCGGCCGCGCTGAAGACGCTCGGCTACGACATCATCGATACGTGGGTCATCGACTCGCTCGCCCACCGGATCCAGACTCATCCCGAACTCGGTCGTTCCACCTACCGCGGCTACGTCGCCCGCCGATGCGGCGCGGCACCCGGAACCGCTTCGGCGAACGAGACGTGACATCCCACCGACACCGCGACTGTCGGATATGGCGAGATCGACGGCACTGCCGTGTCTTGGACGCCCGCCCATCGGCCTGAGAAATTGCGCCATGGTTCGCGCCTCGTCATCGATGGGATAGCCATCGCTCGTCGCGATGCAATAGGCGTTGCCGGAGCTGCGCCATGGAACTAAAGGTCAGACGCGATCACGAGTCCAGCATCGGCAAGTGACGCGGAGGGAGGCACATTGAAGGCTGACATGGTACGGCCGCTGGCATCCATCGGCATTGATGGAAGCTGTTATGCCGAACTCGATCCTCCATCTTCGATCGATCTGCAAGGGTGGCACTCGGATCATCCGATCTTTCGCGAGGTCTTCGAAAAGCATCGCCCACGCCTTGTCTGCGAGATCGGTACATGGAAGGGCGCTTCGGTGCTCCACATGCATTCGCTGGCAAGGCAAATCGGTCTCAAGACCCACTTCATTTGCATCGACACCTGGCTCGGCTCCAACGATACGCTCTGGCTCGAGCCCGACCTGCGGGCCCATCTCAGACTGACCGCCGGCTATCCCGATCTCTTTCGACAGTTTGTGCACAACGTGCGTTCAAGTGGCGCTCAGGACGACATTTCCCCATTTCCGATCACGTCAACGGCTGCCGCCCGCGTGCTGCGCAAGCTCGGCGTGAAGTTCGACGCGCTCTACATCGACGCCGGCCACGAAGAAGAGGAAGTCTACTATGACCTGGCGCTATTCTACGACCTCGTCGTCGACGGCGGCGCAATCTTCGGAGACGACTATTCGCCTGGATGGCCGGGCGTGGTTCGCGCCGTACACACGTTCGCCCACGAGAAGAACCTCGCGCTGAAGGCAGGAGACGGCAAGTTCTATTTCGAGAAACGCCCTTCGCTTGGCCGCGCTCTGCTGAAGCCGTTGCGCTTCGTCGGACGGGGCGGCTGGTCGGCCGCCCGGCAGGCCCGCCGCATGCTCGGCCGGATACGCCAACAGCTTCGCTGACGTCCGGCTACAGGCCACGTCCCCGGAACGGGCCGCGCAAGTCGCTGGGCTATCTTGAGAAATGGTGCCCAGGGGGCGGGATCGAACCACCGACACTGCAATTTTCAGATGCGGCTTTTAGAAAACAATGTCAATGGCTTAGCCCACATCGGAAGTGTCTAAACCAACCCAGAATCATGGCTCTTGTCTAATGAGGCACAACTCTGACTGGCTGCCGATTGCATCGACGAATCTGGTAGCGCTGCCTTGGCTAACGACTCGTTCCCAAGAGCCCTCAGCTGGGCAATAGCGGCTAGACACGATCACTCGTTCCAAAATGCTAAACTATCAAGCTGCGCACAATCAACCCTAGCAAGGGTGGAGCATTGAGGCGACTTGCCTTTGACATGCGTCAAAAACCAAAATTACCGTACTGAATAATCTTTTTCAGCCATCAAGACGAAGCTTACCGGGTGGTGACACCTTGGAATCGCTGTCGATACGAACCCAGCGCCCTGCCGGTTCTCTTGGTCGCCGCCGCCCCCGGTTGAACAGAAGCTCTGTGTCCCGCCATATTCATGCTGCAGCTACGTTCGGAGCAAGACGTTGGGTTCGTTTCCATTTCCATTCTTCTACCGCGCAGAACAAGCAAGGCGCGATGAACGTTCCAACAAGGCCAGCAACGATCATGCCACCGACCGACGGTATGGCCATCGGCTGCATCAAGTCGGAGCCGCGTCCAGTTGCCCAGAAGATCGGCAGCAACCCGAAGATCGTCGTTGAAATCGTCATCAAGGATGCACGAACACGCTGGAGCCCGGCCCGCACGACGGCTCCACGAAGCTCCTCCACCGAGGCGAACGTTTCCGTATCGAAGATCTTCTCCAGATAAGTCGACAGGATCACGCCGTCATCGTCCACCACGCCGAAGAGCACGAGAAAGCCAACCCATACGGCGATGGAGAGATTTGCGCCCCACAGCGCCAACATGATGAATCCACCACCGGCGGCAACGAGAATGCTGAAGGCAATGATGGGCGCGATCCACCAACGCTCGAACCCGAGGTACAGCATCACGAACATGATGAACAAACAGACCGGAACGAGAATGCTCATCCGCTTGGTCGCACGGACTTGATTCTCAAATTGGCCGCTCCATTCCCAGTAATAGCCCGGCGGTAGTGTGAGCCGGCCATCCCGCAGCGCGGCCTGGAGTGCGGCCTCCGCGTCCTCGACCACGCTCACCTCGTCCCTGTTCCGCGTGTTCATCGTGACGTAGCCTACGAGCAGGCCGCGCTCGCCCTTGATGTCCTGCGGTCCCAGGACGCTCCTGATGGTCACCACCTGCGCAAGGGGAATGTGAGCACCGCTGGACGTGGGTACCAGGATCTTTTCCAGCTCGGGAACGTCTTCGCGGTATTCCCGCAGATAGCGGACGCGAATCGGATAGCGCTCCCGACCCTCGACGGACTCCATGATGTTCGTGCCGCCGATGGCTATCTCGATGATGTCCTGCACGTCGCGGATGTTCACGCCGTAGCGG
>JAIETA010000088.1 GCA_019745575.1 Reyranella sp. | reverse complement strand
CGACGCCCTCGACGGCGGCGCCGGCGCCGGAGGCCGCGCGACGCGGCGCGGCACAGCGCCTGGTCGGCGACGGCGAGCGCAAGCGCGTGACGGTCCTGTTCGCCGACCTGAAAGGCTCGACGGCGGCGATCGAAGGTCTCGATCCCGAGGCGGCGCTGGGCCGGCTGGAGCCCGCCATCCAGATCATGATCCGGCTGGTGCATCGCTACGAGGGGGTGGTCTGCCGGCGCCTCGGCGACGGCATTCTGGCGATCTTCGGCGCACCGGTGGCGCACGAGGATCACGCGGTGCGCGCCTGCTTCGCGGCGCTCGGCATGCAGCGCGAGCTGCGCGACGCCGGCATGGGCGAAATGATGCGCGTCGGCCTCAATTCCGGCGACGTGCTCTATCGCACGGTGACCTCCGACATGGGCCTCGAGGTCGACGTCGTCGGCCCGGTCGTCCATGTCGCGGCGCGCATGGAACAGATGGCGACCCCCGGCTCGGTGTTCATGACCGGCGAGACCCAGGCGCTGACCCAGGGCCTGATCGAAATCCGCGACATCGGCCCGCGCGAGGTCAAGGGCGCGACGGCGCCGATCGACACCTACGAAGCAATCGGTGCATCGCTTCACCGATCGCGCTGGCAGGCGGCGTCGGCCCGCGAGAAGGCGCCGTTCGTCGGCCGCGAAGGAGAGCGCGCCACGCTCGAGGCCGCCCTTGCCACGCTCGACCGCCAGCGCGGCGGCGTCATCGGCATCAGCGGCGAGGCCGGGCTCGGCAAGTCCCGACTGGTGCACAGCGTGATCGACGATGCCGGCGGTTCGCCGGCGCACAAGCCGGTGTTCGCGGCGGCGACGGCGCTCGGCCGCACCATTCCCTACCATGCGCTGGCCTCGGCATTGCGCGACCTCTTCCGCATCGCCGACAGCGACGACGCGGCGCGCGTGCCGGCCGTTGTGGCGTCGATCCTGACCGAGATCGATCCCAAGCTCGGCGCCGACGCGCCGGTCTTCGCCTCGCTTCTGTCGCTGGCGTCGGCGACGCCGGAGTGGCTGGCGATGGATCCGCGGCGCAAGCGCACGGCCGCGCGCGACGCGGTGTTGCGGCTGGTGCGGGCCGCTGCGGCCCGCTGGCCGCTCGTCTTCGTCTTCGAGGACATGCATTGGGTCGACCGCGACAGCGAAGAGGTCCTGCGCGCCGTCACCGAGCTGACGCGCGAAGTGCCTCTGCTCGTCGTGCTGACCTACCGTCCCGAGTACGACGATTCCTGGCTGTCGGCGGTCGGCGGCAGCCGGCTGCGCATGGCGCCGCTCACCAACGACGATGTCCGACGTTCCTTGCGCGACTGGTTCGTCGAGGGGCCGGAGACGGAGCGGCTCATCGAGCGCCTGGCCGAACGGGTCGGCGGCAATCCGCTGTTCGTCGAGGAGTGCGTGCGCGACCTCGCGCAGCGCGGCGCCCTGGCGAGCATCGCCGTCGAGGGCGAGGACGCGCGGGCGCCGCGCCGCCGCTATGCCTGCTGGGAGACGCCGGAGGCGATCCGCATGCCGCCGTCTGTCCACGACGTCATCGCCTCACGCATCGACCGGCGCACGCCCGAATGCGTGGCGCTGCTGCAGACCCTGTCGATGATCGGCGCTCGCGTTCCGCTTTGGCTTGCCGAGCGGGTATCGGGCCAGCTGCCGGCCGGCACCGAGGCGGCGCTGCGTGAGGCGGTCGCCGCCGAGATCCTGGTCCAGGTCAGCCTCTACCCGGACGTCGAGTACGCCTTCGGCCATGCCCTGGTGCGCGAGGTCGCGCACGATTCGCTCACCCGCGCCAGGCGGATCGAGGCGCACCGCCGCATCCTGGCGGCGATCGAGACCCAGCATGCCGGCCGGCCGCAGGAGCAGGCCGAGTGGATGGCGCACCACGCCGCCGAGGGCGAGCTGTGGGAGACCGCCGCGATCTATCAGGGGCAGGCCGCCGAGCGCGCCCTGGCGCGCGGTTCCTACGCCGAGGCGATTGCCGGCACGCGGGCGGCGCTGGCGTCCTACGAACGGTCCGACAGGTCGATCGCGGCGACGGAGCGTGCCATCGACCAGCTGCGCGGCCTGCGCGCACTGCTCTATGCCACGGCCGGCGATCCCGGCGAGATCAAGACCGTGCTGACGCGGGCCGAGGAACTGGCCCGCGGCATCGACGATCGGGTGCGGCTTGCCTGGGTGTGGGCCGATCAGTCGGCGCAGTTCTGGGTCGACGGCGAGAGCCTGCAGGCCATCGCCACGGCGCGGCGCAGCCTGGAGATCGCCGAGCAGTCGGGCGACCTGCGCCTGCGCGCGCTTGCCCTGTTCCGGCTGGGACTGGGCGTCTATGCGGTCGGCGACTATGTCGGCGCCGCTGACGCGCTCGGCCGCAGCTGCGAGCTGCTGAAGGGCGATCTCCGGTTCGAGCGCATCGGGACCGCCGGCGCCACGTCGGTGATCGGCGGCGGCTATCTCGTGTTTACGTTGTGCGAGCTCGGCCGCTTCGAGGAGGCGGACCAGCGCCTGGCCGAGGTGATCGCCGCGGCGGCCGGCGCACGCGACATCTATTCGATCGCGGCGGCCCAGGTGGCGCGCTGTGTGCTCGCCATCGCCCGCGCCGACGTGGTAACGGCGATCCCGCCGCTGGAGGCACTGCTGGGAGCGGCCAAGGCCGCGGGCGTCGTGGTGATGTCGGTCTTCATCGAATCTCTGCTGGGCCGCGCCAAGTTCATTGCCGGAGACCTCGCGGCCGCCGTCGATCTGCTGGGCGGTGGGAAGGAGACCGGCACCATTTCGCGCGCCCACCTGCACGGGCTGAACAAGGTCTGGCTGGCCGAGGCGGTCTGCGCGCAGGGCAAACCGGCCGAGGCCGACGTCCTTCTCGATCGTGTCGAGCCGGACATGCTGGAGCGCGGCGAGGCCGGCAACCTCGCCCACTGCTGGCAGGTGCGCGGCAAGGTGGCGCTGGCGCGCGGCGATCTCGCCGCCGCCGAAGCCGCGTTCCGGCGCGGCCTGGATCAGGCGTCGGTGCTGTGGATGCGCCCGGTCTGCGAGGCTTGCGAAGCGGGCCTCGCCGCGGTGGATGCCGCCCGTATCAAGGCCGGCATCGCCGCGACCTGAGTGGGCCTTGCCGGCTTAGCGCAGCGGCAGGGTGATGCCGAAATTCAGGCTGCCGACCGGTGCCGCGTAGGGCGCGGCATAAATCGGATAGGCCGGCGCATACATGACCGGCGCGGGATAGACGATGACCGGCGGTGGCGCGGCATAGATCACCGGCGCGGGCGCGTAGTAGCGCACTTGCCCCGGCGGGACCACGACATAACCCGGGGCGTAGTAGCCCTTCGACTTCTTCCAGCCGTCCGCCTGGGCGTCGGCTGCAGAGCCCACGACGGCGGTACCGGCGACGGCGATGGCAAGGGCGCCCTTCCAGCTCATGGCATTTCGCAGCTTGTTGAGGTCAGCACGCATCGCAGTCTCCTTCGACAACAGGAAAAACGCCTGCACGCCTGCGAAGGTTGCGTCTGGATTATGGCGGCTATGAGGGGGCGGGGGCCCGCATTCGGCCATCTTTCGCCGCCACCCGGCCGGACTCTGTGGTAGTCGGGGATAAAGCAAGGGGAGGAAGCAGCGATGGCGGGTCCGCTGGCCGGCGTCAGGATTCTCGATTGCACGACGGTCGTGCTGGGCCCGTGGGCCGCGCAGCAACTTGGCGATCTAGGCGCCGATGTCGTCAAGATCGAGCCGCCCGAGGGCGACACCACGCGGCAGCTCGGGCCGGGGCGCACTCCCGGGATGGCGGCATTCTATCTCGGCTGCAATCGCTCCAAGCGCTCGATCGTGCTCGACCTGAAACAGGACTCCGGCCGCAAGGCGCTGTTCAAGCTCGCCGAGACCGCCGACGTGCTGATGCACAACTATCGGCCGGAGCCGGCCAAGCGCCTTGGCGTCGAGTACGAGGCCTTCGAGAAGATCAACCCGCGCTTGGTCTATCTTGCGACCTACGGCTATCGCGCCGCCGGGCCGATGGGTGCGAAGGCCGCCTACGACGACATCATCCAGGCGGGCTCGGGTCTCGCCGCGCTGCAGACGGTGGTGGCCGGCCAGCCGCGCTTCCTGCCCACCATCGTGGCCGACAAGACGAGTTCCAACGGCGTCGTCTCGGCCCTGCTCGCGGCGCTCTATGCGCGGGAAAAGACCGGCCTCGGCCAGTCGGTCGAGGTGCCGATGTACGAGACGCTGGTGTCGTTCGTGATGGTCGAGCACCTCTACGGCGAGACCTTCCGGCCGGCGCTGGAGACTGCGGGCTACAAGCGCGTGCTCAACAAGGAGCGGCGGCCCTATCCCTCGAAGGACGGCTATTTCGCCCTGCTGCCCTACACCGACAACCACTGGCGCGAGTTCTGCGGCCTGATCGGCCGGCAGGAGCTCGCCAGCGATCCGCGATTCACCTCGCTCGCCAACCGCCTGAAGAACGTCGAGCACTACTACGCGACCCTGGCCGAGATCTGCGGCACCCGCACCAACGCCGAATGGGTGGCGCTGCTCAAGGACTCCAACGTGCCGCACGGTCCGGTCAACACGCTCGACGACCTGTTCGTCGATCCGCAGCTCGCGGCCACCGGCTTCTGGAAGGAGGTCGACCATCCGACCGAGGGCCGGCTGCGCATGACCGATATTCCGCCGCGCTTCAGCAGGACGCCGCCCGAAGTGACGCGCCTGCAGCCGCGGCTGGGCGAGCACAGCGTCGAGATCCTGCGCGAAGCGGGGTTTACGGCCGGCGAGATCGAGGCCATGCTGAAGACCGGCGCGACAAAGACGGCCTAGACCGTCCCGGAGTTCACAAGCGCCGCAGGGAGGCCAGGAATGATCGTTCGCCCGTCGCGGCGCGAAGTGCTGCGTTTTGGTTCCGCCGCTGCTGCCGCGGCGGCCTTGCCCGCTCCCGCCATCGCCCAGGGATCGCCGGCCGCCAATTGGCCGAACAAGCCGATCCGCATCATCGTCGGCTTTCCGGCCGGCGGCCTCACCGACTCCTTCGCCCGCGCCTATGGCGAGTTCATTTCGCAGAAGACCGGCCAGCCGGTCACGGTCGAGAACAAGACCGGCGCCAGCGGCGCCATCGCCGCCGAGCAGGTCAAGAGCGCCGCGCCCGACGGCTACACGCTGATGTGGACGATCTCGACCACGATGATCATGAACAAGGTGCTGTTCAAGAAGCTGCCGTACGATCCCGACAAGGACTTCGTCCTGATCTCGTGGATGAGCGCCGGCCACCTGCCGTTCATCGTCCACAAGAGCGTGCCGGCGACCAACCTCGCCGAGTTCGCCGCCTACGCCCGCGCCAACAAGACGAGCGTCGGCACCTACGGCGCCGGCTCGTACAGCCATATCGCGGTCGAGGAACTGAACAAGCACTTCGGCCTAAAAATGGAGGCCGTGCACTACCGCGGCGAGGCGCCGATGTGGATCGATGTCGGGTCGGGCGCCATCCAGGCCGGCAGCGGCAGCTACGCCGCAGCGTCCGGCGTCCTGCAGTCGGGCAACGGCCGGGCGATCGCGGTACCGACCCGCGAGCGCATGCGGAAGCTGCCCAACGTCGCCACTTTCTACGAGCAAGGCGTGACGTCCAAGGCGTTCCAGATCCAGGGTTTCATCGGCCTGGTCGGTCCCGCCGGCATTCCCACGCCGATCGTCGAGAAGCTGTCGGCGATGATGGTCGAAGGCGGCAAGTCGGAGCGCATCCAGAAGATGCTCGACACCTTCGGCGTCGACGTGCCCGCGCAGGATCACAAGTTCTTCCAGAAGATCATTACCGAAGAGGGGCCGATCTGGATCGACCTTCTGAAGGCGCTCAATCTCGAGCCGCAGTGACGGACCGGGCAGGTACACGTGGTTGTGAGTCAAGATATTCGCAATCGTCGGTTGCATCAGGGTTGACGGCAGGCTAGATCGGCCGTGGTCAGTGCGCCGCCGGCGCCTGCCCGTGGAAGAAGGACGCCTCGGTCATGGCTCTCGACGTCTATGTCGGGTCGCTCACGCGGTATTTTGGCGATTCGGACCGCCGGGCCCTGGCCATCGCACGGACCCCGGAGCATCTCCGCACGGCAGTCATCGCCTGGCGCGCGGCCTTGAGTGAACAGCTGGGCAGCCGGATCGCGACGCCGCTCGACTGGGACGAGACGCCCGATGCGCCGCACTTCACCGGCCGGCTGGGCTGGGACGGTTTCGGGTCGCTGGTGCTGTGGGCCGCTTATGCCGAGCACCCGGCGTTGCGCCGGCCCGAGTCGCTTCCCGAGGCGTGGGATGACGATCCCGCGCTGGCGCGCAGCAAGGCCGCGGGGTTTCGCTCGCGCTACACCCACCTCTTGCGCGACGTCGAACTGTGGCTGCCCAGCCCTTTCGAGTTCGACGTCGACGGCGAGGATGTCGCCGGGCGCCGTGTCACGATGGGCTCCGCCGCCACGTTGCAGCGGCAGCTTGCCGATCTGAACCTAGCGACCTGGAAGGCGTCTGCCGCGGCCATCGCCAGATGGCAGCGCCGCCCGCCGGATGCGGCGGCGGATCTCGAGTTCTGCGCCCGCTATGGCTTTGCCGTTCTGATCGGCCTCGTCCGGCAGGCGGTGGACCATCGCCTGCCAATGAAGCTCGACTACTGACGCGGCAACGCCCGCGACGGAGACCGTCGCGGGCGCTGGTCGTGGTGGGCGGCTAGGCCGGCGACGCGTCGCTGGTCGGAGCCGGCGGCGCCGGCGGGCGGCCGCGGCGGTCGTTCATGAACTGGTCGAACTCGGCGCGGTCCTTGGCGGCCCGCAGCTTGTCCAGGTAGTCCTGGAACTCGCGCTGATCCTCTTCGAGCTTGCGCAGCGTCTCTTCGCGATACTCGTCGAAGGCGACGTTGCCGCTGCCGCCGTGGCGGCCCCAGCGGTGGCGGCGGCGCCAGCTGCGAAACTCTTCGCGGGCCTCACGGCCGTCGGGCATGTTCCAGTGGCCATAGCGCTTCGAGCAAAACATGCGTCCACTCCATTTCAGGTAAACGAGAAGGGCGACTCCGACCGGCCAGAACAGGATGAAGCTCAGGACGAGCAGGGCGATCCAGGCCGGCTTGCCGATGTCGTCGATTTTTTCGATCAGGCCCATGCGGCCCCCCTTTGCTGGCGTTAACGATGTAAATGTTAACGACATTTACATTGGGTATTCCCGCCCGAGGAGTCAAGGGGCCTTTACGCCTTTTGTGAAAAACCCAGCCCCTGCAGATAGATGAGCACCGCCGATTCGAGCAGTTCCTCGGCGGTCATGGGCAGCGACCGCCGGCCGCCATCGCCGCGCCCGAACAGCGAGGCGATGCCGTGGGCGATCGACCAGATGTGCAGGCTCATCATCAGGGCGGGCGGGCGCTTGGCCGCCGGCAGCAACGTCACCACGCCGTCGGCCGCGGTGCGCAGGACGGCGAAGGCGCGGTCGGACGCTGCGCGCAGGTCGGGGCTGACGTCGGGTGGCAAGCCCGATTCGAACATGGCGGCGTAGTAGGCGGGATCGGCGCGGGCGAAGGCGAGGTAGGCCTTGCCGACATTGTTGAAGGCCGTCATCGGGTCGGGCTTGCCACCGTTCCAGCCGGTGGCGAGCATGGCCTCGAAGCGCTGAAAACCCTCGCGCGCCACATCGGCCAGCAGCGCCTCGCGGTCGCGAAAGTGGCGGTAGGGCGCAGCCGGGCTGACGCCGGCCGAACGGGCGGCATCGGCGAAGGTGAAGCCGCCCGGGCCCTTCTCCTTGATCAACTCGCGGGCGGCCTGAATCAGCGCTTCGCGCAGATTGCCGTGATGATAACCGCGCGCCTCGCGTTCGCGTCGCTTCCAAGCCATGTTAATCCACTTTACATTAAAGCCCGGCCGGGCAACAGCATGTCGCTATGCGTTGCATCGGGGCAGCGATTGTGGCCGGATGCAGCCCATGCCCCTTGTTTTCGAACTACGCCCCGCCGCCGCCGCCGACCTCGGCTTTTGCTGGCCAATTTATCGTGAGGCGGTGCAACCGCTAACCGAGGCGCTGACGCAATGGAACGAGGTGGCACAGCGGCAACTCGTCGAACAGGCCGTCGCGCATGCCGGGACGTCGGTCCTGCGGGCCGAAAACGCCGATGCGGGCTGGTTGCAGGTCGAGGAAACGGGTCACGCCGTGCAGCTCCGCCATCTTTATCTGGCGGCGCCGATGCGCAATCGCGGCCTGGGCAGCGCCTTCCTCGCCTGGATGAAGGAGCGGGCCGACCGCAAGCGCAAGGATCTCGTCCTGGAAGTGATGACCAACAATCCGGCGCGCCGGCTCTACGAGCGCCAGGGCTTCAAGATCGTCACGACCGAGAACGACAAGATCACGATGCGCTACTGAACGCTCGTTGCGGGCGGCCGCTTCGCGCTCGCTGTCGGCTTTGTCGCGCTGCACGCTTTAGGATCGAAGGTCAGCGCCAGATCTTCTTCCCGCTCCCCGGCAGCCCAAGTTCGCTCCACATGGCGTCGACCCTGTCGATGACGGCCTGATCCATCCGGATCTGCCGGCCCCATTCGCGATTCGTCTCGCCCGGAAACTTATCCGTCGCATCGAGGCCGATCTTCGAGCCCAGCCCGGAGACGGGGCTGGCGAAGTCGAGATAGTCGATCGGCGTGTTCTCGATCACAGTGATGTCGCGCGCCGGATCCATGCGCGTCGACAGCGCCCACATCACCTGCTTCCAGTCGCGGGCGTCGATGTCGGCGTCCACCACGATCACCCACTTGGTGTACATGAACTGTCTGAGGTAGCTCCACACGCCCATCATCACGCGCTTGGCGTGGCCGGCGTAGGCCTTCTTCATCGACACGACGGCGATGCGGTAGCTACAACCCTCGGGCGGCAGCCAGAAATCGACGATCTCGGGGAACTGCTGCTGGAAGAGGGGGATGAACACCTCGTTCAGCGCCTCGCCCAGCACGGAGGGCTCGTCGGGCGGGCGGCCGGTAAAGGTCGAGAGATAGATCGGCTTCCGGCGCATCGTGATCGCGCTGATCGTAAAGATCGGGAACTGTTCGACGCTGTTGTAATAGCCGGTGTGGTCGCCGTAGGGGCCCTCGTCGCCGTAGTCGTCGAGGCTGACATGGCCTTCGAGCACGATCTCGGCCTCCGCCGGCACTTTCAGCGGCACGGTCTTGCAATCGACCAGTTCGACCTTCTTGCCCCGGAGGAGTCCGGCGAACTGGTACTCCGACAGCGTGTCGGGCACCGGCGTGACGGCGGCCAGGATGGTGCCGGGATCGGCGCCGATGACGGCCGCCGCCGGCAGCGGCTCGCGGTTGCCCGCGCCCTTCCAGCGCTGGTGATGCTGCGCCCCGCCGCGATGTTTCAGCCAGCGCATCAGGGTCGTGTTCCGGCCCGTCACCTGCAGGCGGTAGATGCCGAGGTTAAAGCTGTCCTGTTTGTCACCTTTTGGATTGGGGCCTTGCGTCACGATCAGCGGCCAGGTGATCAGCGGCGCCGGCTCGCCCGGCCAGCAGGTTTGGATGGGCAATCTATCGAGATCGATGTCGTCGCCGGTCAGCACCACCTCCTGGCAGGGGGCGGAACTCACCGTCTTCGGCTTCATCGCCATGACGGTGCGCACCAGCGGCAGCATGTCGAGCGCCTCGCGCCAGCCGCCGGGCGGCTCGGGCTGGCGCAGGAAGGCCAGCGTCTCGCCCACGGCGCGCAACTCGTGGGGCTCGCGGTCCATGCCCCAGGCCACGCGCTCGACCGTGCCGAAGAGATTGACCAGGACGGGGATGTCCGAGCGCGTGCCGTCGGGGCGCACCACGTTCTCGAACAGCACGGCCGGGCCCTTCTCGGCCAGCAGGCGGGTCTGGATCTCGGTCATTTCCAGGTGGGGCGACACCGGCGCTGCGACGCGCACCAGGCGGCCGGCCTTTTCCAGGCGGTCGATGAAGTCGCGAAGCGAAGCGTATGGCATCCTGGGGTTGTCGTTTAGAGTGACCGGCGCATGAGATCAAACGCCATCCGTTCGGCGATCCCCGGCGAGTTCGAGGACCTGCTGAGTCCGGCCGGCCGGCGCGTGCTGGCGGGCACGCACCCGTTGTGCGGCGTGCTTGGCGATCCGCGCACGCGATTTCTTGCCCGCGACGACCTCCTCGACCGGGCGAGGGCCCAGCGGGTCCGCCGCGCCCTCGAGGAGAGCCTCGCGGACAAGCTCGAGGCGATCGAGAAGCCGATCCCGCCGGAGAGCATCTGGAGCATGCGCCGCGACTATGGCGAGCGCCTGCCCAAGACCAGCCGCGCCCGCACCGTCTATTTCGAAAGTCGGCGCGAGCCCGGCGTGAAGGCGGCCGAACGGCTGGGGCTGGTGCGGATGATGCGATCCCAGAGCTTCCGCGCCTTCGCCGAAGCCTTGTCCGGCCGCAAGCTCGCCGCGGGCTGGGGCCTGCAGGTGCTGCGCTACGGACCGGGCGACTATGCCGGGCCGCACAACGATCACCACCCCGAGAACAAGGATGCGAAGGGCGGCTACATCGACCTGCATCTCAGCCTGGCTTCGCCGGGCGTCGCGCACCAATGGCTTGTCTACAGCCGCGCCGGCCACTTCAGCGAGATCGTGTCGGTGGCCGGGCCCGCGGCGGTGACGGCCTATCGCCTGCCGTTCTGGCATTTCACCACGCCGCTGGTCTCGCCAAGCGCGGCCGGACCGCCGACGTGGCGCGCTGGGTGCTGCTGGGAACGTTCCTCTACCGCTAGTTTTCCGTCGCGCCGGACACGACGCCTACTTGAGCCCGACCGGCACGACGCTGATCGAATTCTTCGGGCTGCCCTCGATGATGCGGTCGGTATAGCTGAGATAGACCAGCACGCGCCGCTTGGCGTCCCAGAAGCGCACCACCTGGGTGGTCTTGAAGATCAGCGAGGCGCGCTCGCTAAAAACCTCGTGCGGGCTCTTGATCTTGTCGAGCTTGGCGAGGTCGATCGGGCCGACCTGGCGGCAGGCGATCGAGGCATCCGACGGGTCTTCCGCCAGGCCGAGCGCGCCCTTGATGCCGCCGATGCGGGCGCGCGAGATGTAGCAGGTGACGCCGGCCACATCGGGATCGTCGAACGCCTCGACGGCGATCCTGTCGTTGGGCCCCACCCACTTGAAGCGGTAGCCGACCGAACCGATGTCCTCGGCCAGGGCGGGCGCCGCCACAAGCAGGGCGAGCAGGGTGAGAATGGCACGCGTCATCGTCAGGCTCCTCTGGCGGGTGGGCGCGTGGCCAGGAAAAGGCCCGGCAGCACCAGCAACGCTCCCATCAAATGGTACCACTGCGGCGCTTCGCCAAGGGCCGCCCAGGCCATCAGGCCGACATAGAGCGGCCCGAGATACATCGAAATGCTGCTCACCGAGGGGCCGAGTTCGCGGATGCAGAAGGCGAATGCGCCGTAGGCGCCGACGCCGGGCACCACGGCCAGCACGATCCAGGCAAACCAGGTGCGCCAGTCGGCGAGGTCGGGCGCCTGCCACCACAGCGCCTCGGCCGCCGTGAAGGGCACCAGCACCAGCGAGCCCGCGATGGCGATGGCGCACAGCCGGGTGATCGGATCGAGCGCGCTCGGCCGGTGCTTCAGGAGCACCGAATAGACGCCCCAGCAGGCCGACGCGATGGCGATCCAGAGGTCGCCTTCGGTGAACTGCACGGCGAGCAGGTTGTCGATCCGGCCCTTGGCGAAGACGGCGGCGACGCCCGCGAGGCAGAGCACGATGCCGGCGATGCGGGCCGGCGTCAGCGCTTCGCGGTAGAGCAGGCGGCCGAGCGCCACGACCAGGATCGGCGAGGCGGCGTAGATCAGGCCGATATTGAGCGCCGGCGTGGTGCGGCCGCCGATATAGACGAAGGCGCCGCAGATCCACATGCCGAGCGCGCCGAACAGCAGCAGGTCGGGCCATTCGCGGGCGATGGCGTGGCGGTTGGCCCGCAGCCGCGGCCAGACGAAAGGCAGCAGCAGCGCCGCCACCAGCAGCCAGCGGCCGAGCGCCAGCGCGTTGGGCGGCACGAAGGTGGCGTAGCGCGCCATCAGCATGTTGACGCCGAAGAACGCCGGCGACAGCAACAGCAGGATCCAGGCGAGACGGCGGCGGCTGAGAGACGGCACGACGACCTATTGTCAGGCGGCGCGCAGACCCTCCTTGGGCACTTCGCCGCCAGCTTCCCTTACCGCCTCACGATACTCTTTTTCGGAGGTGAAGGGCTTGGCCTTGGGGAAGTCCTTCTTGCGGCCGGGACGGATCTCGCCGGTCGAGGGCGCGACGATCAGCAGCTCGCCGGAGCGGCCGAGCAGCGGGATCTCGCGCTTCCAGCGCGAATAGACGCGCCGCGCCGTGGCCGAGAAGTCGACGTAGGTGTCGAACTCGCTGCGGTCCTTTTCGAACAGCGCCTCGTAGGTGGCAACGAATTCGCCGACGAACTTGGCGTCGACGATCTCCAGGTTCGACATCATCCAGCAGCGGTCCTCGAACACCCAGTAGGTGCCGATGCCGACGAACTGCCGCTCGCGCGTGATGTAGGGATAGAAGGGAAAGCCGCGGCAGGCGATGGTGCGGTTGTCGCGCTCGCAGTGGCGCGCCCCCCTGCAGTGGATCGCCATGCAGTCGCTGGTGAGCTCGGCCACGATCTGCTTGGTGGCGTAGTCGTAGGGTTTGAACTTCGACCACAGGTCGGTCCGGCTCTTGAGCAGGTCGAACTCGACCTTGTGCACCACCGGCACGGCATTCTGGGTCGAACAGCAGACCGGCTCGCCGCCGTTCAGCGGGGCGCATTTGCGGCCGCAGTCGAAGCGCGAGACGGGTGCGTTGAAGCCCTCGTAGAGGGTGGCGAAATCCGCGGCTTTGATGGTGGCTTTCGGCATGCTGCGGCCGTTTAGCCCAATCCAGTGTGAAAGAACAGTGAAGGAAAAATGAAGCGTGCCTACGGATGGGGCAGCACGCGCCATACCACCGTCTCGCGCAGTCCGCGGTTCTCGAGCTGAAGCGAGGTCGGGATGTCGTAGCGGGCCCGCTCTTCGAGACCCTGAGCGCTGAAATAGTTGCGGCCCGGGTCGCCCAGCAGCACCAAGCGGCCGAGTCGCGCGTGGCTGCGCAGCCAGGCCAGCGCCCGCGTCGACATCTCGCGCTCGTAGCAAACGTCTCCGGCAATCACCACGTCGGCATCAGGGACTCCGTCGGGGCCGGCCAGCCAGTCCTCCGCGCTGACATCGAGGTCGATGCCGTTGGCCCGGCCATTGAGACGCGCCGCGACCAGCGACAGGGCATCGATGTCGTTGGCCATCACCGAGGCGGCGCCGGCGCGCGCGGCGGCCATGGCCGAGACGCCGGAGCCGGCGGCAAAGTCGATCACGCGCCTGCCGCGGACCAGCGCGGGATTGTCGAGCAGGTAGCGCGCGATCGCCTGGCCGCCCGGCCAGCAGAAGGCCCAGTAGGGCGGATCGACGTTCTGTTCCTTGAGCCAGGATTCGGTCGCCTGCCAGATCGGCACGTATTCCGTGGCAAGCCAGAGCCTGAACTCCGGCACCATGACCGGCGCCTCGAGGGCGGTGTTGTTGCGGATGAAGCCTTCGGGATCGACCGGCAGGCGGGCCATCAACGCAGTGCCAGGTGGCCGGCGGCGATCGCTGCCAACAGCAGCCAGCCGATCAGGGCATTGGCCTTGAACTTGAACAGGCAGTCGGCGGGATCGCTCGGCTTCAGCAGGGCGATCTGCCAGGCGAAGTGCAGAGCAATGGCGGCCAGCAGGACGAAATAGAACGGACCCAGTGCGGCCAGAGTTCCGGCCAACGCCCAGGCGGCCAGGGCCAGCACGGCGAACAGCGCCAGCCAGCGCCGCGGCGCGGCGGCAAAGCGCCGCGCCGTCGAGCGCACGCCGACAACGGCATCGTCGCGCTGGTCTTGCATGGCGTAGATCGTGTCGTAGACCATCGTCCAGGCGACACCGCCGACATAGAGCGCGACCGTGGCCCATGACAGCGTGCCCGTCACGGCGGCAAAGCCCACCAGCGCGCCCCAGTTGAAGGCGAGCCCCAGCACGACCTGCGGCCAGGAGGTCAGGCGCTTCATCGTCGGATAGATCGCGACCAGGACGAGCGAGGCCAGCGCCACGCCGCCCGCGAACTTGTTCAGCTTGAACAGGATGGCGACGCCGACCAGCGACTGCAGTGCCGTCCAGATCAGCGCATTGCGCAGGGTCACTTCGCCCGCTGGCAGCGGCCGGCCGCGCGTGCGTTCGACCTGGGCGTCGATCTTGCGGTCGACGATGTCGTTCCAGGTGCAGCCCGCGCCGCGCATGGCAAGCGCGCCCAGCGCAAACAGCGCCATCCAGCCGGCCAGCCGGCCCCACTGCGGCGCGGTCCCCAGGGTCAGTGACCACCAGCAGGGAAACAGCAGCAGCCAGGTGCCGATCGGCCGGTCCCAGCGCGACAGCCGGCCGTAGGGCCGTGCCCACGGCGGCAGGTAGCGCAGCGACCAGTGCTGGTGGTCGATGTCGGTAAAGCCGGTTGTTCGATCGGCGCTCATGGCGGCATCATGCAACCATGAAGCCGGGAACTCCATGAGCGTATCGCGCCTGTTCGTCGAAGCCGATCTGGCCGCCGGGATCGAGGCGCCGCTCGGCAAAGCGCAGGTCCACTATCTGCGCCACGTCATGCGGCGACCCGACGGCGCGCCGCTCCGGCTGTTCAACGGCCGCGACGGTGAATGGCAGGCCATGCTTTCCGGCCGCGGCAAGAAGTCGGCGGTGGCCGAGGTCGGCGAACGGACGCGCCCGCAGGTGGTCGAGCCCGACGTTTGGCTGTGCTTCGCGCCCGTCAAGCGCGCGCGCATCGATTACATCGCCGAGAAGGCAACGGAACTCGGCGCGTCGGTGCTGCAGCCCGTGCTCACGCGCCATACCGCCGTCGAACGGGTGAATGTCGAGCGGCTGCGCGCCAATGCCATCGAGGCCGCCGAACAGACCGAGCGACTTTCTGTCCCCGACGTCCGCAAGCCCGTCGATCTCGCGCGCCTTCTCGCCGGCTGGCCGGACGGCCGGCGCCTGCTGCTGTGCGACGAGACCGGGGGCGGTCCGCCGATCGCCGAGGTGCTGGGCGGACTCGATGACGCGGCGCGCGCTGCGCCCTGGGCGATCGTGGTCGGACCGGAGGGCGGTTTCGCCGAAGAGGAGCTGACGGCTCTCCGTCGCATAAGGGATGTAATGGCTGTCGGGCTGGGGCCGCGCATCCTGAGGGCCGACACTGCCGCGCTGGCGGCGCTCGCCTGCTGGCAGGCGCTGGTCGGCGACTGGCGGCAGCCGACACCGCGTCTGTCTGCTGATTATCGCACATCTAGAGTTACCGTCTGACCGCTTGCGTTCGCCCCCTTGGGCGTGGGAGACGGGAAGCTGAACACTATGAACCAGCCGCGTGCTCGCGTGAGAAATGCTCATGCGGCCGCGCCGCTCCCGGCCCGCGAAGGCCGCGGGCGACAAGGGAGTCGAGACCGAATGTCCGCACCACCGTCGGGCGGCGGCGCGCCGATCGAGGATCGGCGGCAGCTGATCGAGTATTTCGTCGCCGGCAACAAGCCCCGCGCCGCGTGGCGCATGGGCACCGAGCACGAGAAGTTCGGCTACCACAAGGCAACGCTCAAGCCGCTTGCCTACGAAGGGCCGAACGGCATCCGCGCCATGCTCGAAGGCCTGACCCGCTTCGGCTGGCAGCCGGTGATCGAGGGCAACAACCCGATCGCGCTGTTGCGCGACAAGGCCAGCATCACGCTCGAGCCGGGTGGGCAGTTCGAACTGTCCGGCGCGCCGCTCGAGACGCTGCATGAGACGGCGGCGGAGAACTCCCAGCATCTGCGCGAGGTCGGCGAGGTCGCGGGCGAGATCGGCGCGGGCTTCATCGGGCTCGGCTTCGCGCCCGAATGGAAGCGCGAGGACATGCACTGGATGCCCAAGGGGCGCTATAAGATCATGCGCGAGTACATGCCCAAGAAGGGCAAGCTCGGCCTCGACATGATGCTGCGCACCTGCACCGTGCAGACCAATCTCGACTTCGAGTCGGAAGCCGATATGGTGAAGAAGTTCCGCGTGTCGCTGGCGCTGCAGCCGGTGGCGACCGCGCTGTTCGCCAACTCGCCCTTCGTCGAGGGCAAGGCGGTCGGCTTCAAGAGCTACCGCAGCCACATCTGGACGGACACCGACCCCGACCGCTGCGGCGTGCTGCCCTTCGTGTTCGAACCGGGCTTCGGCTTCGAGCGATATGTCGACTACATGCTCGATGTGCCGATGTATTTCGTCTACCGCGACGGCAAGTACATCGACGCCTCGGGCCAGAGTTTTCGGGATTTCCTGAAGGGCAGGCTGCCGGCGCGGCCGGGCGAGCTGCCGACCGTCAACGACTGGGCCGATCACGTCACCACGGCGTTCCCCGAGGTGCGGCTGAAGCGCTACCTCGAAATGCGCGGCGCCGATTCGGGACCATGGGCGGCGCTGAACGCGCTGCCGGCGCTGTGGGTGGGCCTGCTCTACGACCAGGGCGCGCTCGATGGCGCCTGGGATCTGGTGAAGGACTGGAACGCCCAGGATCACGACTTCCTGCGGGCTGAGACGCCCAAGACCGGATTGGCAACGATGTTCCGGGGCCGGGCTCTGAACGAACTGGCGCGCGAGGTCGTGGCGCTGGCTCATGCCGGCCTGAAAGCGCGCCGGCGGCTCGACTCGCGCGGCAACGACGAGACCGCCCATCTCTTTCCGCTCGATCGCGCCGTCGACAGCGGTCGCGCGCCGGCCGACGAGCTGCTCGCAAAATGGCAGGGCGACTGGCAGGGTTCGTTCGCGCCGCTGTTCCGCGACTACGCCTACTGAGGTAGTCTCGCCTCATGCTCGACCGTTGCGATCGCGTCCAGATTGCCGTCCACGACGCCGCCAAGGCGGCGCAGCGCTATGGACAGCTGCTCGGCTGCGAGGTCGCGCGGCGCGACCACAGCCGGCATCTCGCGGCCAGGCGGACGATCCTCGCGGTGGGCGAAAGCGAATTCGAGCTCTGCGAGGCCGACGGCGCTGGCCTGACGCAGGACTTCCTGGCGCGGCGCGGCGAGGGCCTGATGACGGCAGGCTACTGCACTGCCGACCTCGACAGCATGGCCCGGCGCTGGGAAGGGCTCGGCATCGCCTACGACCGCGACGCCGAGCAGCTCTACCTCGGCGCCGACGCCACCTTCGGCCTGCCGATCGTCATCTCCGAAAGCACTTATAGGCCGCGCGTCGGCCCGGTCTCGTTCCTCTACGAGACGACCAACACGCTGATCAGCGACTGGCGGCGCGTCGCTGCCGTCTATGCCGGCCTGTTCGGCCTCGACCCGGCGCGCTTCAGCGAGATCGGCAGCGAGCGCTTCGGCTACATCGGCACGCTCACGCTGTTCGACCCGCCCAACCGGCTGGACCGCATCGAGCTCAGCCAGGTCACCGACAACGTGCACGCCATGGGCCGCTACGCCCACAAGCACGGCGACTCGCTCTACATGTGCTACGTCGAGGTCCATGACTGGCCGGCGGTGCGCCAGCGCCTGCTCGATGCCAGTGCCCGCTACACGCCGCGCGGTACCGATCCCGTCACCGAGACTGACGGCGGCTGGGTCCATCCCAAGGAACTGCACGGCCTGCTGCTCGGCATCTCGCGCACCGGCGTCGCCTGGGACTGGTCGGGCCGCAAAGATCTCGTGCCCCCGGCATGAAGCCCGGCGTCATGAAGCGCCGACTCGTCGTTCGCGCGCTGCTGATGGCGTCCGCGGTCGTGCCCGCCGCGGCCTGGGCGCAGGAGGCCGGCTGGCAGACCGTGGTCGGCAGCGACCTCAGGTTCCGACTGGAGATGCCGGCGCTGGCCCAGAAGAGCACGGCCGCCGAGAAGGAGAAGGGCCACGCCGGCGAGCGCGTGGCCTGGCAGTCGAAGCTCGACGACGAGCTGTTCGACTTCGACTATGTCGACTACGATCCTGGCTGGTTCTCCAGCCGTGACTCCAAGGCGATGGCCCGCGACCTCGGCCGCGGCGAGGCCGAGAAGGCGTTTCCGCGCGCCCGCTTCAAGTATGTGGCGGACGAGCCGGTCACCCTGCAGGGCTGGGACGGCTACGCGCTCGACATCGAGGACACCAACGGCTCCCGGGTCATGATGCGCACCTACATCGTGAAGGACCGTCTCTACCGCCTGCTGGTCACCGCCCGGGACGATGCGGCGGCCAAGGGCGCCGCCGCCCGCTTCCTCGAGTCGCTGCGGCTCGCGGAGACGCGCCCCTAGGCAATCAGGTCGGGCGATCAGGTCGCCGTGCCGCCCACGGTAAGGGCGTCGATGCGCAGCGTCGGCTGGCCGACGCCGACCGGCACGCCCTGGCCGTCCTTGCCGCAGGTGCCGATGCCGGGGTCGAGCGACATGT
>JAIETA010000075.1 GCA_019745575.1 Reyranella sp. | reverse complement strand
TGCGAGGGACATTCAGACGCACAAGAGAGGCCAGCATTCTCAAGTTAAGACTGGTCCGATAAATCAGGGCAGGTCACTCTGGCGTCGATAGTTGAGTATGCAAGAGAGATCATTCCCGGCATTCAGCAGTCCGTCGTTAAGAACAAGTTGTATTGCATGATGCTGGCTGGCTGGGTTGGCGCAAAGTCCTACTCCAACAAGACGTACTACTACTCGCTGGTTGATCGAGATCCGTTCGCTTACGCTTTCAACAGCGGGGTAAGTGAAGTTGACAGCAATCGGCGTAAACTGTCCGTCATCAAGGCTCTTCTTCGGGCGGAGAACGCACCGCTAGTAGTAAGAGAATTTGCCTACGCTGGGCGGTCGCCATCATGACGATCGGTCTTCTAAAAGAACTTGGGATCAAATTGGGGATGGGAAGAAGCGATCTTCTTCGCATCATCTCGACTGCGCCTAAGCGATACAAAGTCTACCAAATTCCTAAGCGGAGGGGCGGCACCCGGACGATTGCCCAGCCGTCGCGTGAACTAAAGGCAATTCAGCGAGTCTTGCTTAAGGCTGTACTTTCCAAATTTCCTGTCCATGCGGCAGCAACGGGATACGTTGAGAATCGTAGCATTCTTGACAATGCAGTTGCTCACATGTCGAGCAGAGTGTTGCTCAAGCTGGACTTTCGGGACTTCTTTCCCAGCATTGTTCCCGATGATTGGCGGAGATTGGCTAGAGCGAAGTTCGTTGATTTGGACGAGGACGAAGTTTGGCTATCTACAATGATTCTGTTCTGGGGGCAGAAATCGACTACGCCTAGGTGCCTGTCGATCGGAGCGCCGACTTCTCCAATGCTCTCCAATATCGTCATGTATTCGCTGGATGTTCGATTGGCCGAGGCAGCAGCGGCAACGAACACAACCTATACCAGGTATGCAGATGACATTACGGCATCAGGTCCCACGATCGAAGACGTGAGGCAATTTGAGGCGTACGCGAGAGAGATAGTTGGTCGAAGCGTATCCCCGCAGCTCACTTTCAACGATCAGAAGCGTGGCATCTATTCCTCGGGTCAGCGACGCATGGTGACAGGGCTTGTGCTTACTCCGTCTAACAGCGTCTCAATTGGGCGGGAGCGGAAGAGATTGATATCGTCAATGCTTGACCACTGGATAAAAGACAGCCTCGACAATGAGCGTAAGGCTAGATTAAAGGGCCTGCTTGCATTTTGCATTGCTGCAGAGCCGGCATTTGTGTCGAGGCTCAGGGCCAAATATGGAGACGGTCCAGTCAATGATGTGCTCCGTTATCACATCGTTCGAAAAGGTCCGCCGCCTAGGCAAGCAGGGAAGTCTAGTAGCTAGACTGTCGTGCCGTCTTGGAATTGCTTACCCCGGCAACTCGAACCGCACCCCCGCCCGCGCCAGCCCGCCGCCCAGCGCCGCCGCCGTACCGTCGGCCCGCCAGCAGGCCGCACCCGTCATGCCGCCGTCGTCGTCGAAGGCGATGGCGTTCATGCCGCCGGCCACCGTCGGCATCGCCTTCAATGTGTGGCCGCGTGCCAAGAGTCCCTGGCGCACGGTCTCGGGAATGCCGGGCTCGATTTCCAGCACCGGACCTTCGGTCCAGATGCGAGGCGCCTCGACGGCCTCTTGCAGCGCCATGCCGTGGTCGATCAGATTGACCAGCGCTTGTAGCGCCGAGGGAAAAATCTTCCGGCCGCCGGGCAGGCCGAGCGCATAGCGCACCTTGCCGCCCTGGAGCGCCATCATCGGCGACATGGAGGTGGTCACCCGCTTGCCCGGCGCGATCGACAGCGCATGGCCCGGCCGGGGGTCGTAGTTGTTCATGTAGTTGTTGGGGATCATGCCGGTGCCGGGCACGACGAAGCGCGCGCCGAACAGGCTGTTGATGGTCTGCGTCGTGCACACCACGTTGCCCCGCACGTCGGCCACGGTGAGGTGCGTGGTGTCCTGGCCTTCCGCCGCCTGCCGGCCGGCCGCCAGCCCGCCCGTCCAGTCGGTCGCGCGCGCGAGGTTCAGGCGGGCACGGCGTTCGGCGGCATAGTCCTTGGCCACGATGCGTTCGACCGGCACTTTTACGAACGCCGGATCGCCGCTCGCCTCGGCGCGGTCGGCGAAGGCGATTTTCAGCACCTCGGCCAGCAGGTGCAGCATGTCGACCGTGCCGAAACCCATCCTGGCCACGTCATAGCCTTCGAGGATGTTCAGCATCTGCGCGATGTGCACGCCCGAGGCGGCGGGCGGCGGCGGCCCCAGAATCTCCCAGCCGCGGTAGGCGCCGCGAATCGGCGCACGCTCCGCCACCTTATATGAGGTGAGGTCCTCGCGGGCGACGAACCCGCCGGTCTTCTCCATGCACTCGACCAGAAGATCGCCGAGGGGCCCGCCGTGCAATGCTTTTTCGCCCTGCTGCGCCACCAGCGCCAGCGCCTCGGCATATTGTCCCTGCACCAGCTTCGCGCCGGCCTTCAGCGGCGTGCCATCCGGCAACAGCAGGGCCGAGGCGGGCCTGTCCTTCGCCAGATCGGGGGCGGCATCGTTTATGCAGTCCGCCAGATAGGGCGTGACGGCAAAGCCCCTGAGGGCGTGGCGGATGGCGGGCTGCATCACGTCGGCCAGGCTCATCGTGCCGAAACGACTGAGCGCCAGGCACCAGGCGCGCAGCGAGCCGGGGGCGGCGACCGACTTGGGCCCGACCAGGTTCTCGGCGCCGGCGACGTCGTAGACTTCCGGCGCCGCGCCGGGCATCGGCCGGTACATGTCGGGGCGGCCCGAGAGCGGCACGGCGCTCATGCCGTCCAGGATGCGGTGGCTGCCGTCGCTGAGCCGGATGTGGCAGGTCGTGCCGCCGATCAGCCCGACCATCATCGGCTCGACGACGGTGAGCGCAAACTGGCAGGCCACGGCGGCATCGATCGCGTTGCCGCCCGCCGCCAGCATTTCGAGGCCCGCGGCCGTGGCCAGCGGATGGTTGGTCACCACCATGCCGCGGCGGCCCTGCGCCGGCTGCTTCTCGCAGGTGAAGGGCGCACCCGCCCGCGCCCGCCAGTCCGATGTGGTCATGTCCTGTCGCTCCCCCGCGCGAGCCTGACACGACACGGTCGCGCCTGTCATCTCAGACGGAGGTCGTCCGAGCGAGGCGTTGCTAGGGCATATCTCGTTGCAATAGACCCACCTCATCCTGAGGAGCACCGCCCCTCGAGTGCCTCGGGGTAAACTAAGCGGTGCGTCTCGATCGGGCGGAGTAACCCTCCGCCCTTTGATGGGAACCAGTCGTGTTGTTGCCCACCAAAGGGCGGAGACTACTCCGCCCGATCGAGACGCGCGCTGCGCGCGCTCCTCAGGGTGAGGTTGGCGTGTGATTCCAAGCTTGCGGGACCTGCTCTAGTGGCCGGACGGCTTCGGTTTGCCCGCTGCGGACTTGGAAGGCGTCGGTGCAGCCGACGCCGGGAGCGGCTGCGTCGCCAGCCAGGCGCGCGCCTTGGCCTCGGTCTTGAACAGTTTGGTCGGCCGCTTCGGCGAGGAGAGGTTGATGAAGCGCCTAAAAGTGTCTTCCACCTCGTCGCTCTGCGCGACCACGGCGAGCGGGCCGCTCTTGACGATCGAGGCATAGGCGCTCACGCGCGCGGCCATCGCCATCACGTCGTCGTCGTTGTAGACCGGTTGGCAGTTGAGGGCGTTGAACAGATGGGCGTAGGGCATGGCGTCGGCCACCATGACGGCGTCGAAATGCTGTTCCAGGTCCTTCAGCGTGACCGTACCGTCGGCCACGAGGTAGACGAGTTTCTCGGCGTGAAGGATTTCCCAGCGCAACGGCATTGTTAGCTCCCCCCTCCCACACCTGACTTAGGCGCCGCGGGCCGCCGCTTCAACCGGGCCTCTTGCCACGCTACCGGGCGCGGGGCGATGTCGTCGCAGGACCAAGACGCGGTTGCGGCGGTCCCGGCCGGCCCCTCGCCGGCAACCGGTGAAATAGACTGAAACAAAAAGTGAACATCAAAAACTTGCCGGATCCGCAGGAAGAGATAGGGTATTTCCTGTAGTTTGGAGACGACCGCGCCGATGCCGGCCCTAAGGAGTAGGCGTCGAGTGCCGCCCACTCCACGTCCCATCGCTTGCCGCCCTCTTGGGCGGCTTTTTCATGTCTGGAAACCCGCACGCGGCGGACCTCAACGTTCGACGTTGTACCCTGCCTCCCGCATATGGCGGACCGCCAGGACAACGACCAGTCGGCCCTCGACGCGGTAGCGCGCGACATAGCCGGCCGCGCCGAACGGGATGAAGAGCTGCCGGTAGTCAGGCTGCTCCGGATCGACCGGCCCCAGCCTGGGGAATCTCGCCAGCATCCGCATCCGGTCGCGGATCGTCCGCAGCGCCCGTGTCGCGGCGGCCGGGTTCTTCTCGGTCAGGAAACGATGAAGCGCTTCGAGATTGGCGACCGCGTTCGGTGAATAGACGACATGGGCCACTTCGCCGGCTACTTCGGCGCGCGCCGGGGGCGGCGCGTGCCGAGCGAGTCGATCCAGCCGTCGAGTTCGGCCTGCGTCGCATGGCGCCCGGTCTCCTCGTAGTCGCGCCAGGCAACCGTCGCCTCGTCGCGAAACGACTGCCGGGCCTCCTCGCGCGTCAGGTATTCGCGCACGGCCTCTCGCATGAGATAGTGCGACGAACGCTTGCGCGCGGCTGCCAGAGCGGCGAGGCGGGTGCGTTCCTCACCGTCGAGCTTCAGCGAGACCGGCGAGGCAGGAAGCGCGGGAGAGGGCTTGGCGGCCATGGGTAGATAAAGGTAATACCGGAGGCCGCCGCAGGCAAGTTCGCAAACCCGCTCCCCGACCGGCCCCCTCCGCCGGCCCGCCGGCGTCCCGTCAGGGAATGAGCGTCCGGCCCGGGTTCTTGCCCAGGATCATGTCGAGATGGACGGAGCGCGGCGCCTTGTAGAAGCGCGCGACGAGGTAGCGGGCGGCGAGATAGGCGGCGAGAAAGACCGCCGCGGCGCCCAGGACGCCGAACCGGCCCGACGGACGCACCATCAGGTTCGAGGTCACCAGCCGGGCCACCGCCAGCAGCAGCAGCGCCGCTGCCGCCGCCGCGCCGTCCCAGGTGCGCGGCACGCGGATCAGCCGGAGGCCGAAGTCCTGGTTGACCTTGAGCAGCAGGGCCGCGCCGGCGCCCAACACCAGGCCGCCGGCGATGGCGCCGAGCCACAGTTCGAAGCGCTTGCCCGGCGAGACGATCAGCAGCACGGCTGCCACGAGGATCGCCAGCGCGGGCGTCACGGCCCACGCGAGGCGAGTGGTGGCCTTCTCGGTGAGTTCGTGGCGGATCGACCACAGGGCGAGGGCGGCCAGCCCCACCGTGGCAAGGTTGAGGAGAAGAAGGAGGCTCATGACCGGCGCATGCCCCGGTCACACTTGCTCCTGCGGCCCATCTCCCGGCGGCCCGTCTTCCGGTGGAAGGACGGCCGCGACCCGTGGCGTTCCCTGCGTTCTTCGCTCATCGGACACCATCATAGGGAAGGCTGCTGCGCGGTGCCAGTCGTGGCGGTGTGCGTCGGGCGCAGCTCTCCAACAAGGAGGCAAGGCATCATGTAGAACACCGTCAACCTGATCGTCGGCATCGTCGTGGGTGAAGGCCAGTGACCTTAGTTACGAGGCGGGTACCGACGGCGGGCAGATCCAGAACAGCAACGCCGTCGCCTTCACGCTCGGGCGCGCCATGAGTCTCGATCTGGACGGTGCGGTTCGGGCGGCCGGCATCGCGCGAAAGTTCCCCGGCTGGGCGCGCGATCTGCTCGACCCGAAGTACGACCGCTACGTGGCGCCGCCTGCCCTCGCCGTGACGACTGCGCCCTGGATACAACCGTTGATTGGTTGTTCAATGATGTCATGCACGGGACGATGACGCGAGACCTTCATGGGAGGCGGCCATGGCGATCCGTTTTGGACACAGCAGGGGCATCGCGCTGGGCAGCCTGCTGGCCGCTCTCGCGCTGTCCGGATGCGGCGGAGAACAGTGTCCGGAACTGAGTCCGATCGAAAGTGCGGCTCGGTATCCGCTGGCCCCCCTGCCGGGGAGCGCCAATCGCGGTCTGGCCCGCGATACCTGGGTCGACCATCCGCGGATGACGGCTTTTCTTCGACAGGCCGTCGCCTCGGACGGTGTCGACGGCCTCGTTTCCAAGCTCCAGTTCCGGTGCACGCCGCGCCCCGCCACCGAAAACTGTGTCGACTGTTACACGTGCGAGCGCGCGGTCCCGGTGCGCTACACCGATCTTTGGGTCCTTCGAACCATATGTGTCGACGCCCACCCTGTGCTGGTGCAGGCATACATCGGGCCGGGGCACGCCGTCCGGGCGATGACTTACTGGACGGAGCCGGATTGACTCCGGTGAACGCGGGCGCATCCTTGACAGGCCCGTGAATCGGGCCTGCATCGAGGAGAATCGTCCGATGCAAGCGGGCCAGCACTTTGCGAATTTCCGGACAGTGCGATTCGGGACAACTCGTGTCCGTAAAGTGGGCTCGGACTACAGCGTCCCGTAGTGGTCGGCCAGCCCGTTCAGCGCCGCCTGGCCGTCGCCCTTGAAGGTGGGCCCGTGCATCGGCGCGATGGTCGAGGGTCTCAGGCCCGCCAGCCGGCGCAGCGTCGGTTCGGCCATCGGCGTCTGGGGCATGAACGGCAGCCGGTCGCTGACGGCGATGGCCGGCGCCACGATGTCGCTCTCGGTGGTGGGCGCGGCCGGGCGCCGGCGTGGCGTTGGGTGCGGCGCGGTACAGTCCCGCGATTCGGCGCCGTGGCCGGGCGGCATCGGCGCTGTCGCGCGCGTTTCGCCAAGCCGTTGAGGGCGCTCGGCGATTTCGTCGCCGCGGCACAGGCTCCGGCACAGCTGGCGCCGGGCAGCGGCACAGTTCGTGTGCCGCTGCCGCCGCGTCGGCGCGGACCTGCGCCGCCTTCGCCTCGTGGCACGAAGGTCGAGAGGCGCCAGATGCCGGCGGCGATCTCCGAGACGTCGGCTTTTATGTCGCTTTGCCGTGTCCCGTGCCGTTTCTCGAGCGCTGGGCGGCCTGGGCCTGTCGCCGGGCAGCACCAGCCGCCGCCAGGGCCGCGCGGTTGTCGTCGCCCACCCACATGAAGCGTTGCCGCCAGCGGGTGTCGGCGTCGCCCTCGGCCCAGGTCTCGGGCCGCTGCACGGTGGTGCGCGGCTGCCAGGCGCGCGCCATCAGGTCCAGCGCGCCGCCCACGATGTCGTATTGCATCCTGGTGTCCCACGGCTTGCCGCAGGGATTGCCCAGTGGAAAATCGACGAACAGGAAGCGCGGCACGCCGCACTCCTCGACGATGTCGCGGGCCGAGCCCACGATCACCGTCGGAATGCCGGCGGCCTCGAGATGTCGTGCGGCCAGACTCACGGTCTGGTGGCAGACGGGTCAAAGCGGGACGAGGAGGGCGATGTCGACGCCGTCCTCGCGCATCCAGCGTTCGACCTGCGGCGCGTCCTGCTCCAACGTCAGCCGCTGGCTGTAATCGGTGGGCACGCCGTAGAAGCGCGGACTCTGCGATCCCAGGTGGCCGGCCGCGACATGCTCGGCCAGGCGTTGCAGCGGCAGGTAGGTTTCCGGGTCGTCGGTGTGGGTCGCCTCGCGGTCCCACGACTTCTCGGTGAAGAGACCGCGGCCGGCGCTGTTGGGCGCGGCGAAAAGCTTGGTGGCGCGCGGCGAGGCGCCCGGTGCCTGGTCCGCCGTGGTGACGACGCCGATCCGGCATTGCGACAGCGGCTTCGCGAGAGGCGCGAACGGCACGTGGTCGTAGCGCGGCCAGCGGTACGGCCGGTCGTAGCCGGAGGCCGCGTAGTACTCGCGGCTCTTGTCGATGTAGCTGACATACTGCCGGTGGCTGATGGCGTGGTTGTCGGACATCCGTGGCTCCCTTAGGGGCTGAGCTTGTCGATCAGGACCTTATTGAAGGCCTCCGCGGCCTCGTAGGCAACCCAGTGGCCGGCGCCGGGAATGACGTTCATCTCGAAATCCGGTTTCAGCGCCCGGAAAAGATCGATGCGCTCCTGAATGTGAGGATATGTCGTGGAATCGAACTCGCCCCAGAGGCCGGTGTACGGCGCTTTTACCCGCGGCAGGATCTCGCTGAGCTTAAAAGCTTGGCCCATGTCCCGGCTCCTGGTCTTGGCCCGCGTGGTGTTCAGGATCTGCATGTGGATGGCCACGCCGTCGATCCTGGCCGGATCGTGGAACATCAGGATTTCGAGGTTCCGGCGTGCTTCGGCGGCCAGGGTCTCGGGCGGCATGTCGGCTAAAAGCTTGCGCAGTTTCGGGCCGGGCTTGCGCGTGGCCCTGAGGCCGCCGGCGCCCACGAAGGCGATCTTGCGCAGGCGGTCCTCGAACAGCGTGGCGATGTGGCCGGCCACCATGCCGCCGAAGGAGAAGCCCGCGATGGCGAATTTTCTGTCCTTCGGCAGCAGCTCGTCCATTGCCTGTTTTACGCAGTGCGTGACCGACCAGATATCGCGCACGTCGTCGGGCGGGTCGCTGTCGCCCAGGCCCGGCAGGTCGGGGACGTACAGGGCGAAGTGTTTCGAGAGCGGCAGCACGTTCCGGATCCAGTGGATCCACGAGCCCGAGCCGCCGTGGAACAGCAGCAGGAGCGGCTTGCCCGTGCCGTCGTCCCAGACGCGCCAGGCCATCTTGCCGCCCCCTGCGACGCTTCTTGGCCCCATACAAACCCGCACAACTCGTGACGCGGTCTTTTCGAGTGTCAGAATGTGTTCGGCCGCAGTTCGGCCATCCGGCATTTTCGGCACGGCCGAATAGTCGAGGCTCATGTCTTGAGCGCGCCCAGCAGCCGCTCGACGAAGCCCGCCGCCGTTTTGCGGTCGATCCAGCGCAGCACCGTCACGAGGTCGTGGTCGGGGTCGATCCACACGATGTGGCTGCCCCAGCCCAGCGCGAAATAGCTGCGCTCCGACGCCGCCGCAAACTGCCGCCGGTCGGTGTTGAGCCACCACATCAGCCCGTAGAACGGCGCGACCGGGCAGGGCTTTACGAGCTCCTCTGTCCAACCCCTGGGCAGTATCTGCCGGCCCTCCCAGACGCCGCCGCCGGCGACCAGCCGTCCCATCAGCGCCAGATCGCGCGCCGAGATCACGATGCCGCCGCCCCAGTGCCCGCCGCCCGGCACCGACAGCATTTCCCGGCCGTCGATGGTAACGGTCGAAGTCTTGTAGCCGTCCCACTTCCAGGTCTGCGACGCGCCGATCGGGTCCATGATCCGGCGTTTCAGGACCTGCGGCAGGGGCTCCTTGAAGACCTGCAGCAGCGAGTAGCTGAGGCGGTTCACGCGCACGTCGTTGTATTCATAGAAGGTGCCGGGCTTCTTCAGCGCGCGGCGCGTGCCCTTGGGGGCTTCGGCCACGGCAAGACCGACCACGCGGTTGTGGTCGATGCGGTCCTCCTTGCCGAACACCGAACCCTGCCACTCGCTGGTCTGCGTCAGCAGGTGGCGCCAGGTGATGTCCTTGTTCTGCTCGCTCGTGAAACCGTCATCGAGGGCGTAGTCGCCCGCCCTGTCGTCGAGGCTCTTGATCAGGCCGTCGCCCAGCGCCAAGCCGGCGAGCAGGGCGAGATAGCTCTTGGCGACGCTGAAAGTCATGTCGGCGCGGTCGACGTCGCCCCATTCGGCCAACAGCCGGCCGCCGCGATAGACGATGCCGGCGTGTCCGCCGCGCGGCGTCACCGGTCCCAGCACCTCGTTGTCGGGCGCCTTTTCGCCGGTGTCGTAGGTCATCACGAACTGCCCGTCGGGCATGTACATGCTGCGCGGCCACCCGGACTCGGCGGCCTGCGCGAAGGCGATGGCGTCTTTCAGGTCGGTCATGCCCGCAATCAACATTGGTGCCCGGCCGCGAGCAAGCTAGAAAGCGGACCATGTCCATGCCCGCCTCGATCACCATCCGCCGTCCCGACGACTGGCACGTCCATCTGCGCGACGGGCCGCTGCTGGCGGCCTGCGCCGTCCACACCGCCCGCCAGTTCGCCCGCGCCATCATCATGCCGAACCTGGTGCCGCCGGTGACCACGGTGGCCGCCGCCGCCGCCTACCGCGACCGCATCCGCGCCGCGGTGCCGGTCGAGCTGAAGTTCGAGCCGCTGATGACCTGCTACCTCACCGACGGCGCCGATCCGGCCGAACTCGCGCGCGGCAAGAAAGAGGGCGTGTGGGTCGCAGCCAAGCTCTATCCGGCGCACGCCACGACGAACTCGGCGCATGGCGTGACGTCGATGGACCGAGTCGCCAAAGGCCTCGACGCCATGGAGAAGGCCGGCATGCCGCTGCTGGTCCACGGCGAGGTGACGGATCCCGAAGTCGACATCTTCGACCGCGAGGCGGTGTTTCTGGACAGGGTGCTGGCCCCTCTGCTCAAGCGCCACCAGGGGCTAAGAGTCGTGCTGGAGCACATCACGACCCGCGAAGGCGTGGCCTTCGTCGAGGCGCACCCGGAGCGCCTGGGCGGCACGATCACGCCGCATCATCTCAGCTACAACCGCAATGCGATCTTCCGGGGCGGCATCCGGCCCCACCTCTATTGCCTGCCGATCGCCAAGCGCGAGGAGCACCGTCTCGCTCTGCGGCGCGCCGCCACGTCGGGCAACCCGGCCTTCTTCCTCGGCACCGACACCGCGCCGCACACCGCCGACACCAAGGAGTGCGCCTGCGGCTGCGCCGGCGTCTTCAACGCGCCGGTGGCGATGCAGGTCTACGCCCAGGTCTTCGCCGAGGAAGGGGCGCTCGACCGGCTGGAAGCTTTCGCCTCGCTGAACGGTCCGCGCTTCTACGGTCTGCCGGCCAATGAGGAGCGCATCACGCTGCGCTCGGCGGCTCTCGACGCACCGGAGAACATCGAGGTCGCGGGGCTTGGCAAAACCATCGTCGTGTTTCGCCCGGACACGCCGGTCGGCTGGTCGTTCTAGGGCTGCTGGTCTATCGTGGCGCGATGAGCAAAAAAGGCATACCCGCCGGCGCCGTCGTGCGCGGCACCGACAAGGGCTACGTTCACGGCGATCTGAAACCCGGCGGCGAACGTCCGGTCGAGAAGGTCGAGCAGAAGTACCCCTACATGCGGCCGCGCGATGCCGCGACGCTGATCCTGGTGCGTCAGCGCGGCAAGGTTCCCGAAGTGCTGCTGGGCTGCCGCGACGCCAAGCATGCCTTCATGCCCAACCGCTACGTGTTCCCGGGCGGCCGCGTCGATCGCGCCGATGCCCATGTTCCGGTCGCCACGCCGCTGGACCGCTTCGTCGACGCCCGCCTGCGGAAGGCGGCGACCGCCCTGCGCGCCCGCGCGCTGGCCGTGGCCGCGGTGCGCGAGACGTTCGAGGAGACCGGCTTGATGCTGGCCAAGCCGTTCAAGCGCGGTGCGCCCGACAGGGATTTCGGCGAGCACTGGAAGGGCTTCCTCGACGCCGGCATGGGCCCGGCGCTGGATTGCCTCGACCTGATCGCACGGGCGGTGACGCCGCCCGGCCGGCCGCGCCGCTTCAATGCCCGCTTCTTCATGGCGCGGGCCGAGGATGCCAGCGGCGAGATCCGGCAGTCGAGCGAGATGGGCGACATCCGCTGGGTGCGTCTCGACGACGCGCGCGAACTGCCGCTGCCGACCATCACCGGCCTGATCCTGGGCGAGATCGGCCGCCTGGTGAAGGAGCCGCCCGATCGCAAGAAACAGCGAAAGATTCCGCTGTTCACGACCGTCCACCGCAAACATCTGATGCTCGAGGAGTGAGGGCGTGACGGCGCGCGCCGGGACCAACGCGTCGCCCGCCGCTGCCGTGGCTTCCGGAGCCGCTCCGGGACTGCCGCCCCGCGGCGGCGTTCGCCTGCGCGCCCTGGTGTTGATCCGCTGGGCGGCGGTCGCCGGCCAGCTGTTCACCGCGGCCGTCGTCCATTGGGGCCTCGGCTTCGCCCTGCCGGTGCTGGCGGTGGGCGGGGCGATCGCGCTGTCGGCACTGCTCAACCTCACGGTCAGCCTGGGCCGGCCGGCATCGGCGCGCATCGACGATCGCGAGACCGCGATCTTTCTCGCCTTCGACGTGCTGCAGCTCGCTGTGCTGCTCTATCTCACCGGCGGCCTGTTCAATCCGTTCGCCCTTCTGCTTCTGGCGCCGGTCGCCATCGGCGCCACCATCCTGTCGCTGGCCAGCAACATCGCTTTGTCGCTGCTGACGATCCTCAGCATTGCCGTGCTGGGCGTCTTTCATCAGCCGCTGCCGTGGCGCGGCCCGCTGCCCGAGCTGCCGGACATCTATCAGGCCGGTGTCTGGGCCGGCCTCACGCTGACGACGCTGCTGATCACGCTCTACGGCTGGCGGCTGGCGGAGGAAGCGCGGCAGATGGCCGACGCATTGGCCGCGGCGCAGGCGGCCCTGGCGCGCGAGCAGCGCCTGTCGGCGCTCGGTGCGCTGGCCGCCGCCGCCGCCCACGAACTCGGCTCGCCGCTGTCGACCATCGCCGTCGTCGCCAAGGAGATGCTGCGCGAGATCGAGCCCGACGATCCGCTGCGCGAGGATGTCGAACTCCTGTCCGCCGAGTCCGACCGCTGCCGCTCGATCCTTGCCCGCCTGTCGGTCGATCCGGCCGGCGACGTGTCGGACGCCTACACCCTGGTCCCGCTGCCGGCGCTGATCGAGGCGGCGGCGCAGGCCTATGATCGCGGAACGGTCGCCATTTCCTTCGAGTCCGGACCGGTCGGCGACAACACGCCGGCCACGGCGCCGATCCAGGTGCGCAGCCCCGAGATCATGCAGGGCATCGGCAACATCGTGCAGAACGCCGTGTCGTTCGCGCGGCACGACGTCCGTATCGCCACCCGGTGGACGGCCGACTGGTCGGAGGTCGAGGTGATCGACGACGGGCCGGGTTTCTCCGAGGCGTTGCTCGACGAGCTCGGCACGCCGTTCATTTCGACCCGCCAGGGCGAGGGCGGCCATATGGGTCTCGGCGTCTTCATCGCCAAGACCCTTCTCGAGCGGACCGGAGCCACGGTTACCTTCGGGAATCGCGCGATTCCAGGGGGCGGCGCAGCGGTGTCCGTGCGCTGGCCAAACCCCGTCTTCAAGGCTACATAGCGGCCGATGTCGAAGGAGTCGCCATGAGCCAGGACGCAGGTGCCGGCCACCCCGTGTCGCCCGTCATCGCGGGCGCGACGAGCAACAAGGATCGGACGCTGCTGATCGCCGACGACGATGCCGCGTTCCGCAACCGCATTGCGCGCGCCCTGGAGCTGCGCGGTTTCATCGTGACGGCTGTCGGCTCGGTGGCCGAAGCGCTGACGCAGACCGCCAGGCCGCCTGCCTTCGCCGTGCTCGACCTGCGGCTGGGCGACGGCAACGGCCTCGAACTCGTGGGCCCGCTGCGCCAGGCGCGGCCGGACATCCGCATCGTCGTGCTGACCGGCTACGGCAACATCGCCACTGCTGTCGCTGCGGTGAAGGAGGGTGCCGTCGACTACCTGGCCAAGCCGGCCGACGCCGACGCCATCGAGCAGGCGCTGTCCGCCCACGGCCGCAAACTGCCGCCACCCCCCAGCAATCCCATGTCGGCCGACCGGGTGCGCTGGGAGCACATCCAGCGCGTCTTCGAGCAATGCGATCGCAACGTCTCCGAGACGGCGCGTCGCCTCAACATGCACCGGCGCACCTTGCAGCGGATTCTGGGCAAGCACGCGCCGCGCGAGCACTGATCGCCCTTCAGCTTCTGCTCAACGCCGCGGCGTTGGGCATGGCCTATGCGCTGATTGCCTTGGGCTTCGTGCTGGCTCTCAATGCCGCCGGCGCAGTGAACTTCGCACATGGCGATCTGGTCGTGCTGGGCGGCGCGGTCGCCGTGGTCGCCGGCGTGTCGTTGGGCCTGCCCGGCCTCGCGCTTCTGCCGGTGGTCGCCGTAACGCTCGGTGCTGCCGGCTTCGTCGCGGCACGGGTGGCAATTCTGCCGCTGGCCGGTCGGCCGCCCGAGGCAACATTTGTCGCCACCATCGCGCTTGCCGCCATCGTCGAGCACGGCCTCACCGTCGGGCTGGGGGCGGCGCCCCTTGCCGCGCCGTCGCTGGTCGGAAGCGGGTCACTGGAGGTGGGCGGCCTGGCGCTCGGCCGCCAGCCTCTGGCCATCCTTCTCGTGGGCGGCGCGCTCGTGACGGCGGTCTGGTTTCTGCTCGAACGGACCCAGACCGGTCGGCGCATGCGGGCGGTTTCGTCCGACCGATACATGGCTCGCGCCATCGGCATCCCGGCCGCCCGTTACATCGCTCTGTCGCTCGCGCTTGCCGGCGCATTGGCGGGCATCGCCGGTCTTCTGCTGGGGCATCAATTTCTGGTGGCGCCAACCCAAGGCGCCGGCCACATGCTCAAGGCCTATATCGCCGTGGCGCTGGGCGGCTGGGGCAGCGTTCCAGGGGCGTTGCTGGCAGCCCTGGGGATCGGCTTCTTCGAAACCTTCGTTTCGGCCGGCCTTGGCGATGCCTGGGCGTCCGCGGCCCTTTATGTCGGCGTTCTGGCGTTCCTGGCGGTCCGGCCCCAGGGCCTGTTCGGCGAGCCCGCCGGCAGGCGCGCCTGACATGCGTCCGCTCGACCTCTTCTGGCTGGTCGTGCTGCTGCTGCCGCCGGTTCTCGCTCTGACGGTTCTGCCGCCGTTCGGTCAACGTATGGTGACGCTGGTCGGCGTCTATGCGCTGATGGGATTGGGCTACCAGTTCGTCTTCGGCCAACTCGGTGCGCTGAACCTGGCGCAGGGCGCGCTGTTCGGCGTCGGAGCCTATGTGGCGGCGCTGACCTCGCCGGTCCTGGGCTTCCTGGCGCTGCCGGCCGCGGTCCTCGCGGCGGCGGTGCCGGCGGCGATGGTTGCCGGCCCGGTCCTGCGTCTGCAGTCGCACTACTTTGCACTCGCCACTCTGGCGCTCGCGTCCCTCGTCAACCTCGTGGCGGTCAACGCCGAGAGCCTGACCGGCGGCGCCAATGGCATCTCGGGGTTCGCCTCGTCGCTGCCGCGCGGCACGACGTTGCTGATGATGGTCTGGGCCTGCCTGATCGCCGGCGTGCTGCTGGCGGCACATCTCTTCCGGGGATCGCTGGGTGAGGGCGCGCGCCTGCTGCGCGAAGCGCCCCTGGTGGCGGCAACGCTCGGCCTCGATGGTGGCCGCTGGCGCCTCGTGGCGTTTGTCGCCGGCGGCGCGATGGCCGGCCTGGCCGGCGCGTTCTCGGCCGCCGTCAGCGGCGTGGTGTCGCCCGACGTGACCGGCTTCTCGATCATGGTTCTTTGCCTCACATCGGTCGTGATCGGCGGGGCACGGCATCCCATGGGCGCCGTCGTGGGCGCGATGCTCGCGGTCTGCCTGCCCGAGATGCTGCGCGATTTCCAGGGTGCCTGGCTGCTGGCCTATGCCGCGGCAACCCTTGCCGTTGTGTTGTGGGCTCCCGCCGGGCTTGCCGGAGCGATCGATCGCCTGCGCCGCCTGCCGGCACCCGCGGCCCGGCCGGCCGAGATGCCAGCGCGGCTTCCGGCGGTCGGGGGTCCGCGGCGACTGGTGCTCGACCGCGTCGTCAAGCGCTTCGGCGGCGTCGACGCTCTGGCCGGCGTGTCCTTCGCGCTGGAGCGCGGGGAAATCGTCGGGCTGATCGGTCCCAACGGGTCGGGCAAGACGACGCTGCTCAATGTCGTCGCCGGTCTCGATCGGGCGGATGGCGGGACGATTGCCCTGGACAGCGTCAATCTCGAGCGCCTGCCGCCGCATCTCATTGCCCGGCAGGGGCTCGGCCGCACCTTCCAGACGCCGATGCCGGAAGGCGAGTCGCGGGCGTCCGACCTGGCGCGGGCCGTCTCGACGGACGCGGCCTTTCTGCTGCTCGACGAGCCGGCCGCCGGCGCGACCGACCGCGAACGCGAGCAGCTCGCGATGACGCTGCGCCGCCTGCGTGACGCCGGCCGCGGCATCGTGATCGTCGACCACGACATCGATCTGCTGACGCGGGTTTGCGACAGGTTGATCTGCCTCGACGGCGGCAGGGTGATTGCCAGCGGCCGCCCTGCCGAAGTGCGCGCCGATCCGGCGGTGCGCACGAGCTTTCTCGGCTTGCCGGCGGCCGCGGCATGACCGCGACACCCCTCGACGTCGGCGACTTCACCGTGAGGGCGGGCGAGATCGTCGCCCTGTTGGGCGGCAACCGTGCCGGCAAGACGCGATGGCTGGAGACGATCCTGGGCTTCCGCCCGGCGCAGAAGCCCGTCGTGCTCTTCGGCCAGGATGTTTCGCACCTGCCCGTCGAACGGCGTGTGACGATGGGCGTGGGCTATGTCCCCGCCGGCCGGCGCGTGTTTGCCGGACTCACCGTGCGCGAGACTCTCGAAGCATCGTGTTGGCTTCCGGCGCCCGCGCGCCGTCGTCTGGTCGACGAGATGCTGGCCCTGTTCCCCATGCTGGGCGCCCGGCCGCAGGCGCGCGCCTGGCTGCTCTCGGGCGGCCAGCAGCAGATGCTTGCGCTGGCACGCGCCCTGATGAACAGGCCGCGTCTGCTGCTGCTGGACGAACCTGCCCTGGGCCTGGCGCCAGGCGTGGTCGATGGCCTTCTCGGTCACCTGCGGGAGCTGGCGGGGAACGGCATGGCCGTCCTGCTTGCCGAGCAGCGCGCCGGCCTGGCGCTGCGCGTCGCCGACCGGGCAGTGGTTCTGAGCCGCGGCCGTATCCTGCGTACTGCGCCGGCCGCCGAACTGGCCGGCGATCCGACGCTCGCCGATCTCATGGCCGAAGGCTGATCAGGCCCGCCGGCTGGCGGCATTCCAGTAGTGTTCTAGATTGGAGATCAGGGCCGGGCTGAAATGGCAGTAGGCCTGCTCCCGGGCATAGAGCGCGGCGTAACGCCGGAACTTGTCCAGCGGCTCGACGGCCAGCCGAAGCGCGCGCCGGTTGCCGATCGCGCCGACGATGCCCGAGCCGGTCAGCCGATCGATGACGCGATCGATCGTGCCGTCAACGGCGTCGGGATCGACGACCTCGTCGCAGATCAAGCGTCCTTCCGCCGAATCGCACTCGAAGCGACGCTCGTACATGATCGCCTGGCGGGCCAGCCGGTCGCCGAGGAAGCGCGACAGCCGCAGGTTGGCCATCGCCGGGATGATGCCCTCCTTGCGCGCCGGCAGGGTCATGTAGGCGTCGCGGGCGGCGATGTTGAAATCGGTGGCGAGCAGGATCTGGCAGCCGCCGCCGATGGCGAAGGTGTCGACCGCGGAGATCCAGAGCTTCTCGATCGAATCGCCCGAGACCTCGTCGGGCGCCACGTCGGGCCGCGCCAGTCCCCGCGTCATCTTGTTCACGAAGCCCATGTCGCGGACCAGGAACCACAGGAAGGGAATGCGGCCGTGGTAGAGGTGCGTGAGATTGATCCCCGAATTGAACACGCGGCGGCCGGCATACTTGCCTGCTGGCACGACGTCGCCGCGCAGCACGGCGACCTGGCTCCGCGGATCGAGAGTGCAGACGTCGGCGCCGATCTCGGTCGGCGACAGGGTCGACAGATCCTCGGAGTTGAGAAAGCGCGGATTGGACAGGAGCAGCACCGCGGCCTTGCCCTGGCGCTCGACCTTTGCCGTGCCGAGATCGAGCCGGCCGTCGCGCAGGAACTTGGCGAGCGCGTCCTGGGATTCCTCGTGCGGCAACAGCATCGCATGGCAGAGGTGCACGCCACATTCGGGCTCGGCCAGGAACTGGTTGCACAGGATGCCCTGGTCGATTTCGAAGCCTTCCTTGTCCGCCTGCCGCAAGCCCGATTCCGCCGCGACCTCGGCGCGCGTCGGCGCCAGGCCGGCCACGAGGTCGGCCGCGTCGTAGACCAGGCGCTCGATGCGGACGAACTTCCGCCGCCCGTCCGTCAATCTGCCGTAGAGTTCGCGGGCGTGGCGGCGCAGGAAGACGAAGCGCGCCTCGCGCGCGGCCTTCTTGATGGCTTCCGCCGCATCAGTGGCGGCCGCGTCGCGCTGCGGTTTTGCCGGCAGTCGGCCGAGCGCCTGGTTGGCCGCTCGCCAGTAGGCGGTGAACTTGGCCGCGTCGGCGGCAAAGTCGCCGTTGGCCGCGACCGGCGCCGATTCCACCGCATCCATGTCGAAGTTCCTGTCCCGAGACGATTGGCGGACTGAATTTGGAGCGGGCGACGGGATTTGAACCCGCGACCTACGGCTTGGGAAGCCGACGCTCTACCCCTGAGCTACACCCGC
>JAIETA010000337.1 GCA_019745575.1 Reyranella sp. | reverse complement strand
CGCCGCGGCAGCGGTCGGTGGCGAAGCCGCAGCGTGGCGCGAAGCTGCAGCCCGGTGGCAGGTCGAACAGCGACGGCACCATGCCCTTGATCTCGTTCAGCCGCGCGCGTGCGCCGTTGCTCTGCGCCGCAGTATCGAGGTGCGGGATCGAGCCCAGCAGGCCCTTGGTGTAGGGGTGGCCGGGGTTGTCGAACAGGTCCGCGGCCGGCGCTTCCTCGACCTTGCGGCCGGCATACATCACCACGACGCGGTCGGCGTTCTCGGCGACCACCCCCATATCGTGGGTGATCAGGACGATCGCCGTGCCGTAGGTCTCCTGCAGTTCGCGCATCAGATCGAGGATCTGCGCCTGGATGGTGACGTCGAGCGCCGTCGTCGGCTCGTCGGCGATCAGCACCTTGGGATTGCACGACAGCGCCATGGCGATCATCACGCGCTGGCGCATGCCGCCCGACATCTGGTGTGGGTAGGCGTGGGCGCGGCGCTCGGGCTCGGGGATGTAGACGCGGCGCAGCATCTCGACGGCGCGGTCCATCGCCTCCTTGCGCGACAGGCCCTGGTGCAGCGCGATCGCCTCGCTGACCTGCCGGCCGACCGAGTACAGCGGATTGAGCGAGGTCATCGGCTCCTGGAAGATCATCGAGATCTCGTTGCCGCGGATGCGTTCCATCTCGGGTTCGCTGAGCTCGAGCAGATTTTTGCCCTCGAAGCGGACGGCGCCGCCGACGATGCGGCCCGGCGGGTTGGCGACCAGGCGCAGGATCGACAGCGCCGAAACGCTCTTGCCGCAGCCCGACTCTCCCACCACGCCCAGCGTCTCGCCGCTCTTCAGGGCGTAGGACACGCCGTCGACGGCGCGCACGGTGCCGACCGCCGTAAAAAAAAGGGTCTGGAGATCGTCGACCTCGAGGATTGTCTGTGCCGCCATCGACTCCCTGGAATTTATCGTGTTAGCCTTGGTCCAAGACAAAGATGGACAAACCATCAGAGCATACTGTGCTCGGTCCGCCAAAGACCAAATGGGAGGAAGTGCGATGACGGAATATGATTCCAAGCGTGCCCGCGTAAACCGTCGAAACTTCGTCAAGGGCGCCGCCGCCATGGGCGCCCTGGGTGGCGCCGGCGCGTTCGGCCTGCCGTTCCATGCCTGGGCGCAGGGCGTGCCCATGGAGTACGACGGCTCGAAGTTCCAGCTCCGCGCGGCCGAGCCCAACGCCAAGTCGGGCGGCGTGCTGAAGTACGGCATCACCAGCCGGCCGCCGCATTTCGACTTCCATCAGTCGGGCACCATCAACAGCCTGGGCAGCCAGGGCTGCATGTTCGACAACCTGATCCGGCGCGATCCGCGCGACAGCGGCCAGACCATCATTCCCGATCTCGCCCATAGCTGGGAAATTTCGAAGGACGGCACGACCTACACCTTCATGCTGCGCAAGGACGTGCAGTTCCATGACGGCGCCGAGATGACGTCGGACGACGTCAAGGCCACGTTCGACCGTATCGCCAAGCCGCCGCAGGGCATCAGCATTCCGCGCAGCACGCTGTTCGCGGCGGTGAGCGAGATCACCACGCCCGACAAGTACACCGTGCGGTTCAAGCTCGGCGAGCCCCGGCCGCCCGCCTTCATCATGGGCGCGCTCGCCAGCGGCTGGAACGGCATCGTGCGCCGCAAGACGCTGGAGGACAACAACTACAACCTGCGCCGCGTCGTCGACATCCCCGGCACCGGCCCGTTCAAGAGCCAGCGCCGCGTCGAGGCCGAAATCTGGGTGATGGAGAAGTTCAAGAACTACTGGAATAAGGGCCTGCCCTATCTCGACGGCGTCGAGTTCTATCATGCGCTGCCGTTCTCGCCCGAGCTCGGCTCCGCCCTGCTGTCGGGCCGCGTCGACTACGCCCGGCTGCTCGATCCGGGCTCGCTGCGCAAGGTCAAGGCGACGCCCGGCATGTCCGGCGCCGATTTCTACCAGAGCGTCATCCAGGCGACCTGGATGAACAACAAGAAGAAGCCGCTGGACGATCCGCGGGTGCGCCGCGCCTTCCACCTGGTGCTCGACAAGCCGGTGCTGGTCGACGTGGTCAAGGACATCGCGCCGATGATGGTCGGCGGCTTCATCTATCCGTTCTCGGACTTCGCCACGCCCAAGGATCAGCTCAGCAAGCGGCTGGGCTACCAGCCCGACCCGACCGCCTCGATCAAGGAGGCCAAGGCGCTGATGAAGGCGGCGGGCTACGAGAAGGGCATCACCGGGCTCGACTACCTGGTGCGCGAGGTCGCGAGCTTCAAGCTGTGGTCGCAGGCCATCCAGGCCATGCTGCAGCAGACCCTCAACGTGCAGACCAACATCCGCACCGCCGTCGAGTCGGTGTGGTTCGACGACGTCCGGTCCGGCAAGTTCGACCTTGCCATCGGCGCCATCGTGTCGACGCTGCTCGATCCGTCGGACTACTTCAACGCCTGGTACGGCAAGGGCGGGCCGCAGAACTATTCGGCCTGGGACAATCCGAGGTTCATCGCGCTGCTGCCGCAGATCGACCGCGAGGTCGACCCCAAGAAGCGCCTCGACCTGATCCGCCAGGCCGAAGCCATCATGGAGGAAGATCCCCCGCTGCTGCCGATGTCGTGGGAGAAGATCAACGACGGCTGGTACAACTACGTGAAGGGCCATAATCCGAAGGATTACTTCGGCATCTACGACGTCGTGCGGCTCGACACCTTCTGGCTCGACAAGTAGCCTGCCGGGCATCAAGCAAGCCAAAGCGGCCGTCGCTCTCCTTGCGACGGCCGTCTTCACGTGCGGACCCATCACGGCGGCGCACGCCGACGAGGGCGGGTCGGGTTTTTGGTTGCCCGGATCCTTCGCCTGGCAGGCCGCGGTGCCGTCGGCGCTCGGTTTCTCGATCTCGACGTCCTACTACCACGCGACCCAGAGCACCGATCCGTCACTCAACGTCTCGCGCGGCAACAACGTGGTGACCGGCCTCCTGACGAGCTCGAACTTTCTCATGGTGACGCCCACCTATGCGATGTCGACACCGGGGATCGGTGGCCAGCTCGAACTCAGCGTGACGGCACAGATGGGCAACTACACGGCGGCCGATGCCGGCACGACGATTACCGACGCGATGACGGCGGTGGGGGATCTCTCCCCGGCCGTGGCCCAGAAATGGGTCGCCGACGTTCACAATTTCATGGTCTATGCCACGGGCAACGTTCCGGTCGGCAATTACGACCCGTCGCGGCTCGCGACGACCGGCCTCGGTCGGTGGGCGGTCGACGGCGGGCTGGGTTACACCTACTACGACGACGGGTCGGGCCGCGAGTTCTCTTCCGTCCTGGGCCTCACCTATAACTTCATGAATGCGAGCACCGCCTACCAGAGCGGCATGTCGTTGCATCTCGACCTGTCGGCGGCGCAGTCGCTGAACGACAGCGTCTATGCCGGCGTCGTGGGCTACCTCTACTATCAGATCACCGGCGACTCCGGATCGGGCGCGACCTTCGGCGCCTTCCCGGCCAGCGTGGTCGGCGTGGGACCGCAGGTCGGCTACAACTTTTCGCTCGGCGGCCGAGACGTCCAGATGAACGCCCGGGGCTACTACGAGTTTGCCGGCCAGAACCGCCCCACCGGGTGGAACGCCTGGCTGACGTTTACGATCGCGCTCGCCAAGTCGGAGAAGTAGGCGCCCCCGGGGTGGCCAGCGCCGGTTTTTGCTCCGACAAATCCTCCGACTTGGATATCCTGCGCGCCATGGAGCCTTCGGATCGATCCAAGTCCTCGCCGATGTCCGACGGCGTCTTCTATCTGATCGCGCTGTGCTGCGGCCTGGCCGGCGGCGTCGTGGGCGCGGCCTTCCACGCCGCCGTCGATGCGCTGCTGCCGTGGCCGAGCTGGCTGGTGGCGCGCTTCGGCGACGGGCCCCTGACCGTGCTGGCGGCGGCGGCGATCGCCGCCTTGGCGCTCGTCGCGGCCTTCTTCCTTACCCGGCGCGTCGCGCCGGAAGCGGCCGGCAGCGGCGTCCAGGAAATCGAGGGCGCCATGGAAGGGCTGCGCGAGGTGCGCTGGCGTCGTGTCCTGCCGGTCAAGTTCGTGGCCGGCATCCTGGCGCTCGGCTCGGGCCTTGTGGCGGGCCGCGAGGGGCCGACCATCCATATGGGCGCCGCGATCGCCGCGGCCGTGTCGGAGCGCCTCAGGCTCGGCCAGGTCGACATGCGGGCGCTGCTGGCGGCCGGCGCGGCGGCCGGCCTGTCGGCTGCCTTCAACGCACCGCTGGCGGCCGTGCTGTTCATCATCGAGGAGACTCGCCGGCAGTTTCCCTACACGCTCCGCGCCTATGTCGGCGTGATCATCGCCGCCGCCGCCAGCGCCTTCGCCCTCGAAATGCTGATCGGCCTCGCGCTGCCGCTCAAGGTCGCCGCCGTGATGATGCCGCTCGCCACGCTGCCGGCCTTCGTCGTACTGGGGGCGGGGCTGGGCGTGCTGGGCGTCGGCTTCAACAAGTGCCTGCTGCTGGCGCTCGACTGGACGGCCCGCACATTCCACCGCGCACCGTTCGTGCCGGCGCTGGTCGTGGGCGCGGCGGCGGGCGCCCTTGCCATCGTCCTGCCCGAGGCGACCGGCGGCGGCGATCATGTGATCCCGCATCTTGTCGCGGGCCAGCTGTCGCTCACGGCGCTGCTCCTGATCGCGGTTCTGCGCTTCGTCGGCACCATGGCGAGCTATCCGGTCGGCGTGCCGGGCGGCATCTTCTCGCCGATGCTGGCGCTCGCCACTGCGATCGGCCTCGCCTTCGGCCTCCTCGTCGAGAGCCTGCCGCTGGCCGGCCTGGTCGCCCTGCCGCCGACCACGGCGGCGGCATTCGCCGTGGCGGCGATGGGCGGGCTGTTCACCGCCACGGTGCGCGCGCCGCTGGTCGCCGTCGTGCTGGGCGCCGAACTGACCGGCGCCTTCGGCTTGATCCTGCCGCTGATCGCGACCTGCGTGACCGCCCACATCGTGGCCGGCGCGCTGGGCGGCCGGCCGATCTACGAACTGCTGCTCGAACGGACGCTGCGCCTGGCCGGGCTGAAGCGATCGTCGACCGCGACGGCAGTGTCCTCGCCGGTCGGCGTCGACGAGGCGCCGCACCCCGCCAAGATCAGGAAACGGCGGCGCCGTGGCGGGAGAGGGTGAAGCCCTCGTAGCCTTTGGCCGCGATCCCGTCGCAGTGCCGCTTGTAGCGGTCGAAGCCGCCGACATAAGGCATGAACACGCGCGGTTTGCCCGGGATGTTGGCGCCGACGTACCAGGAATTGGCCAGCGGATAGAGCGTGCTGTCGGCCACCGCGTTGACGTGGCCGACCCATTCGCTTTCCGCCCGCAGGGCAGGCTCGATGCGGTCGAGCTGGTGCTTGCCCAGGTGATCGAGGCAGCCGGCGATCCAGTCGACGTGCTGTTCGATCGAGGCGATCATCTGCGTCTTCACGCCCGGGCTGCCCGGCCCGGTGATCACGAACATGTTGGGGAAGCCCGCCACCATCAGGCCGAGATAGGTGAGGGGCCCGCCCGCCCACTTGTCGGCCAGCGCGGCGCCGTCCGACGTGCGGATGTCGATCTCGCGCAGCGCGCCGGTCATGGCGTCGAAGCCGGTGGCGAACACGATGGCGTCGAGCTCGTATTCCTTCTGGCCGGTGCGCAGTCCCGTCGGTGTGATGGCGGCGATGGGATCGCTGCGCACATCGACCAGGGTTACGTTCGGGCGGTTGTAGGTTTCGTAGTAGCCGGTGTCGAGGCAGAGCCGCTTGGTGCCAATCGGATGGTCCTTGGGCGCCAGCAGTTCGGCCGTCACCGGATCCTTCACGATGCCGCGGATCTTGTTGCGCACGAACTCCGAGGCGGTGTCGTTCGCCTCCTTGTTCACCAGCAGGTCGGTGTAGGCATAGAGGAAGCTGATGCTGCCGCCCTCCTGCCACTTGGCCTCATAGACGGCGTTGCGCTCCTCGGGCGTGGCCTCCAGCGCCGACTTGGTGGGCTTGGGGTAGCCGCCGATGGCGAACGGCGTGTCGTAGGCGGCGCGGCGGCGGGCGGGATAGTCGGCCTTGTGGGTGCGCTCGCGCTCAGGTTCCATCGGACCGTTGCGGGCCGGCAGGCTGAAATTGGCGGTGCGCTGGAAGACGGTGAGGTGCCTGGCCTGGCGGGCGATCAGCGGGATCATCTGCACGCCCGACGAGCCGGTGCCGATCACGCCCACGCGCAGGCCGCTGAAGTCGACGCCCTCGTGCGGCCACAGGCCGGAGTGGTACCACTTGCCCTTGAAGTCGCCGATACCCTCGAAGTCGGGCACGCGCGGCGTCGAGAGGTTGCCCGCCGCCATCACGCAGTAGCGGGCGCGCACCTCCTCGCCGCGGTCGGTGCGGAGCGTCCAAAGGCCGGTGGCCGACTCGAACAGCGCCGAGACGATCCGGGTGTTGAGCTGCACGTCGCGACGCAGATCGAAGCGGTCGGCGACATGGTCGATGTATTTCAGGATCTCCGGCTGGGTGCCGTAGCGCTCCGGCCACTTCCAGATCTGCTGCAGCTCGTCGGAGAAGCTGTAGGAGTATTCCAGGCTTTCCACGTCGCAGCGCGCGCCGGGGTAGCGGTTCCAGAACCAGGTGCCGCCGACGCCCGAGCCGGCCTCGTAGGCGCGGACGCTGAGTCCCATGCCGCGCAGGCGGTGGATGGCGTAGAGGCCGCCGAGACCGGCGCCGACGATGGCGACGTCGAACTGGCGGGGAGGGGGTGTATGGGAGGCGTCGGGCATGGCGGTGCTTCCAGCGTGACTGTCAGTGTGACGATGTTCACGAGCGTCGGCTCGAGCGTCGCAATTTGCAAGATGCCTGGACGGCCGCCGGCCTATTTCAGCGCGGTCCGCGGATATGCCGACGCGCCCTGCGGAAGTCCGGCGGTCAGTCCCGGGATCTGCACCAGGGCCGGGTCCCATTTCTTGTCGGCCAGTTCCTGCACCATCCAGAACGCCACGGTGTTGGAGAGCATCTCGCGTGCGTCCCGCAGCGAATGTTTCAGGCGAATCATGAACTGGTCGATGGCGCCGGCGGCGGTGATGCCGGGATCCCCCGGCAGCGGCGGCCGGTCAGGCAGGTAGATGGTGGCGATGTTCGAGAACACCCGGTCGGCGACGAGGCGGCGATAGAACAGCGGGCCCCAGACCTGCTGAACGTAGTAGTGGAGATCGGCCGGCGACAGCCGTGTCTGGCCGAAGCTCGGCCGCGCTTCGACGTAGGGCACGATCTTGATGCGCTCGTCGGGAAGGTCGAACGCCGACGCGGCCCGCAGGAACGCCACCAGCCAGTTCGTGCCCTCCGTCAGCCCGGACGACACGTTGGCGCCGGCCCGGCTGTTCACCAGCACCATGGCATGGGGCCAGTCGAGCTGCAGGCGGGCGAGCGCCGCCTGCACGTCGGCGGCACCGCGCAGCGCCTCCAGCATGAAGGTGGCGATCATCACGTTGCGGAAGGGAATCGGGAAGGCGGCGGATGTGCCATTGAAAAAGTCGTCGTTCACGCCGGTCGTGGTGAAGCCGCCGCCGTCGCCCAGTCCGTCGATGTAGGCAAGCGTCCGGGCGCAGGCATAGTCGATCATGTCGCGGATCTCCGCCTTGCGCGTCCGCCATGCCGGCTGGTCGAGCCGGTCGAGCCAATTGTCGGCCGCCCGCAGGTTGAGCGTCCGCACCTCGCTCACATGCGCGTGCAGGGATGCCAGCCTGGCCTTCCAGCGTGGATCGCCGTCGGCCTTTATCTGCGCCAGGTAGGCAAGTGCCGGCCCGATGTGGCTGATCGCCGTCATCTCGTAGAAGCCACTGGCACGGTCGGCGCGGAAGCGCTCATGGGCGCGTCGCGCGCCGCTCGTCGAATCGTAGACATAGATGTCGGACCCCGAGACCAGCACCAGCGGACCGGCTGCCGCCGCGCCGCCCGCGCGCGCGATCTCGGTCTGGGTCAACAGCTGGCCGAGCGTCGGCTGCCCGGTCGGGTAGTCGGGCTCGTTACTGCCCGTGAAATCGAAGAACAGCTCCATGAACGGGCGAGGCGTCGAGTAGCCGCCGCTCTGTTGGGCCACGGCCGGTCCGGCCGCGATCGATGACAGGCAGAGGGCGACAAGCAACAGGCGAAAGTGGGTCACGGCGATCCCGGCGCAAGTGGTTCGGTTCACCTCATGCGCCGACATGCGCTAAGGTGCCGGACGAGAGAATACAACAGGGAGTGTGCTGCGTGATCAGACTGTTCGCAATTTCGGCGGTGGTCGGCGTGTCGTTGTCGGCGGGCGTGGCGCAGGCCCAGACGGCGATCCAGGCCGGCCTGTGGGAGACCAACGACAAGACCACGATGGAGGGCGTGCAGCCGATGCCGGCGACGTCGCGCCAGGTCTGCCTGAAAGGCGCCGAAGCGCAGCTCGAGCGCCTGCTGTTTCCGTCGCCCGAGGACATGGCCAGGCACGGCTGCAAGTACCAGGGCGCGGCCAAGCAGCCCGGCGTCCTCAGCGCCAGCCTGTCGTGTCCGCCGGCCGCCGACGCGCCGGGCGTCGATGCCACGGCGGAGATCACGTTCAGCACGACCAGCTACGAAGGCCTTGGCCAGGTCGTGGCCAAGGACAAGACCGGCACGACGCTGAAAGGCAGCAGCACGCTGAGCGGCAAACGCATCGGGGATTGCTAGCAGTCAGTCGTCTCGATCCAGGCCTCCGGACCCGGCGGTCAATGCATCGGCGACCAGCCGATCCAGGTCGGCCGCCGGCATCGACGCCAGCTGCAGCAACGCTTCATACGGATCGCCGGAAAGCCCGAGCACGGCCGCGAACGCCGGCTCGGTCTTCATGCCGCCGCGCCGGAATGCCATGACGCATTCTCGCAGGCGATCGCCGCCCGCCACCAGCAATCGTCGCTCGATCTCGAAGTGACGCCAGCCGCGTTGGCGCTCGACCGGCCGGGGGCTGCCAAAAACCTCGATCGTCCACTCGAAGGCACGGAAAGACGCCACGATCGCGCGCTCGTCACCGGTCCATTGGTGGATACGAAAGTCGCTTTGCGGGCTGCCATACGACCAAAGGCAGTCGGTAAAGGCAGCGCCATCGACTACGTGGCAGAGCACGTCGATGTCGCTTGACGGCAAGTCCAGGCCGAGCGGCGGAGTGCCGGCGACATGCGGATCGAAGGGCAACAGGGCTGCGATCAAGTCGAGGCGATCGAGCGCGTCTCGCCAGCCGATGCGTTCCATCGTTCTACGCGAACGCCGGCATCACCTGCTCGCCGAAGCGGCGCATCGAGGCCACGTTCTGGTCGTGGCTCATGGCGCCGAAGCCGGTCTGGCAGAGCAGATGCCGGACGCCCACGTCGCGCAGCTCGGCCACCTGCTCGCGCACCCGTGCCGGGCTGCCGTAGAGCGAGCCGGTCGAGAGCACGAAGGGAATGGCCTCCGAATCGGGTACGGCGGGGTCGGTCCAGGCGTTGAGCGCCGCCGGGTCGGGCGCGAAGTCGGCGGGATTGTAGGCCTCGCGTACGTGCATCATGTGGGCGCGGGTTTCGACCAGCAGGGCCGCCAGCTCGTCCTCGGCCTGGGCGTCGGACTCGGCGACATAGACGTTGCGCCACAGCGCGCTCCGCGCGAGCAGCCGCGCTTTGGTCGCAGCGTCGTGGCCGGCTTCGTCGATGCCCGCGGCATAGCTTGCCCAGCGCTCCTTGATGCGCGCCACCGGCAGGCGCGCCGTCAGGATCGGCACGCCGAGCCTGCCGCACTCGGCGAACGAGCCCGGCGAGATCACGCTGCGCCACAGCGGTGGGCCCGGCTGCTGCACCGGCTTGGGCCGGATCGCCGGAACGTGCAGCCGGTGGAACTTTCCCTCGAAGGTAAACGGTGCCTCGCGCCAGGCGCGCTCGAGGATTTCCACCGCCTCCTCCATGCGCTCGCGGCTGTCGGTGCTGCGCAAGCCATGGCCCACGAACTCGTATTCGTTGTAGGCCGTGCCCTTGCCGATGCCGACGTCGATGCGGCCCTTGCTGAGGTTGTCGAGCAGCGCCAGCCGCACGGCCAGCCGCACCGGATGGTGGAACGGCGTCTGCACCACGGCGAAGCCGATGCGGATGCGCTCGGTCTTCACCGCGAGGGCCGCGGCAAAGGTCAGCGAGTCGCAGTAGACGCTCTCGCCGGTGAAATAGTGCTCGGTCAGCCAGACGTCGGAGAAACCCAGCCGCTCCGCGAGGCAGGCTTGCGCTACGATATTGTCGATGCGCGCCCCGTCCTCGTCGGGCGAGGGCGACATGGCAAGCGTCAGCCAGCCGAACTGCATCGATGTCTCCCCGCGCCTCAAGCTCTTTTCATCGGAGGCTGGGCATACTAACACCTTATCCGGGCGGCAATATCGCGGCGAATGTCTTTGCGCAATTTTCTCAAGAACACTCTCATGGTCGTGCTGTCGGTCGCGTTGTGCACGGCCGCCGCCGAGGCCATCGTGCGCTGGGTCGACGCCGAGAGCGGCGGCACCGGCAGCGAGGCGGTGCGCCATCTCGACGAGATCCCGCGCGCCGTCGGCGTCGAGCGCGCCTGGTACTTCAGCGCCCCGCCGCCGCTGCCCAACCGCGGCAAGGTGCCGGACGAGTGGCATGAGCTGGTGCGTCGCGTCGAGCAGAGCGGCGTCACCGCCGGCACGCGGCGCGCCGACATGTTCAAGGCGTGGAACACGGCGCTCGTCGGCGACCCCTGCGCCCATCCCTACCTGCGCGACGCGCCGGGCCGCCTGTTCGTCTACGACCCGCCCGACGGCAGCCGCCATCCGCCTTACCGCTTCCTGGCCAACACCACGACGCCGGCCGGGCTGGTCACCAACGCCTACGGCTTCCGCGGGCCACCGGTGCCGTTCGTGCGCGCCCCTCGGACGGTGCGCATCGCCTTCGTCGGCGCCTCGACGACGGTGAGCAGCCATCACCTGCCGTACTCCTACCCCGAATACATCGGTCACTGGCTGAACCTGTGGGCGGCATCGAAGAAGCTCGACCTGCGCTTCGAGGTGCTGAACGCCGGCCGCGAGAGCGTCAATTCGACCGACATCGCGACCATCGTCGGCCAGGAGCTGGCGCCGCTGCGGCCCGACCTCGTCGTCTATTACGAGGGCGCCAACCAGTTCAGTCTGCGCACCGTCGTGCCAGACCTGCCGCCGCCGCCCTTCGCCTGGCCGCCGGCCGACAAGCCTGCCGGCCTGTGGTCGCGCTGGCTGGCCGAAGCCGCCGACCACCTGGCGCTGGCGCGCCGGCTAAAAGCCCTGCTGGCCGCCACCGACCAGCCGGGCGACGGCCCGGCCGGCGGCGAGTGGCCCAAGCCCGCCTACAACCTGGTGTGGCCGGCCGGCGTCGACGAGCGCGATCCCGACATCGCGCGATCTGACCTGCCGGTGAACCTTGCCACCATCCTGCGCGATCTCGACCGCATCCGCGCCACCACGGCGGCGGTCGGCGGCGAGTTGGCGCTCGCCTCCTTCGTCTGGCTGGTCAAGGACGGCATGGTGCTGAACCCGATCCGCCACCGGCTCATCCTGGAATATCTCAACGTCAGCTACTTCCCGTTCCGCTACCGCGACATGGAACGGCTGGCGGCCTTCCAGAACCGCGTCTTCGCCAAGTACGCGGCCCAGCATGGCCTGGCCTTCCTCGACGTGGCGCGCCTGATGCCGCGCGATCCCGACCTGTTCATCGACGCCATCCATGACACCGAGGCGGGCGTGCGGCTGCGCGGCTGGGCGGCTTTCCAGGAGCTGCTGCCGCTGGTCGAGAAGAACCTGGCCAGCGGCGTCTGGCCGAAGGCCGATCCCGGGGCCGGCATGCCGGCGGCGCATCCGGCCTTCGCGACCCCGCCACGGCCGATCAGCTTCAGTTGTCCGGCGACGCCGCGCTAGGCGCGACGCCGGCTACTGGCAGGGGCTGCCCTTCACCGGCTCACGCAGCTGCCAGCACACCAGTTCGTTGTCGCGCGGTCGGCCGATGTTACAGTAGTAGGCCTCGCGGTCCTTCTGCACCCACAGGCCGCCGGGGATCGCGCCCCTGATCTCGAAACCGGCGGCGATCAGGCCGGCCGCCGACTTGCCCGGAGCGTCGAGATACTGCGACACGCAATTCTGCTGGGCGTGGCCCGCGCCGGCCCACAGAAGGGCGATTGCGGCAATGATCATGGCTTTCATGCTTCGACTCCTCTCTCGGTCAAGCGCGATCACATCGGGGCGGCGGTGTGGCAGACGACCCTGCAACAAGTCGCATGGCAGTTGCAGAATTAAAATCTAATTGCACGATTGGCGCAATATGCAAATTTGGCGCGGACCTACTGCAGCGAAATCGTCAGCGTGTAGCTGGTGGCGCCGCCGCGGCTGGCGACGACGATCAGGTAGAGGCCACCCATCGGCACCACGCCCAACCAGGCCGCGGCATCGGTCCGCGGGCCGGCGTCGGGCAGGGGATTGCCGGTGATGACGATGCCGCCGTCGCCGCCCCGGCCGACCAGCGTGTTGGGATCGTAGATCTGGAAGATCGCCTCGTTGCCGGGCGAGGTGACGGTCACCGCCAGGGCCTGCAGCGCCGCCGCCCGGACGTAGTAGAAGTCGCGCCCGCCCGCCGCCAGCCGGCCGCTCGCGGTGCCCGGCGGCACTGCCAGGGTCGGGATATCGGGCAGGGACTGCGCCGCCGCCGGCAGGGCGATGAGCGGCAGCAGCAGCGTCAGCAGGACGGCGAGAAGTCTCACGTCACTTCGGCGGTTTCGAAATCGGCCGGCATGGTGATCTCCAGCACTTCGAAGTCGTCGGAGTGGGCGATCTCTTTGTGTTTTATTCCGGGCGGCTGATAGACGGTCGAGCCGGCCACGAGCTTGTGTTCGCCGTGGCCCTCGTACTCGAAGATCGCCCAGCCCTTCAGCACGTAGACGAACTGGAAGGTGAGGGCATGGGTGTGGCGCGGCGCGTCGGCATGCTGGCCGGGCTTGGCACGGATGACATGCGCGCCGACCTTGCCGCCGGTCAGCTCCTTCAATCCCAGCGGCCGGTACTCGAAGAACGGCCGGAGCCCGTCCTTCTCGAACGAGTCGGGGCCGAGATGATTGACGATGCTCGCCTTGGTCGTGGTGGCGTGGGAGTCGGGCATGGAGTCCTCCTGTGATCGTCCGCCCAGCTTGCCCGGCTTTGCGCCGGTTTGCGAGCCGGACCCGGCGCCGCCGCGCGCGGCCGGGCGAGACAACGGCCGCCGCGGCAGCCTAGTCTTGCCGCCTGGTCCGGCGCCCAACGCGCCGGCAGCCTGGGAGCGGCCATGGATCTCTTCGCCAAGACGCAGCCGCTGCGCAAGCGGCCCTGGATCGGCTATCTGTTCGCCCTGGCGGCGCCGGTCGGATCGCTCGAGCTGCGGCTTGCGATGGACCAGTTGCTCGATCACTCGCTCTTCATCACCTTCTATCCCGCCGTCCTGGTCGCCACCTACCTCGGCGGCTGGCGGCCGGGCGTTCTGGCCGCCGTGTGGTCCGCCTTGCTGGCGTCCTACTTTCTGCTGGGGCCGCCGGAGACACTTGTGTTCTACGGCGCGTCCGAGATCGTGGGCATCGCCTTCTTCGCCGTGGTCTCGACCCTCATCATCGCCCTGATCCACACCATGGAGCGTGCCCGCACGCGGCTTGCCTCGGCGTCGGAAGCGCTCGGCAAGGCCAACGAGGCGCTGGAATGGCGCGTGGCCGAGCGGACCTACGAGCTGCTCGAGACCAACAAGGCGCTGCGCCAGGAGATCGACACGCGCGAGACGGCCGAGGCCCAGGTCCGCCAGACGCAGAAGATGGAGGCGGTCGGCCGGCTGACCGGCGGCATCGCCCACGACTTCAACAACATGCTGGCCATCGTCATCGGCAGTCTCGATCTCGCGCGCCGCCGCCTGGCGCGCGGCGACGGCGACGTGGCCCGGCTGGTCGACGCCGCGCTCGACGGCGCCAACCGCGGCGCGCAGCTCACCCGGCGGCTGCTCGCCTTCTCGCGCCAGCAGGCGCTGGCGCCGGTGGTGCTCGACGTGAGCGGCCTGGTGCAGGACATGGCCGAACTGCTGCGCCGGGTGATCGGCGAGCGCGTCGATCTCGAGACCGTGGTGGGCGGCGGGCTGTGGCGCGTCAAAGCCGATCCGGGCCAGCTCGAAAGCGCTATCCTCAATCTCGCCGTCAACGCCCGCGACGCCATGCCCGAGGGCGGCCGGCTGACCATCGAGGCGCGCAACGCTCCGCTCGACGACGGCAACGCCGCACGCAAGGCCGGCGTGCCGGGCGGCCAGTACGTCATGGTGGCGGTGAGCGACACCGGCACCGGCATGTCGCCCGAGGTGGCGGCGCGCGCCATCGATCCGTTCTTCACCACCAAGACCGTCGACCGCGGCAGCGGCCTCGGCCTCAGCCAGGTCTACGGCTTCGTCAGCCAGTCGGGCGGCCACCTGCGCATCGACAGCACGCCCGGCCGCGGTACCACGGTGCGCATCTACCTGCGGCGCGTGATCGCGCCCGCCGCCGCGGCGGTCGACGCCCTGGGGCGGCTCGCCGCCGAGGCCGGCCGCTCGGCGGCCCTGCCGTCCGGCCAGCCCGACGAGATCATCCTGGTGGTGGAGGACGAGGACGGGGTGCGCCGCACCACGGTCGCGGCCCTGCGCGAGCTGGGCTACACGGTGCTCCATGCCGCCTCGGCCGACGAGGCGCGGGCGCTGCTGCAGGCCCAGCCCGGCATAAGACTGCTGTTCACCGACGTGGTGATGCCCGGCACGACGGGCCGCCAGCTGGTCGATGCGGTGAAGCCCCGCCGCCCCGACCTCAAGGTCCTCTACACCACGGGCTATACGCGCGATGCCATCGTGCACGACGGCGAGATCGATCCCGGCATCGACCTGCTGATGAAGCCGTTCGCCCTCGACCAGCTCGCGCGCAAGGTGCGCAGCATGCTCGATGGCGAGACGGCGTCCTAGGCGTCGCGTCAGCCGCCGCAGCGCACGGCGGTTCCCTCGCAGGTCGAGCCGGCAGGGCCCTGCTGGCAGAAGCGCAGTGCATTGGCCTGGGCCGTCTTGGAATCGTTGGCGTAGCCGAAGCCCGGCCCCTTCTGCGTGCCGGTGGCCACGGCGACACAGCGGGCCAGGGTGACGGTGCCCACCTTGCAGCCCGGCCTGGCGCAGCGCGACAGCGCCTCGTTGATCGTGGTCTGGCGATCGGTCCGGCCCCAGCCCAGTCCCCAGGCGCCGGTCGAGGCGTCGTAGGCATAGGTCACCCAGTACTGCTGCGGCTCGGTGCCCTTGGTCTGGGCGAGTTCCTGGGCTTGGGCGAGGCCGCCGGCGAGCAGGGTGAGGGCAAACAAGACGGCGAGAGAGACAAGGCGCAGCAGTCGAAACATCGTTCCTCCGGTGGATGGCGGCGCAGTCTCGAAGGCCAGCCGTCCGATTGCAATCGGACATTGTGACCGCAGTTGCGACGGGGCAGGCGATCGGTGCAGATGGGCCATGACCGCCGCCGCCCGTTTCGCCGACCATGCGCTCGCCACCCGCTTCGCCGATCTGCCGGACACCGTGATCCGAAGCGCCAGGATCTTCGTGCTCGACAGTCTGGGCGTCGGCATCGCCGGCTCCTCGGTCGAGGGCGGCGAGGGACTGCTCGCGGTGGCGTCCGGCTGGGGCGCGCCGGCCGTGCCGGTATGGGGCCGCACGGCGCGTCTCGCGGCACCCGCCGCCGCCTTCCTGAACGCCTGGCAGATGCACAACCAGGAATATGACGGCCTGCACGAGGGCGCGGTGGTGCATGCCATGGCCGCCGTCCTGCCGGCGGCGCTGGCGGCGGCCGAACTCAAGGGCGGGGCGAGCGGCGCCGAGTTGATCGCCGCTCTGGCGGTGGGCGTCGACATCGCCGCCGGCCTCGGCCTCGCCTCGCGCGCCGGCTTTCGCTTCTTCCGCCCCGGCACCGCCGGCGGCTTCGGCGCCGTGGCGGCGGCCGGCCGCCTGCTCGGCCTCGACCGGCCCACGTTGCAAGCAGCCTTCGCCTGGCAGCTCGCCCAGGCCAGCGGCACCATGCAGGCGCACAGCGAGGGCAGCCCGATCCTGCCGGTGCAGATCGCCTTCAACACGCGTGCCGCCCTGCAGTCGTGCGAGATGGCCTGCCTGGGTTTCGGCGCCGCGCTTCAGGTGTTCGAGGGCGCCTACGGCTACCTGCCGCTGTTCGAGGGCGCGCACGACCTCGAGCCGGTGCTGGCCGGCCTCGGCCGCGACTGGCGCCTGGCCGAGTTCAGCCACAAGCCGTTTCCCGCCGGCCGTGCCACCCATGGCGGCGTCGAGGGCGTGCGGGTGCTGCGCGCGGAACATGGCTTTGCCGCCGCCGACGTCGCCCGCGTCGAGGTGATCGCGCCGCCGCTGATCGTGCGCCTGGTCGGCCGGCCGCCCAGGCCCGACGCCGGCGCGAGCTACGCCAGGCTCTGCCTCGCCTATGCCGTGGCCAAGACCTTGCAGCACGGCGCGCTCGATCTGGCGCATTTCCGCGGCGCGGCGCTGGACGATCCGGCGACTTATGAGCTGGCGGCGCGTATCGAGACACGCGACGACGGCAGCGGCGATCCCAACGCGCTGGCGCCGCAGACCGTGGTGGTGCACCTGAGCGACGGCCGTGCGCTCGCCTGGCGCGGCGAGACCATGCTGGCCCACCCGTCGCGCCCCCTGACGCGCGAGCAGCATCTGGAAAAGTTCCGCCGCTGCCTCGCCTTCAGCGCCGAACCGCTGGCGCCCGATGCCGGCCTGCAGTTGATCGAGGCCACGGACCGCCTGGAGGAGATGGCCGACGTCCGCGCCCTGGCAGGCCTGGCGGCCGGTTCGGGGCGCTGACCGCTCCACGACCCGCACAGGGGCGATGCCCGGTTTTTCCGGCGCAAGCCCTTGGGCCGGCAGGCGATTCACGCCTTTTCCGGTGAGGCCGCCTGCCCGGTAGACTCGGGCTTTTCCGGAATGCCTTTTTTCGCCTCGATCTCCAGCCGGCGCATCGCGAGTTCGTGTTCGCGGATCTCGCGGCGCTCGGCGCGGTCCTCCTCGCGCTCCTTCGCCCGCTCGGCGCGCTGCATCAGGAACATCAGCGCCCGGTCGTCGTGGCGGACGAGTTCGCCCACCTGCCTGCCGCGGAAGAAATAGCGCTGCGTCACCCGGGGCTCGCCGGCGCGCAGTACGAAGTCCTCGCGGCCGCACCGCGCGCGGCCCTCCAGGATCTCGGTCCACTTGGCGTCGAAGGCGGGAAACTTCTTGCGCCACCGCCGGGCCGTCGTCTCGTCGATGCCGGTGCGCGCCGCCGCCTCGGCGATCGAGCGGCCGCGCGCCAGGTTGCCGAGGAAGGTGACGCGCAGTCGCCAGCCGACGCGCTTGCGCGGCCCCTCCGCCGCCCCGCCGGACAGCGCCCGCTGCACCGCCGTCGCGGCGCTCTCGAGGCGCCGGGCACTCTCCGCGCGCTCCTTCGCCTCGCGCTCGGGGCGGGTCTCCTCCTCGGCCTTCACGCGCAGGTCCTCCAGCGTGTAGCCGCTCATGTCGGGCGGCAGGACGGCGTTTTGGCGGTAGCTCTTCTTCAACGCGTAGGCCTCGGTGAAGCTCATGGACTGCCCCGCCGGCGGCTGCGGGAAGGGCTGCGAGGGGTACGGCGGGCGCCGGGCGCCTTGGCCGAAGAAGATTTCCCGGTCGGACGGGGCCATGTCATCCTCCTATCGGTTGAGGGTCGGTGACGGCATTTTGCCGGCACTTTCCCGTTGAGTAGGAGTATAGGAATAGGAGACGGACAAGTCAATAGGGCCTGCTTCCGCCCGCCGCCGTTGATGCCCGTTCCGCTGCCCGCTAGCCTTGGCGCCCGGACTTCCGACACACAGGAAAGCAACTTCATGGCGACGGCTTCCGACGGGACCGAAGGCACGCAGCGGCGCGTCATGCCGTACGTGGCCTACGGCGTGGTCCTGGTCCTGCTCGGCCTGGCCGCGGTCGCCGTCTGGGCTTATGGCGGCAACGGTCTTCGCGGACTGGCCGGTGCGGCGCCACCGTTGCCCGCGGGCTCCCGCGCCGCGCCGGCGGCGGTGCCGTTCGATCCGCGCACCGCGCCCGCACTGAAGCTGCCGCCGCG
>JAIETA010000317.1 GCA_019745575.1 Reyranella sp. | reverse complement strand
TTCCGCGTCGTCGTCCGGGTCGGTCGCGCGAGGCGTTCGGCAACGGACGTCCCAGAGGAATGGCCATCCATCGTCCCGGCTTGCCGCGGGCGAGGACAGAACCCGGCTTACAGGCCGTCTGACCCATCTTGCTGCTCGAACAGGGCAGATTCTCAACATATTGTGGATTTCGCTCGATTGTGCACAATAGATATTGTGGCTAAGGCCCTCAGATTCCTCACCGAATCCCGTTTTCAATATTGCTTCCCTGAGTATCCCATGATATCCCATATTATCCCGTAAGCAGGGAACCGCAGGGGCGTGGGGCACCTGTCGTGGATTTAGGGGGACAGGGTCGTGGCCTTTCGGTCCGAAATCCTGATCAAGCTCGACAAGAAAGGCCGGGTCCTGTTGCCCGCCGCCTTCCGCGACGAGCTGCCGCCCGACGACCGCGGCGCCTTCGTCCTCTATCACTCTCCCAATGTCCCCGGCGTCGTGAACGGAAACTCGCGCTTCGGTTTCGATGCCATGCTCGACCGGCTCCGCGTCGAGGCCTTGGGGCCCAAGGGCTCGCTCAAGGTGGCGCTCGACGACGAGGCCTTCGATCCCGCCGGCTATCTCTCGGCCAGCGCCCGCACCATCGCCATGGAGCCGGACGGCCGCTTCTCGCTGCCGGCCGAGTTCGCCCAGGCGCTCGACGTCGAGGGCAGCGTCATGCTGGTCGGCAAGGGCGACAAGTTCCAGATGTGGAATCCGGCGCGCTGGCAGGCCCGTCGCGACGGCGACCGCGAGAAGATGGCGGCCTTCGTGCGTGGCCTGGGGGGAGGCGACGCATGAGCGCCGCGCCCCGGCATGTTCCCGTCCTCGCGCGCGAGGTGATCGACGCGCTGCAGCCGCGCGATGGCGGTCGCTATCTCGACGGCACCTTCGGCGCCGGCGGCTACACCGCCGCCATGCTCGATCGCGCCGACTGCCGCGTGATCGCCATCGATCGCGATCCCGACGCCATCACCGCCGGCCGGACCATGGCCGCGCGCTACGCGCCGCGGCTGCGCCTGATCGAAGGCCGCTTCGGTGACATGGCCGAGCTGCTGTCGGCCGAGGGCGTCGATGAGGTCGACGGCGTGGCGCTCGATCTCGGCGTGTCGTCGATGCAGTTCGACCGTGCCGAGCGCGGGTTCTCGTTCCGCGGCGACGGTCCGCTGGACATGCGCATGGAGAAGCGCGGCCCGTCCGCGGCGGAGCTCGTCAACGAGGCCGACGAATCGGAGCTCGCCGATATCTTCTGGCGTTACGGCGAGGAACGGCGCAGCCGTCGGGTTGCGCGCGCCATCGTCGAGGCGCGTCGGGCCAAGCGCATCGAGACGACCGGCGAACTGGCCGACATCGTCCGCCGCGCCGTCGGTCCGTCGGCGAAAGACGAGAGCGATCCTGCGACGCGCGCCTTCCAGGCCCTGCGCATCGCGGTCAATGACGAGCTGGGCGAACTCGAACGCGGCCTTGTCGCTGCAGAGCAGGTGCTGGCGCCGGGCGGCCGGCTGGCCGTCGTCTCGTTCCATTCCCTCGAAGACCGCGCGGTCAAGGAGTTCGTGCGCGCCCGCGCCGGCCGCACGCCCGGTCCGTCGCGCCATGCGCCGCCGCGCGCCGTCGAACGCGAGGCCACGCTGCGCGATCTCACGCGCAAGCCGACGCTGCCGACGGCGTCCGAGGTGGCGGCCAATCCGCGTGCCCGCTCGGCGCGCCTGCGGGTGGCCGAAAAGCTGCTCGCTCCCGGAGGCCGCGCATGATCCATCGCGGGCTCGTCTTCTGGTCGATTGCCGCCGTCGCCACGGCGGTGGGCCTGTTCACCGTGAAGTACAGGGTGCAGGACCTCGAGGAGCGGATCGACCGGACCAACCACAAGATCGTCGAGAGCCAGCAGGCCACGCACATCCTGCGGGTCGAATGGGCTCACCTCAACGAGGCCGAGCGCATCGAGAAGCTCGCCCTGAAACACCTCAAACTCGAACCGGCCTCGATCAAGCAGGTCGCCCGGTTCGACTCCTTGAAGACCGAATCTGTCCCCCCGCGGCGCGATCCACCACTCCCTTCCCCCCCACGTACGGGCAACGACGTCCCCTCGTCGACTTTGCCCGGTGGTGGTCGCGTCGCAGCGGAGGCCGGCAGCCCCTCGCCGGCCTCCGCACCCCTTTCTGCACGTTCCCCCGGACCCACGACGCCCCCTCGACCGGCCGCAATCCAAGAGCCGGCAACATCGGGTCCGGCAGGCGACAACCAGGGCGTCGCAACCTCGATCGACGAAATCCTCTCGCGAAATGACGGAGGACGTCGGTGAGGCTGTGGCGCAGATCTGGCTCGCCCAAACCGGCCGCCGCGGAAAACGCGGCGGCCGGCGCGCGTTACGGATCGCCGCAGGACCGCCTCAAGGGCGACGCGCAGGAAACCGCGCGTCAGCGCCTCGTCGTCGCCTCGGCGCTCTTTGCCATGGCGTTCGTCGCGGTCGGCCTGCGCATGGGATACGTGTCGCTGTTGCGCGACGGTGCCGAGCCGACCCAGCGGGTGGCTGCCCGCGGCGGAACGATCCAGTCGGAGCGTGCCGACATCGTCGACCGCAACGGGGCGGTGCTGGCGACGTCGGTGCCGGTGATGTCGGCCTTCGTCAATCCGCGCCTGCTGCTCGACCCGCAGGACGCCGCGCGCAAGATCGTCTCGGTTCTGCCGGACCTCAAGTACGATGACGTCCGCGACAAGCTCGAAGCCGACAAGACCTTCGTCTGGATCAAGCGGGGACTGAGCCCGCGCGAGCACGATCTCGTCAATCGCCTGGGCATTCCCGGCCTCGAGTTCCAGGCGGAGGAGCGCCGGATCTATCCGCAGGGCTCGGCCGCCGCGCACATCCTGGGCTATGCCAGCGTCGACAATGCCGGCCTGGCTGGCGTCGAACGCTTCTTCGACCAGCAGCTGCAGAGCGGCGAGACGGTCCAGCTCTCCATCGATCTTCGCCTGCAGCGCATGGTCGAGCGCGAAATCGCCCGGGCCGCCCAGAAGTTCTCGGCCATCGGCGCCACCGCCATCGTCATGGACGCCACCAACGGCGAAATCCTCGCCATGGCGTCGCTGCCGACCTACGATCCCAACAGCGCCAAGACGATCACCAACGAGGCGCTGTTCAACCGGGCGACCCTCGGCGTCTACGAGCAGGGCTCGACCTTCAAGATCTTCAACACGGCCATGGCGCTCGATACCGGCCGCGTGACGATGACCAGCGTCTTCGACGCGACCTCGCCGATCAAGATCGACCGCTTTACCATCAATGACGACCACGCCCAGCGCCGCCCGCTGACGGTGCCCGAGATCTTCAGGTACTCGTCCAACATCGCCTCGGCCAAGATGGCGGTGGAGATGGGCGCCGACACGCAGCGGGCCTTCTTCGACAGGATCGGCTTCCTGCGGCCGGTATCGACCCAGCTGCCGGAAGTGGCTTCGCCGCTCTATCCACGGCACTGGATGAAGATCAGCACCATGACCATCGCCTTCGGGCACGGCATCTCGGTGACGCCGCTGCATCTGGCGACCGGCTCGGCGGCCGTGGTCAACGGCGGCATCCTGTATCAGCCGAGTCTGGTCAAACGCCACGCCGGCAGCGATCCCGGCCGGCGGGTGATCCAGACGAAGACGTCGGTCAATCTGCGCCAGCTGATGCGGCTCAACGCGGTCGAGGGTACGGGCAAGAACGCCAATGTCCCGGGATACGAGGTCGGCGGCAAGACCGGCACCGCTGAGAAGCCGGCGCGCGGCGGCTACCGCCAAAAAGCCCTAATCAGTTCGTTTGTGGGTGCGTTTCCCATGAACGATCCCAAGTTCGTCATTCTCGTCTCTCTCGATGAGCCCAAGGGCCTGCCGGAGACCGGCGGTTACGCCACGGCCGGCTGGGTGGCGGCCCCGTCGGTGAAGAACATCATCGAAAGCATCGTGTCGCTCTACGGCATCCTGCCGGGCGATCTGAAGGAAGGCCTGCCGCCGATCGAGATCGCGTCGAAGCCCGTGCCCGCGCCGGTGGCCCCGCCGCAGTACGTGCCGGCCAATGCCCGGCACCGTGCCCCGGAGCAGCGCAAGGCCCTGCCGGTCCGGCCCGTTCCGGCACAGACCGCGGCGGTCCCCGCGGCGGGAGTGCGTCGCGTTGCGGCTGAGTGAGCTCATGCGCCATTGCGCAGACAGCACCGCGACCCTTGCCGCGCCGTCCCGCGATCCCGTCCTTGCCGGCCTGACGCTCGACTCGCGAAAGGTCCGGCCCGGCTACCTGTTCGTCGCGATCCCCGGATCGCGCCATGACGGCGCGGCGTTCGTGGCCGACGCCGTGGCGCGCGGCGCTGCGGCGATCCTTGCCGTGCCGGATGCCACGCTGCCCGTGCTCGATCCCGGTATCGTGGTGGTTCGCGACGCCAACCCGCGCCGGCGCGTAGCGCTCATGGCCGCGGCGTTCGCCGGTCTGCAGCCGGCCACCGTCGCCGCCGTCACCGGCACCAACGGAAAGTCCTCGACCGTCCATTTCGTCCGCCAGATCTGGCAGAAGCTCGGCCTGAAGGCGGCGAGCGTCGGCACGCTGGGCATCGTCTCGCCGGGCCTCGTGCGCGAGGCCGGCCTCACGACGCCCGATCCGGTGCAACTGCACGAGGATCTGGCGACGCTTGCCCGCGAGGGCGTCACCCATCTGGCGATCGAGGCATCGAGCCATGGGCTCGACCAGCATCGTCTCGACGGGCTTCGACTGTCGGCGGCCGCGTTCACCAATCTCACCCACGAACATCTCGACTACCATGCTTCAATGAACGCCTACTTCGCTGCCAAGGCGCGGCTGTTCGACAGCCTTCTGCCGGCCGGTGGCACGGCGGTCGTGAACGCCGACAGCGATCGCGCCGAGGCGCTGGCCGCGATCTGCCGACGCCGCGGCGTCCGCTTCTGGACCTATGGCGTCAAGGGCCGGGAGTTCCGGCTGCTGCGCGACGATCCGACCGCCACCGGCCAGCGCCTGGCGATCGAGGTGCTGGGTACCCGGCACGAGATCGAGCTGCCGCTGGTCGGCGGCTTCCAGGCGTCGAATGCGCTCGCAGCGCTGGGTCTCGTGGTGGCGACCGGCGGAGAGGCCGCCCGCGCGGTGGCGGCGCTGGGTGGCCTGAGCGGCGCGCCAGGCCGTCTGCAACTCGTCGCACGGCACCGATCGGGTGCGGCGGTCTATGTCGACTACGCCCACAAGCCCGAAGCCCTTCAGACCGTGCTGCAAACGCTGCGGCCGTTCGCCCGCGGCAGGCTGGTCGTGGTGTTCGGTTGCGGTGGCGATCGCGATCGCGGCAAGCGACCGGTCATGGGTGAAATCGCCACCCGCCTTGCCGACCGGGCCATCGTCACCGACGACAATCCGCGCAGCGAGGAGCCGGCCGCCATCCGCGCCGAGATCCTTGCCGGCATTCCCGCCGGGCGGACGAACTGGGTCGAAATTCGCGACGGCCGGCAGCGGGCGATCGAGGTGGGCGTGGCGGCGCTGGCCAGCGCCGACGATCTGCTGCTGATCGCCGGCAAGGGGCACGAGACCGGCCAGACCATCGCCGGTGTCACGCATCCGTTCGACGACGCCGAGGTTGCGCGCACCCTGACGGAAGGGAAGCGGCCATGACCGCCCTGTGGACGGCCGGCGAGGTTGCGGAAGCGCTTGCGCCGGTGACGATCTCCGCCGCATTCGAGGCCAACGGCGTGACCTTCGACAGCCGCGCCGTAGGCAAGGGCGACCTGTTCTTTGCCTTGAGCGGCGAGACCGCCGACGGGCACACCTTCGTGGCCGATGCGCTGCAACGCGGTGCCGCCGCCGCCGTTGTGTCGCGCGATGTCGCCGGCGCGAAAGGCCCGCTGGTCCGCGTTCCCGACACCATGACGGCGCTGGTGGCCCTGGGCCGCGCGGCCCGTCGGCGCAGTCCCGCGCGCATCGCCAGCGTCACCGGATCGGTCGGCAAGACCAGCACCAAGGACGCGCTGCGGCACATGCTCGCCGCCCAGGCGCCGACCGAAGCCAGCGCGTCCAGCTACAACAACCATGTCGGCGTGCCGGTGAGCCTCGCCCGGCTGCCGCGCACGGCGCGCTACGGGGTGTTCGAGATCGGCATGAACCATCCCGGCGAGATCGAGCCGCTGGCGCGCCAGGTCGAGGCGCATGTCGGTGTGGTGACCAATGTCGGACCCGTCCACATCGGCAATCTCGGGTCGGAGGAGGCGATCGCCGACGAGAAGGGATGCCTGTTCGCCGGCATGCCGGCCGGCGCGGTCGCCGTGCTCAATCGCGACAACCGCCATTTCGAGCGCCTGAGTGGCCATGCCCGTCGCTTCGGCGTCGCCCGCGTGATCGGCTTCGGCCGTGACGGGGCGGCCGAGGCGCGTCTGCTGTCCTGTCGCCTCGAGGATTCCGGCAGTGACGTCGTGGCCTCGATCCACGGCCGCGACATCGCGTACCGGCTGGGCGCCGTGGGTGAGCACTGGGCGCTGAACAGCGTTGCGGCGCTGGCAGTCGTCGAGGCGCTGGGCGCCGACGTCGATCGCGCAGCAGCGACCCTGGCGACCGTCAAGGCCTCGCCGGGCCGCGGCGCCCGCCGTATGCTGAAATTCGACGGCGGCTCGATCGAGTTGCTCGACGAGAGCTATAACGCCAATCCGGTGTCGATGCGGGCCATGCTGGCGGTGTTGGCGCGCACCGCGCCAGCGGCCGGCGGGCGCAGGCTGCTGGCGATGGGCGACATGCGCGAGCTGGGCGAGGGCGCCGACGCCTATCATGCCGGCCTGGCCGACGCGGTGGCGGCAAGCGGCGCGGCGAAGGTGTTCCTGTGCGGGCCGCACATGCAGGCCCTGTGGTCGCGCCTCGCGCCGGAACAGCGGGGCGTTCATCGCGCCGATTCGGCAGCGCTTGCGAGTGAGGTCGCGTCGGCGCTGCGCGCCGGCGACGTCATCGCCGTCAAGGGGTCGCTGGGATCAAAAATGAAGATCGTCGTGGACGCCATCGTGGCGGCAAGCGGCGGCGAGGTGGGACGCTAGGGATGTTCTACAACCTTCTCTATCCGCTGGCGGACGTTTTCAGTCCGTTCAATCTTTTCCGTTATCTCACGTTCCGCTCGATCGGTGCGTTCCTGACGGCCTTGGTGCTGAGCTTCCTGATCGGCGGCGTCCTGATCCGCTGGCTGCGCAGCAAGCAGCAGCAGGGCCAGCCGATCCGCGACGACGGCCCCGCTAGCCACCTACTGACCAAGAAGGGCACGCCCACCATGGGCGGCCTCCTGATCCTGATCACGCTTGCCGTCGCCACGCTGCTGTGGGCCGACCTCGCCAACCGCTATGTCTGGATCGTGCTTGCCGTCACCCTGGTCTTCGGCGCGATCGGCCTGTGGGACGACTTCCTCAAAGTCACCAAGCGCAACCCCAAGGGCGCGCCGGGCAAGGTCAAGTTCGCGCTGTCGATCGTCGTGGCCGCCGTCGCGACCTATCTGATCGCGCAGGCGTCGCCGGTGCCGTTGCGCTACATGCTGGCGCTGCCGTTCCTCAAGGACGTCCTGTTGCCGCTCGGCGTCGTGGGCTTCGTGCTGTTCGGTGTTCTCGTCATGGTCGGCGCCTCCAACGCCGTCAATCTGACCGATGGCCTCGACGGGCTGGCGATCGGTCCGGTGATCATGGCGTCCGCGGTGTTCGGCCTGATCGCCTACGTGGTCGGCAACACCATCCTGACGAACTATCTCTATCTGCACCATATTCCGAGGTCGGGGGAGCTCGCGGTGCTGCTGGCCGCGCTGATCGGCGCCGGCCTGGGATTCCTCTGGTTCAACGCGCCGCCCGCCATGGTGTTCATGGGCGACACCGGCTCGCTGGCCATCGGCGGCGCGCTGGGTGCGGTGGCCGTCGTCACCAAGCACGAGATCGTGCTGGCGATCGTCGGCGGCTTGTTCGTTCTCGAGACCGTGTCGGTGATCGTCCAGGTGCTGTCCTACAAGTGGACCGGGCGCCGGGTCTTCCGCATGGCGCCGCTGCATCACCATTTCGAGCAGAAGGGCTGGGCCGAGCCCACCATCGTCTTCCGCTTCTGGATCATCGCCGCCATTCTGGCCATGGCCGGCCTTGCCACGTTGAAGCTCCGGTGAGCGCATGATCGATCTCGCCGTCCTCAAGGGCTCGTCTTTCGTCGTGCTGGGGCTCGCACGCTCCGGCCTCGCGACGGCGCGCGCCCTGATGGCGGCCAGCATCGAGTGCGTGGCGTGGGACGACAACGCCGCCTCGCGCGCGGCGGCCGCCGCGGCTGGCGTGGTTCTCGCCGATCCCCACTCGATCGACTGGCCTCGCGTGACGGCGCTGATCATCAGCCCCGGCATTCCCAACCGTCTGCCGGTGCCGCATCCCGTCGCGGCGGCGGCGCGCGCGGCCGGCAAGAAAATCATCTGCGACGTCGAACTGCTGGCCCGGGCGGCGCCGCGGGCGCACTTCCTCGCCATCACCGGGACGAACGGCAAGTCCACGACGACGGCGCTGATCGGCCACATCCTGACCCAGGCCGACGTACGCTGCGAGGTCGGCGGCAACATCGGCCGCGGCGCGCTCGACCTTGCGTCGCTGGGCGAGGGCGGCGTCTACGTGCTCGAGCTTTCCTCGTATCAACTCGAACTTCTGGAGACCTTCCGCGCCAACGTCGCGGTGTGGCTGAACATCACGCCCGACCATCTCGACCGGCATGGCGACATGGCGGGCTATGTCGCCGCCAAGGAGAACATCTTCGCTCGCCAGGCACCGGGCGACTGTGTCGTGATCGGCATCGACGACGAGCCGTCGTGCGCGGTTCATGCGCGCATCTCGTCCAGGCCGGGCATTGCCGTCGTACCGGTGGCGTTCGATCGTCCCGTCGCGGGCGGCGTCTCGTTCCGTGCCGGCCGCCTGATCGACGCCGACGGTTACTCGGTCGACTTTTCCGACGTGCCGACCCTGCCGGGCGACCACAACGGTCAGAACGCTGCCTGCGCCTGGGCGGTCTGCCGCTGGCTCGGCGTGCCACGCGAGAGGATCGTCGAGGGTCTGCGCAGCTATCCCGGCCTGCCGCACCGCCAGGAGCGCGTCGCCGCCGTCGGCAACGTCGTCTACATCAACGACAGCAAGGCCACCAACGCCGACGCCACGGCACGCGCACTGTCGAGCTATCGCGACATCTACTGGATCGCCGGCGGCCAGGCGAAGGAAGGCGGCGTGGCGCCGCTTGCCTCGTACTTCGACCGTATCCGCCATGTTTTCCTGATCGGCGAGGCGTCGGACCTGTTCGCGCACCAGCTCGACGGCAAGCTGGCCTACAGCCGCTGCGGCGACCTCAAGACCGCGCTCGATGCCGCACATGCGCGCGCGCAGCGTGAGACGTCCGGATCGGGCGACGCGCCGGCCGTGGTCCTGCTCTCGCCGGCCTGCGCGTCGTGGGACCAGTGGAAGAGTTACGAGCATCGCGGCGATGCCTTTCGCGCCATGGCGCGGGCCTTGCCGGGGGCGCGGAGTTTGGGGAGAGCGGCGTGATCCAGGTACCGCGCGACGATCGCAGCGTCATCGGCCAGTGGTGGTGGACCGTCGACCGCTGGTCGCTGGGCGCCATTCTGGCGATCATGGCGTTCGGCGTGATGCTGACCCTGGCCGCGTCGCCGCCGGCGGCCGAGCGCATCGGCGCGGATTCCTTCGTTTTCGCCAAGCGCCAGTTCATCTTCCTGCCGCTGGCGCTCCTGGTCATGCTGGTCATCTCGCTCGCCTCGCCGCGCCACGTCCGGCGGCTGGCGCTACTTGTATTTTGCGGTTCCGTCGTGCTGCTGGCCGCCACTTTCGTCGTCGGTGTGGAGATCAAGGGCGCACGGCGCTGGATCTCGGTGCCGGGCCTGTCCAGCCTGCAGCCGTCGGAGTTCGCCAAGCCCAGCCTCGCCGTCATCTCCGCCTGGCTGCTGGCGCAGAGCCGCACCGAGCGGCGGGCGCCCGGTTACCTGTTGTCGACGCTGCTCGTCGGCGGCGTGCTCGGTCTGCTGATCCTGCAGCCCGATCTCGGCATGAGCGTCGTCATTGCTCTGGTGTGGGCCGTCCAGCTCTTCGTCGTCGGCCTGCCGGTCTGGATCGCCGGCCTCGGCGCGGTGCTCGGTGTCGCGGGCCTGGTCGGCGCCTACTACGCCTTCAGTCACGTGCGCAGCCGCTTCGACCGCTTTTTCGACCCCACGTCGGGCGACAACTACCAGGTCAACACATCGCTCGAGGCGTTCATGAACGGCTCGCTGTTCGGCCGCGGCCCGGGCGAGGGCACCGTCAAGGCGCAGCTTCCCGACGCCCACACCGACTTCGTGATGGCGGTCGCCGGCGAGGAATTTGGCCTCATCGTCTGCCTGATGATCCTCGGCCTGTTCGCCTTCGTGACGCTGCGTTCGATGTCGCGCGCTTCGAAGGAGACCAGCCTTTTCATCACGCTGGCCGCCACTGGCCTCGCCGTGCAGTTCGGCCTGCAGGCCGCGATCAACATGGCCTCGACCATCCAGCTCATTCCGGCCAAGGGCATGACCCTGCCGTTCATCTCGTACGGCGGCTCGTCGGCACTGGCCATGGCGATCTGCCTCGGCATGCTGCTGTCGCTGACGCGCGAGCATGCCGGCTTGCGGGAGGCGGTATGACGGCCGTGGTCCAGTCTCCCGTGGGGCCCGTGGTCCTGGCGACCGGCGGCACCGGCGGCCACGTATTCCCGGCCGAGGCGCTGGCAGGCGAGCTCGAGGCGCGCGGCCTGCCGTTCACCCTGGTGACGGACGCGCGCGGCCGGCAATGGCAGGGCGCGCTGTCGCGACGGCCGATCCATTACATTCGCTCCGCGAGCCCTACCGGCTCGTTGCGCCGGCGGCTGGCGGCGCTGTTCGCGCTGGGCCTCGGCCTGTTCGACGCCTGGCGCGCACTGGGTCGCATCGGTCCGTCGGCGGTCGTGGGCTTTGGCGGCTATGCCTCCGTGCCGACGCTGATCGCGGCCCGCTTGCGCCGCCTGCCGGCGATGCTGCACGAGCAGAACGCCGTGTTGGGCAAGGCGAACCGCCTGGTGCTGGGCGGCGCCGCGCGGGTTGCGACGTCGTTCGCGCGGACGCAGTACCTCGCCGACGGCGATCATCGTGTCCGCCTCGTCGGCAATCCGGTGCGCGAACCGGTACGCGCGTTGCGCAGCTCGCCGTACCGTGCGCCGAGCGAGGGGCGTGTCATTGATCTCCTGGTGTTCGGCGGCAGCCAGGGCGCCGCGTCGTTCAGCCAGGTCGTGCCCGAGGCGATCCTCGGCCTGCCGGCTGCGTTGCGCGCCCGGGTCCGCCTGGTGCAGCAGTGCCGGCCGGAAGATATCGAACGCGTCCGCGCGCACTACGGCGCGGGCGGTGTGGTCGCCGAACTCGCGCCGTTCTTCCCGGACCTGCCGGTCCGGCTTGCGGCCGCGCATCTGGTGGTCGGCCGCGCCGGCGCCTCCACCGTAGCCGAACTTGCGGCCATCGGCCGGCCGTCCCTCCTGATCCCCTATCCCTTTGCCGCCGACGACCACCAGAGTGCCAATGCCCGCGCCTTCGAGGCGGCGGGCGCCTGCATCGTCATGCCCCAGGCCTCGTTCACGGCGGCGGCGCTGGCCGCCCATCTGCAGGCGCTGTTCGAGGCGCCGCAGCAACTCGCTGCGATGGCCGCCGCCGCCCACGCCGCGGGGCGTCCCGACGCGGCCGCGCGCCTGGCCGATCTGGTCGTCGAGATGACCGGCCTTTCCCTTTCCCCGACTGGAGTCGTCGCATGAGGGCGCTGCCGCTCGATATCGGTCTCATTCATTTCGTCGGTATCGGCGGCATCGGCATGTCCGGCATCGCCGAGGTGCTGCACAATCTCGGCTACCGCGTGCAGGGCAGCGACGTCGCGGAGGGCGCCAACACGCGCCGCCTGGCGGAGCTCGGCATCAAGGTGGCGATCGGCCATCGCGCCGACAACATCGCCAACGCCCAGGTCATCGTCGTCTCAAGCGCGGTGAAGACGGACAATCCCGAGGTGCTGGCGGCGCGCGCGCGCCTGCTGCCGGTGGTGCGGCGCGCCGAGATGCTGGGCGAGCTGATGCGCCTGAAGTGGTCGATCGCCGTCGGCGGCACGCACGGCAAGACGACAACGACGTCTCTGGTTGCGGCCATGCTCGACACCGGCGGGCTCGATCCCACGGTGATCAACGGCGGAATCATCAACGCCTACGGCACCAACGCCCGGCTGGGCGGTGGCGACTGGATGGTCGTGGAGTCCGACGAGTCCGACGGCTCGTTCCTGCGGCTGCCGGCAACCATCGCGGTTGTGACCAACGTCGACCCCGAGCATCTCGACCACTACGGCACGTTCGATTCGCTGCGCGAAGCGTTCGTCCGGTTCATCGAGAACATCCCGTTCTACGGCTTTGCCGTACTGTGCTCCGACCATCCCGAGGTCCAGGCGCTGATCCCGCGAGTCGCCGACCGGCGCATCATCACCTACGGCGTCGGCGCCAACGCCGACGTGCGTGCCATCAACCTCAAGCTCGACCGCGGCGGTGCCGACTTCGACGTCATGGTCGAGCACCGCGCCACCAACGAGTCGCGCATCATTTCCGGCCTGCGTCTGCCGATGTTCGGCCAGCACAATGTCCAGAACGCGCTGGCCGCCATCGCCGTGGCGCAGGAGATGGGTCTAACGGACGACACGATCCGCCGCGCCCTCGGTTCGTTCGCCGGCGTCAAGCGGCGTTTCACCAAGACCGGCGAGGCGCACGGCATCACGGTGATCGACGACTACGGCCACCATCCCGTCGAGATCGCCGCCGTCCTGCGCGCGGCGCGACAGGCCTATGGCGGGTCCGGCCGGGTGATCGCCGTCATGCAGCCGCACCGCTATTCGCGCCTGGGCTCGCTCAAGGCCGAATTCGCCTCCTGCTTCGCCGACGCCGACGCGGTGATCATCGCCGACGTCTACGCCGCGGGCGAGGCGCCGATCGAGGGCGTCAATCGCGACATGCTGGTCAGTCTCGTGCAGCGGGCCGGCCATCGCGACGTGACGCCGCTGGCTGGCCCCGCCGACCTGCCGGGACTCATCTGGCAGGCCGCACGGCCGGGCGACGTCGTGGTCTGCCTCGGCGCCGGCAACATCACCGCGTGGGCGCACGCCTTGCCCGGCCAGATCCAGCAGCTCGCGGCCGAACAGGCGGGCCCGCGCGCCATCGCCAACGACCCCGGATCGGCGGCATGATGGCGCTCGCCACCACCCGTCCCCATCTGATCGACCGGCTGCCGCGGCCGCGTGGCCGGCTGGCGGCCGATGCGCCGCTCGGTCCGCAGACCTGGTTCCGAACCGGCGGGCCGGCCGAAGTGCTGTTCCGGCCGGCCGATGTCGAGGACCTGGCGTCGTTCCTGGCAGCGCTGCCGGCCGACGTTGCCGTCACGACACTGGGCGTGGGTTCGAATCTCCTGGTCCGCGACGGCGGCGTGAAGGGGGTCGTCGTCCGCCTGATGCGTGGCTTCACCGCCGTCGTCGTCGAAGGCCACGAGGTGACGAGCGGCGCCGGGGCGCTCGACCTCAACGTCGCGCTCACCGCGCGCGACCATGCCCTGGCCGGTCTCGAGTTCCTGAGCGGCATTCCCGGCACGATCGGCGGTGCCGTCGCCATGAACGCCGGGGCCTATGGCGGCGACATCTCGCAGGTCCTGGTCGCGGCCGAGGCGGTCGACCGGGCCGGCGTCGTGCATCGCGTCGCCGCAGCGGCACTGGGCTTCAGCTACCGGCACAGCGCCGCGCCGGCCGACTGGATCTTCACCTCGGCCCGGCTGCGCGCCGCGCCGGGCGATCAGCTGGCGATCGCGCGCCGCATCGCCGAAATCGACGCTGCGCGCACCGACTCGCAGCCGCGCAGCCGCACCGGTGGCTCGACCTTCGTCAACCCGCCCGGCCACAAGGCGTGGCAGCTGATCGACGGCGCCGGCTGTCGCGGCCTGCGCATCGGCGAGGCCCAGGTCTCCGAGAAGCACTGCAACTTCCTGATCAACCTCGGCACTGCAACGGCCGCCGACATCGAGGCCCTGGGCGAGGAGGTGCGGCGTCGCGTCTTCGAGCACAGCGGCGTCCGTCTGGAGTGGGAAATCCGCCGCCTGGGAGAGCCGGCATGACGCGGACCGTCGCAGTCCTGATGGGCGGCTGGTCGCCCGAGCGCGAGGTCTCGCTGGTGAGCGGCCGCGCCTGCGCCGAGGGCCTGCGGGAAGGCGGCCATGCGGTCGTCGAGTACGACGTGAAGCGCGATCTTCGCGCGCTCGTCGAGTTCCTCCGGCCGGCGGCCGGCGGCGGCCCGGATGTCGTGTTCAACGCCTTGCACGGCCGCTACGGCGAAGACGGCTGCATCCAGGGCGTGCTGGAAATCCTGGCCGTGCCATATACGCATTCGGGCGTCCTCGCCTCGGCGATCGCCATGGACAAGCCGATGGCACGCCATGTCTTCACGTCGCTCGGCCTGCGCGTGGCCGACGGCAAGGTCATCGAGCGCAGCGCGCTGGCGGGCGGCGATCCGATGCCGCGGCCCTATGTCGTCAAGCCGATCGACCAGGGATCGAGCATCGGCGTCCACATCGTGCGCGACGGCGACAACCTTGCCGCCGTCGAGGCCGCCGAGGCGGCGTTCGGCGAACGCGTGCTGATCGAGAAGTTCGTGCCGGGTCGTGAGCTCACGGTCGCGGTGATGGGCGACAAGCCGATCGCCGTCACCGAGCTCCGGCCGCGCACCCGCTTCTACGACTACGAAGCCAAGTACACCGACGGCATCACCGAGCACCTCGTGCCGGCGCCCGTGCCGGCGGACGTCTACGAGGCGGCAAAGCAGTGGGCCCTTGCCGCGTATCAGGAGCTTGGCTGCAACGGGCTGAGCCGCGCGGACTTCCGCTGGGACGATTCGAAGCCCGGCACGTCCGGTCTCGTCATCCTCGAACTCAACACCCAGCCCGGCATGACGCCGCTCTCGCTGGCGCCGGAGCAGGCGAAGTGGGCCGGCATCTCCTGGCCCGAACTCATGACCTGGATGGTCGACAATGCGAGGCGACCGACATGAGCGCGGCGCCCCGCAAGACCGCCGCGCCGAAGCGCGACTACGACCGTCGCAAGAAGCGCGGCCCGATGCGCAAGACCGGCCGGCCGCTGTGGCGCCAGCCGATGTTGCTCGGTCTCGTCGTGCTGCTTCTGGGGGCGGGCGGCGGTGGCGGCTGGTGGGCCTGGCGGCAGGGCTGGCTGGTCGAGATCCAGGCGCAGATCGACGCGGCATCGCGCAGCGTCATTGCCGTCATCACGCCGTTCAAGTTGGCTGACGTCACCGTCGAAGGCCGCGACTACGTCGAGCGCAGCGCCGTACTGGCGGCCTTGAACGTCAAGCCGGGCGATTCGCTGCTGGGTGTCGACCTGCAGGCGGCCCGCCAGCGGCTCGAGGCGATCGACTGGGTGGCCGGCGCGACCGTGGAGCGCCGCCTGCCGGACACGCTCTATGTGACGATGCGCGAGCGCCGCGCCGTGGCGCTGTGGCAGAACGGGACGGAGTACACGCTGATCGACCGGGACGGCCGGACCGTCCGCGCGAGCCACATGCCACCCGGCGCCGAGTCGCTGCTTCTCCTGGGCGGCCCCGGGGCGCCCGACCACGTCGGCGAACTTCTCCTGCTGCTGGCCTACGAGCCCGGCGTCACGCGCCAGCTGCGCGCTGCCGTGTGGGTCGGCCAGCGACGCTGGAACCTGGTCCTGAACAACGGCGTCGAGATCTGGTTGCCCGAGGAGGATGCGGTCGCCGCCCTCCAGCAGCTCGCCAAGCTCGACGCCCAGCACAAGCTGTTGTCGCGCGAATTCGGCGTGGTCGACCTGCGGCTGCCGGACAAGCTCTACCTCAGAAAGCGCGGTCCAGGCGGCGATCAGCCGCCCGGGCCGGTGTGACGTCCAATGAAACCTAAAGTGTACGCGTAGAGACGGGGGACACCGTGGCGAAGGCAAGAAACGGCGTTATTGCGGCGCTCGACATCGGAACCAGCAAGGTCGTGTGTTTCGTGGCACGCGTCGACGGGCAGGGACTGAGAGTCGTGGGTATCGGCCATCAGGCCGCCCAGGGCATGCGCTCGGGCAACATCATCGACATGGAGGCCGCCACGCGGGCGATTTCGTCGGCGGTGTCGACCGCCGAGGAGATGTGCGGCGAGCACGTCCGCGAGGTGATCGTGGGTGTGAGCGGCGGATCGGCCGCGTCGCACAACCAGAGCCTCGAGGTCGCGATCGGCCACCACGAGATCGGCGAGCGCGACGTCCGGCGCGTGCAGACCCACATTCACCTGCCGGCCGAGACGGCGGACCGCGACATCATCCATTCCGAGGCGATCGGCTACAGCGTCGACGGCACGCCGGTGCGGGACGCCCGAGGCATGTTCGGCGAACGCCTCGGTGTCGAGGTGCACCTGGTCACCGCGGCGAGCGGCGCGATGCGCAACCTCCAGGTCTGCGTCCGCCGCGCTCACCTCGAGATCGCCGAACGCGTGGTCGCGGCGCATGCCGCGGGGCTCAGCTCGTTGGTGTCCGACGAGCGCGATCTCGGCGTCACGCTGATCGACATGGGCGGTGGCACGACGTCGATCGCCGTCTTCTACGAAGGCCATCTTGTCCATGTCGACTCGATCCCGGTCGGCGGCGAGCATGTCACGCGCGACATCGCGCGTGGCCTGTCGACGCCGCTCGCCCATGCCGAGCGCATGAAGACCCAGATCGGCCGCGCCGTCGCCAAGCCCAACGACGAGTACGACATCATCGACGTGCCGCTGATCGGCGAGGAGGACCGCACCCGCCCCAATCACATCCCGCGCTCGATCCTGGTCGGCATCATCCGGCCCCGCGTCGAGGAGACGTTCGAACTGGTGCGCAGCCGGCTCGAGGCCAGCGGTGTGGATAAGTTGGCGGGCGGCCGGGCGGTTCTGGTGGGCGGCGGCTGCCAGCTCGACGGCGTCCCCGAGGTCGCGGCAGCCATTCTGAACAAGAAGGTCCGCACAGGCGCCCCCTTGAGGCTTGCCGGACTGGCCGATTCCACCGGCGGGCCGGCTTTTTCGGCGGCGGCAGGCCTACTGTCGTTTGGTCTCCACCATCACGCGGTGGCCCAGACGCAATCGCCCTCGTCGGAGGTTCAGGCGAGCCGAATTGGCCGCATTGGTAGTTGGATTAGGGAGAACTTTTAGGCAATATGTTGCGTGGGATGTGGCAATCCCCAACAGGCTGTAGTCAACGACAAGAAAAAGCCGGTGGCGGTGAAGGGTCTTTCCTTAAAAGGGGCCCGCGTCGCTACTCCGAGCAGATACCCCCCTCGTTTGCGTGGAGAAAGCCGAATGACAATCAACCTCAGCCTCCCCCAAAAGGAGTCGGAGATTAAGCCGCGTATCACCGTCGTCGGTGTCGGTGGCGCGGGCGGAAACGCCGTCAACAACATGATCAGCGCCTCGCTGGAGGGCGTCGAGTTCATCGTCGCCAACACCGATGCGCAGGCGCTTGGCCAGTCGCTCGCCGACCGGCGGGTGCAGCTCGGCATCACCATTACCCAGGGCCTGGGTGCCGGCGCGCGGCCCGAGGTCGGCCGACAGGCCGCCGAGGAAGCGCTGCCCGAAATCCTGCAGCTGCTTGACGGCGCGAACATGGTGTTCGTCACCGCCGGCATGGGCGGCGGCACCGGCACCGGTGCGGCGCCCGTGATCGCCGCGGCCGCGCGCGAGCAGGGCATTCTCACCATCGGCGTCGTGACCAAGCCGTTCCACTTCGAGGGCCGTCGCCGCATGCAGTCGGCCGAACAGGGCATCCTGGAGCTGGAGAAGGTGGTCGACACGCTGATCGTCATTCCCAACCAGAACCTGTTCAAGATCGCCAACGAGAAGACCACCTTCGCCGACGCCTTCAAGATGGCCGACGACGTGC
>JAIETA010000175.1 GCA_019745575.1 Reyranella sp. | reverse complement strand
ACCACCTCGGCCAGCGTGAAGCAGGCCATGGTCCACGACTGGGGCTCGCGCGACGCGGGCTTCCTCGCCATCAACAGGATGGTGCTGGAGAAAATCGTCGAGCTGGCCAGCGGGCAGGGGACTCACGTCACCGTGCCGGTCCAGGGCTCGGGCACCTTCGCCGTCGAGGCGATGATCACCTCCTTCGTGCCCAGGACGGGCAAGCTGCTGGTCCTGATCAACGGCGCCTACGGCCAGCGCGCGCTCAAGATCGCACAGATCGCCGGCCGCGCCACGGCCTCGCTCGAGACGCCGGAAGACACACCGCCCGACCTTGGCAAGCTCGAGAAAATGCTGGCCGACGACAAGGCCATCAGCCACGTCTTCGCCGTCCACTGCGAGACCACCTCGGGCATCCTCAATCCCATCGCCGAGGTTGCCGCGATCGTGCAGAAGCAGGGCCGCCGCCTGCTGGTCGATTCGATGAGCGCCTTCGGTGCCCTCGAGATCGATGCCCGCAAGATTTACTACGACGCCCTGGCGGCCTCCTCGAACAAGTGCCTCGAAGGCGTGCCGGGCCTGGGTTTCGTCGTCTGTCGCAACGCCGCGCTCGCCGAATGCAAGGGCAACGCCACCACCCTGGTGCTCGACCTGTTCGACCAGGCCGAGGCCTTTGCCCGCACCGGCCAGTACCGCTTTACGCCACCGATCCATGTCATCGTGGCACTGGGCAAGGCGATCGAGGAGCACGCGGCCGAAGGCGGCGTCGCCGGACGCGGCAAACGCTACCGCGACAATGCCAAGGTGCTGATCGACGGCATGCGCGCCATGGGTTTCCAGACCTTGCTGCCGAACGATCTGCAGGCGCCGATCATCGTCACTTTCCACACGCCGACCGATCCCAAGTTCGTCTTCCAGCGCTTCTACGACGGGCTGAAGGACCGCGGCTACGTGATCTATCCCGGCAAGCTCACGGTGGCCGATTCCTTCCGCATGGGCTGCATCGGCCGCCTGTACCCGGAACACATGAAGGGCGCGTTGACGGCCGTGCGCGAGGTGCTGGACGAACTGCGGGTCAGCAACGGCGGCCCGGCCCTGGCGGCGGAGTAGACCATGGACACCATCAGCACGATCGGCGACCTCGCCGTCAACGGCCGTACCTACAAGCTGCCCAGGCAACCCGTCGTCGTGGTCTGCATCGACGGTTCCGAGCCAGGCTACATCGAGCGTGCCGTCGAAGCGGGCCGCGCGCCGTGGTTCGCCAAGGTACTGAAGCAGGGGACCAGCCTGGTTGCGGATTGCGTCGTTCCCTCCTTCACCAATCCCAACAATCTTTCCATCGTCACCGGCCAGCCGCCCCGGGTGCACGGCATTTGCGGCAACTACTTCCTCGATCCCGACACCGGGAAAGAAGTGATGATGAACGACCCGAAGTTCCTCAGGGTCGAGACGCTGTTCCCGGCCTTCCAGCGCGCCGGCCTGCGCATCGCCGTGGTCACCGCCAAGGACAAGCTGCGCGGCCTTTTGGGCAAGGGCCTCGAACTGGGCGCCGGCAAGGCTTGCAGCTTCTCCTCGGAGAAGTCCGACAAGGCGACACTGGCCGAAAACGGCATCGAGAACGTCAACGCCCTGGTCGGCATGGCGGTGCCCGACGTTTATAGCGCCGGCCTCTCCGAGTTCGTCTTCGCCGCCGGCGTAAAACTGATGGAACGCGACCGGCCGGAGATCATGTATCTGTCGACCACCGACTACATCCAGCACAAGCACGCGCCCGGCACCCCCGTCGCCAACGACTTTTACGCCATGATGGATAGCTACATGGCCAAGCTCGACGCCATGGGCTGCACCATCGTGCTGACCGCCGACCACGGCATGAACGCCAAGTTCGGTGCCGACGGCCAGCCCGACGTGATGTACCTGCAGGACCTGTTCGACAAATGGCTGGGAACCGACAAGGCCCGCGTCATCCTGCCGATCACCGATCCTTACGTCGTCCATCATGGTGCCTTGGGCTCCTTCGCCGTCGTCTATTGCCCCAACCCGCAGGAATGGGCGGCCAAGCTCAAGTCTCTCCCGGGCATCGAGGCGGCCCTCACCAAGGAGGAGGCGGCCGCGCGCTTCGAGCTGCCGGCCGATCGCCTGGGCGATCTCATCGTGGTCTCGACCAGGCACAAGGTGCTGGGCACCTCGGCCTCCCGTCATGATCTGTCGGGCCTGACCGAGCCGCTGCGCAGCCACGGCGGCATCTCGGAGCAGAAGGTGCCGCTGATCTGCAACCGCAAGCTCGCCGGCGATGCCGGTGCGCGCCGCTGGCGCAACTTCGACGCCTTCGATCTCGCCCTCAATCTCGTCGCCTGAGAGACCATCATGGATACCGTTACGCGCGCCGACTCCGATGTCCGGCACGAATACCTCCGCATTGCCGGCAAGAAGGTCGAAACGGGGGCGCGCCTGGACGTGCGCTTCCCCTGGGACAACCGCCTGGTCGGCACCGTGCCGCGCGCCACGCCCGAGCTGGTGGCCCAGGCTTTCAAGATCGCCCACGACTACAAGCCCAAGCTGACGCGCTATCAGCGCCAGCAGATCCTGCTGAAGAGCGCCGAGCTGCTGGTCGCGCGCAAGGAAGAACTCTCGCGCCTCATCACCCTCGAGTCGGGACTCTGCCTAAAAGACTCGCTCTACGAGGTCGGCCGCGCCTTCGACGTCTTCACCTTCGCCGGCCAGCTCTGCCTGTTCGACGACGGCCAGACCTTCTCCTGCGACCTCACCCCGCACGGCAAGCCGCGCAAGATTTTTACGCTGCGCCAGCCGCTGAACGCGATTTCCGCCATCACGCCCTTCAACCACCCGCTCAACATGGTGGCGCACAAGCTGGCGCCGGCCTTCGCCACCAACAACTGCGTCGTGCTGAAGCCCACAGAACTGACGCCGCTCACCGCGCTGTTCCTGGCCGACACGCTCTACGAGGCCGGCCTGCCGCCGGAAATGCTCTCGGTCATCACCGGCAATCCCGCCGACATCGGCGACGCCATGATCACGGATCCGCGTGCCGACCTCGTCACCTTCACGGGCTCCGTCCGGGTCGGCAAGTACATCGCCGACAAGGCCGGATACAAGCGCATCGTCCTCGAACTGGGCGGCAACGACCCGCTGATCGTCATGGAGGACGCCGACCTCGATCGCGCCGCCGATCTCGCCGTCGCCGGCGCCACCAAGAACTCCGGCCAGCGCTGCACGGCGGTGAAGCGTATCCTCGTCGTCGACCGCGTGGCGGACGCCTTCGTCGAACGCGTGCTGGCCAAAGCCAAAAAGCTCAAGGCCGGCGATCCGCTCGATCCCGAGACCGACGTCGGCACGGTGATCCACGAACGCGCCGCCACCTTGTTCCAGAACCGCGTCAGCGAGGCGGTCGCCAAGCATGGAGCAAAGCTCCTGCACGGCAACGACCGCCGCGGCGCGCTGTTTCCGCCCACCGTGGTCGACCATGTCGATCCCGCCTGCGAGCTGGTGCGCGAGGAAACCTTCGGCCCGGCGATCCCCATCATCCGCGTAAAAGACATCGACCACGCCATAAGGGTGTCCAACGGCACCGCCTACGGCCTGTCCTCCGGCGTCTGCACCGACCGCCTCGACTACATCACCCGTTTCGTCGACGAACTGCAGGTCGGCACGGTGAACGTCTGGGAGGTGCCGGGCTACCGCATCGAAATGTCGCCCTTCGGCGGCATCAAGGATTCGGGCCTCGGCTACAAGGAAGGCGTGCTCGAGGCCATGAAGAGTTTTACCAACGTGAAGACCTGGTCGCTGCCCTGGCCCGGCTAGCGCGCCGGGCTAAGTGCCTGCCCGCGACCTCCACGACCCGCGGAGGTCCGATGTCCGCCGCTTCGGCCTATAACGTCCTGAAAAAACGACAAATTCCCCCTTTGGTCGGAGACGGTCGATGCACGGCAGAACCGTGCATTCTGAAAAACAGGATTCCGGCTCCTCTGGGGAGGTGACGCTGCGCACGCCAAATCGCGCCGGGAAGTCGGATGTTTCCATGACTAGGAACATATAGAGAACATCCGCCGAGTTCAAGGCCCCCGTAAGCATCATCGCGGCCTCGGAAGAGGAGACTTCGCCGATCTGCGTCCGTAATATCCGCGCGGATATAACGGAGGGTCGGTGATCGAGACGCAATGGCTGCTGGCGGCCTGTATGTTCGCCGGCGCGGTCCTCTACACCTCGGTCGGCCATGCCGGGGCGTCGGCCTACATCGCGCTGATGGCGCTGTTCGGCGTCCCGGCGGCGGCCATGCGGCCGACGGCGCTGACGCTGAACGTGCTCGTCGCGAGCTTCACCTCGTTCCGCTATGTCCGCGCCAAGGTCTTCCGCTGGCGGACGCTGTGGCCGTTCCTGGCAGGCGCGATCCCCATGGCCTTCATCGGCGGGTCGATCCAGCTGCCCGGGCACTACTACCGGCCGCTGGTCGGCTGCGTGCTGCTGGTGGCCGCAGCGCGGTTGCTGTGGCCGGGAACCCTGAAATCGGCGGCGCAGTGGCGCGATCCGCCGATCCTGCCCGGGATCGCAGCGGGCGCCGCGATCGGCCTGCTGTCCGGCCTCACCGGCACCGGCGGCGGTATCTTCCTGTCGCCGCTGCTGCTGTTCCTCGGATGGTCCGAGCCGCGCTCGGCGTCGGGCGTGGCGGCGGTCTTCATCCTGTTCAATTCGGTGGCCGGGCTGCTGGGCAACGTCGCGAGCCTGGGTGCCCTGCCGCCCGGCCTGCCGCTCTATGCCGGTGCCGTGCTGCTCGGCGCGACGATCGGCACGACCCAGGGCATCCGCGGCCTGGCCATCCCCGGGATCATGAAGGCGCTCGGCCTCGTGCTGGTCATCGCCGGCCTGAAACTGATCGGGGTCTATTGACCGCGATAGCCGTTGCCTCCGGTGCGTCGAACCGGACACACTGGCCGCCAGCTTCGACAGAACGCATCTCACGGGGAGAAGGACCATGACCGTCAGCCAGGCCGACAAGGCGCGAAAGTTCCGCGCCCTGCACGAGGCGCCGCGCGCCTTCGTGATTGCCAATCCGTGGGACGCCGGTTCGGCGCGCCTGCTGGCCGGATTAGGCTTCGAGGCGCTGGCGACGTCGAGCGGCGCCAAGGCGGGTGTCCTGGGCAAGCGCGACGGCAAGGTGAGCCGCGAGGAGGCGCTGGCCAATGCGCGCCTGATCGTGAACGCCACCGACCTGCCGGTTTCGGCGGATCTCGAGAAGGGCTTTGGCGACGCGCCGTCGGACGCGGCCGAGACCATCCGTCAGGCCGCCGGCGTCGGCCTGGTCGGCGGCTCGATCGAGGACGCGACCGGCAACAAGGACAAGCCTCTCTACGATGTCGCCGCCGCGGCCGAGCGGGTGGCGGCGGCCGCGCAGGCCGCCCGGGCGTTGCCGGTGCCCTTCATGCTGACGGCGCGCGCCGAAGGCTTCCTGCGCGGCGTCGCCGATCTCGACGATGTCATCAAGCGGCTAAAAGCCTTCGAGGCGGCCGGCGCCGACGTGCTGATGGCGCCGGGCGTGCCCGACCTCGCGTCGGTGCGCAAGATCTGCAGTGCGCTCTCCAAGCCGTTCAACTTCATGGTCGGCATAAAAGGCCGCTCGTTCTCGGTGGCCGAGCTGGAAGCCGCCGGCGTCAAGCGCATCAGCCTCGCCACGTCGCTCTATCGCGCGGCGATGACCGGCCTGCTGGACGCGGCCAAGGAGGTCAGGGAGAAGGGCACGTTCGGCTATCTCGACCGCGCCGTGCCGACGCCGGACCTGAATGCCTTCATGAAGGAGTAGGAACATGATGTCGATCCTGTCCCGCCGCTGTCTGCTGGCCGCTACCGGTGCCGCGCTTGCCGTGCCGGGAACTGGTCGCGCCCAGGCGTGGCCGTCCAAGCAGATACGGATGATCGCGCCGTATCCGCCGGGCGGTGGCGTCGACACGGTGGCGCGGGCCTTCTCGGAAAAGGTCGCGCCCAGGATCGGGCAGGCCATCGTGGTCGACAACCAGCCGGGGGCGGGGGCCACCATCGGCGCGGCGGCGCTCGCCCGCAGCGCGCCCGACGGCCACACCATGATGGTGGGCAGCCTGGTCGACTATTCGATCGCGCCGTTCTTCCACCAGAACCTCAGCTTCGACATGGCGCGGGATTTCGTGCCGGTGGTCGAGATCGCCAACGGCACCATTGGCGTGCTGGTGACGCCCGGCCTCCCCGTCAAGAACGTCCAGGAGCTGGTGGCGCTGGCCAAGAAGGAGCCGGGCAAGCTCTCCTACGCGTCGTCGGGCTACGGCGGCCTGATCCATCTCAACTACGAGATGCTGAAGCAGATGACCGGGGCCGAGATGACGCACGTGCCCTACAAGGGCACGTCTTTCTTCCAGGCGGATCTGTATGAAGGCCGCGTACAAGTCTCGATCGACAACGTGCTGGCCCACCTGCCGCACATCGCCTCGGGCAAGGTGCGCTGCCTCGCGGTCGCCTCGAAGAGCCGTTCGCCGCTTCTGCCCGAGGTGCCGACCATGGCCGAGGCCGGCGTGCCGGGCTTCGAATCGGCCACCAACTACACGCTGTTCGTGCCCAAGGCGACACCGGCCGAGGTGGTGGCGCGACTGAACGCGGCCGGCAACGAGGCGATCGGCGATGCCGAGTTCCGCGAGCGCCTGCTGAAACTCGGCATCGTCGTGGTGGGCGGCCCGCAGGCCGAGGCTCAGGCCAAGATGGCCTCGGAGATCAGGCGCTGGGGCGACGTCATCCAGAAGGGCAACATCAAGCCGAGCTGAGGGCTTCCTCAGGGAGAAGCCCGCCCCGGCCGGTCTTTGTGTCGATGGCGCTCGCTGGCCGGCGTGCGGCGCCCGTCGATGCGACGTTGCCGCCGTTGCCGGCATGACGATCGTCCATACCATGGCCGGTGCAAGACGGCCGACGGGGAGGACTCCGCATGGGTACCGAAGAGGAAGGAATCGGTAAGTTGACGCTCGGCGAGGCGATCGCTCGGCTGCGGGCGACCGACGACCCGTCCGGCGAGGTGACTGCCGCCATGAACGCCGCCGCCACCCATGCATTCGAGCAACACGACGCGGTGCACGTTCTCTTTTCCTGCGGCACCTCGGTTCAGGACGAGATTGCGGCGCATGTCTGGATGGCGCTCGGCACCACGGCGAGACTGGGCGAGATGCACCGCGCGGTCGCCAGCGCGGAACACCGCCAAGTACTGTCCGGCATTGGCCATCTGCGTCTTGTCGGTATCTGGGTGACGAGCCTGCCGCGCATCCTGGGGATCGCATTCCGGGCGTTGCGCATGAAGAAGAAAGTTGCCTTCGAACGTCTCGACGAACTGAAAGGCCGCTCCGTCGTCTCGATCCGCCAGGAACACGGCATCATCGTCTAGGACGTATAGAACTGAGCGTTTAGCGGCAGACCAGGGTGTCCGCTGGCGCCTTGCGGCCGCGGCTCATGCTGTAGGTGCGCTCGGCGTACTTGTTCTTGGTCAGATGGCCGGTCGCCTCGATCTGCCCGCCCTTGCGGCAGTTGCGGTCGATGCGGCTCTCGACCAGGCCGACCCGGCAGCCTGATTTGCTGTCGACGAACAGGATCACGCCGATATCGTCCACCTTCTCGATCGTCCCCGTGAGCGTCGCGGTCTTGTCGTCGAGGTCTTCGCAGGTTGCCGCGGCGGGTCCGGCCCCCAGGAAAGCGCCGAGGCAGACAAGGGCCAAAGCGGCGGCGGCCCGGCTTCTTGGCATGTCGATCGTTGCTCCCGCGATGGCCTCGGTGGCGGTACGATATCAATGCACCGGCCGCGCTGGCAATCCTCGGAACCGGCACGCCGTTGCATCCGGCGGTGGCATCGGTCATCAATCGGGGATGGATACCGCCATCGTTTCTGCACGCACAGAGAATCTCCCTGAACCATTCTCCGGGCACCTCGACGTGCTGATCGTCGGCGCCGGACTGTCCGGCATCGGCGCGGCCTGGCATCTGCAGAAGAACTGCCCGGGCAAGAGCTACGCCATCGTCGAGGCGCGCGCGGCGAGCGGCGGCACCTGGGATCTCTTCCGCTATCCCGGCGTCAGGTCGGATTCCGACATGTACACGCTGGGCTACCGCTTCCGGCCGTGGAAGGATGCCAAGGCGATCGCCGACGGGCCGTCGATCCTGTCCTATATCCGCGAGGTCGCCGCCGATCACGGCATCGACCGCCAGATCCGCTACCAGCATCGCGTGGTCGGCGCGTCGTGGTCGACGCCCGACGCCAAGTGGACGGTCGAGCTGGAGCGCGGGCCGGACAAGGAGCGCGCGGTCATCACCTGCGGCTTCCTGTGGATGTGCAGCGGCTACTATCGCTACGAGAAGGGCTACGTGCCGGAGTTCGCCGGCATCGACGGCTACAAGGGGCAGGTGGTGCATCCGCAGCACTGGCCCGAGGCGCTCGACCACGCGGGCAAGAAGGTGGTGGTGATCGGCAGCGGCGCCACGGCCGTTACCGTGGTGCCGTCGATGGCCGAGACGGCGGCGCACGTCACCATGCTGCAGCGTTCGCCGACCTACGTTGTGGCACGGCCGGCCGAGGATCCGATCGCCAACAAGCTCAAGCGCCGCCTGCCGCTGAGACTTGCCTACATGATCACGCGTTGGAAGAACGTGATGCTCGGCATGTATTTCTACCAGATGTGCATGCGCAAGCCGGACAAGGTGAAAAGCCTGATCCTGGGCGGCGTGCGCCAGATGCTGGGGCCCGACTACGACGTCGATCGGCATTTCACGCCGCGCTACAATCCGTGGGACCAGCGGCTTTGCCTCGTGCCCGACGCCGACCTGTTCCGCGCCATTCGCAGGAAGAAGGTGTCGGTGGTCACCGACCAGATCGAGACCTTCACCGCGACGGGCATCAGGCTGAAGTCGGGCGCCGAGCTCGAGGCCGACATTGTCGTGATGGCGACCGGCCTGGTGCTGCAGCCGCTGGGCGGGGCGAGCCTCGTCGTCGACGACAAGCCGGTCGAGCCGCCCAAGACCCTGATCTACAAGGGCATGATGTACTCCGACGTGCCCAACCTCGCCTCGGTGTTCGGCTACACCAACGCCTCGTGGACGCTGAAGGCCGACCTCGTCTGCGAATATGTCTGCCGGCTGCTGAACCACATGGACCGCAAAGGCTTTAGGCAGGCCACGCCGCGCAACAACGACCCGACGCTCACCGAAGAGCCGTGGGTCAACTTCTCCTCCGGTTACATCCAGCGCGCGCTGGCGCACCAGCCCAAGCAGGGCAGCAAGCGGCCATGGAAGCTCTACCAGAACTACGTGCTCGACCTCCTGACGCTGCGCCACGGCTCGGTGAAGGACAAGGCGATGGTGTTTTCGAAGTAGCCGACAATTTCCCTTGCTGGCGCTTCACAGTTGAGGGAATGATATCTTTGTCAACCTGTGAGGCGCTCTTGTATCGCGCGACAATCGCATGTGCCTTGATTCTTGGAAGCTCATCGGTGTGGGCGAGTTCGCCGTGCTCACCGGTACCCTGCACTCTAGGTGATACCGATGTCAGGGCGAAATGCGACGTGAAGGCTGACTGGATTGTCGAAGGAGAGATCCTCAGCGTTTCAGAAGAGCATGGTCAACGTTGCGCGACAAACATGGGATGCATCGTCATATGGCGCGGCGGCCACGTAGTTCTTTCTCGCAGCAATCTTAAGATTCCCAAAGGTACTATTGAGGCCGCGATAAGCGGCTCGATCACCTCAGCCAATTGGCGAGTCAGGATCAATGCCGGGTCTCACTGCTGGCAGTCGCAAGTGAGAGTTGCGCCGTCTCTTGTCGGCAAACGTGTCCGTTTCTACGGACTGGATGGCCCCTTTTTGTATGCGGATGACAAGCCCGGTTACTTCGCATTTGAAGTGGTGAAGTAAAATGCGTGGCGTGATTTCGATCTTCATCGCATCCGCTGCGGTGTTGCTCGTTGTAACTGGTCCCCTTTCAGCAACGGAATGTCCACCCCCGCCGTGCAATATTGAAGGTAGTGAGAAATCGATATGCGAGTTGAAGGCCGATTGGATATTGGAACTCTACGCCAATGGCATCATTGACAATTTTGGCCGTCAATGCGGGCTTGGTCAGACGTGCAATCGTGCCGGCTGGAGTGGGGGCGCTGTCACGTTTAGCGGTCGCGAAGCGAAAATTGTTAAGATAGCACCCGATACCGTCCTCGCGGGGGTAGTCCAAGGTGCAGACAACTTCTCTCTGCGAATCAATTCGGCCTCCTTCTGTTGGGAGGCGAGCGTCAGACTTCCGCATGACCTGTCCGGCAAGCGCGTACGCTTCTATGGTTCCAACAAGCACGGCGCATCTGGGATGATCACGCCTGGCTACTTTGCCTACGAAGTTATCAAGTAACAAAGGCGTCAGCCTTTCCCTCATGCATGACGGAAAGGGGGCGCCGATGTCCGCCACTTCTTGAGGACGTCTTCGCGACGGTCGTAGCTCTGCGACACGCCCTGCTTCATGTCGGATTTCAGCGCGCGCCGCCAGCTATGAAAACGTGACGGTCACCGACCCGAACGGTCCGAAGTCGGCGACGTAGGTCTCGCCGAGTTTGGGCGCCAACATACCCGTCATCGTACCCGTGCTCACCATCTGGCCGACCTTCATCCCGACGCCGGTGCGCGAGAGTTCGTTGGCGAGCCAGGTGACGGGCGCCATCGGGTGATCGAGGGCCGCGCCCGCCGTGCCCTTGCGGCGCAGGCGGCCGTCGGACGTGAGCGTCGCCTCCTGGCCCACGATGTCGCGGGTCTTCCAGTCGACAATCGCAGGACCGTAGACGATCGTGCCCGAGCCCGCGCCGTCGGCCAGGATGGCGGGCAGCGGCGGGAAGGCCGCGTCGTGGACGAAGCGGCACTCCGCCAGTTCGAGGCCGGGATGCAGCGAGGCGACGGCTTCGGTCACTTCCTCCTGGCTATAGGGTTTGGCGCGCGGCGGCAGGTCGGCGCCGAGCTTCGCCTGGTACTCGACTTCGGGGATGGGGCTCGCGAGTTTTGCATGCACCACGGTGACGGGCGTCTCCTTCACGAAGAAGGTGCGGCCGTAGATCGGGGAGCGGGTGCGCAGCGCCTGCTGCATCTCCGCCTTGAAGGCCGCGATCTTCCAGCCCAGCACCGGCCAGCCCAGCTCCTCGGCGACCAGGCCGGCGACCTTGTAGGCCGCGGCTGCGTCGGGTGGCACCAGCCGGGGATCGAGGCCGCTTTGCTGGCGGCCGTCGCGGCGGAGGGAAGCGAGGAGGCGGGCGAGTTCCCGTTGCGCGGCAATGTCCATAAAATACTCCCGTCGTCCCGAGCGGAGCGCTGTAGGCGCGAAGTCGAGGGACCTTGCCTCTTCAGTAAAGCCGCTACAGGCTGAGGCAAGGTCCCTCCACTCCGCTTCGCTCCGGTCGGGACGACAAAGGAGTCAATCATGCGCAGCCAAGCCGAAAAGGGACGTCTGTTCCGCGAGTTGCACCAAAGGCCGGGCCTGTTCCTGCTGCCCAATCCGTGGGACGCCGGCACGGCCAAGCTGCTGGCCTCGCTGGGCTTCGAGGCGCTGGCCACCACCAGTCTCGGCATGGCGAACGCGCTCGGCCGGCCGGACGGCGACGGTTCCGTGAGTCGCGCCGAGCTGATCGAGAATTGCCGCGTGATCGCCGAGGCGACCGACCTGCCGGTCAACGCCGATCTGGAAAACGGCTATGCCGACGATCCCAAGGAAGCGGCCACCATCCTGCGCGACGCCGCGGCCGTCGGCATCTCGGGCGGTTCGCTCGAAGACTGGAGCGGCGAGCGCATCTACGACTTCAATCACGCCGTCGAGCGCGTGGCGGCCGGCGTGGACGCCGTGCGCAAGCTCGCGGTGCCCTTCACCTTCACCGCGCGGGCCGAGAACCTGATCCGCGGCCGGCCCGACCTCGACGACACGATCAGGCGGCTGCAAGCGTTCGAGAAGGCGGGCGCCGACGTGCTCTATGCACCCGGTCTGCGCGACCTCGCCAGCATGAAGACGGTGGTGCAGTCGGTCGGCAAGCCCGTGAACGTGGTGATGAGCGCCGGCGACCCCGACCTCACCGCCGAGCAGATCGCCGCCGTGGGCGTCAAGCGCATCAGCGTCGGCGGCGCGCTGTCGCGCCTCGCGCTCGCCGCCTTCATGAAGGGCGCGCGCGACATGAAGGGCGGCAGCTTCAAATGGATGCGCGAGACGATGCCGACCAAGGATCTAAAGGCCGTCTTCGGTGCTTGAGGGTCGCTACGCCAGAATTTTGGTGCGGCCAGGATCGACGGCAGCGCCGGCGATGCGGGTTGCGGCGTGGCGCCGGGTAAAAGCCTCGATCTCGTAGTCGGCATGGCCGGCCTCTTCGGCCGCGACATAGCCGAAGGCCACGGCCTTGCCGATCGTGTGGCCCCAGCCGGCGCTCGAGGTCACGCCCAGGACCTTGCCGTCGCGGCGGATCGCTTCGCCGCCGTAGAGTTGTACCGGCGCGTCGACCAGCAGCGTGATCAGCTTGCGCCTGGGGCCGGCGGCCTTGGCCTTCTCGAGGGCGGCGCGGCCGATGAAGTCGGATTTCTTCTTGAGCGACACGGCGAACCCGAGGCCCGCCTCGTAGGGCGTGTAATCGGGCGTGATGTCGGCGCCCCAGTAGAGGTAGCGCTTCTCCAGGCGCAGCGAGTCGATGGCGCGGTAGCCTGCGTCGGCCAGGCCGAATTCGCGACCCGCGGCCCACAACTGCTCGTAGACATGGGCGGCATATTCCGTCGGCAGATGCAGCTCCCAACCCAGCTCGCCGAGATAGGTGACGCGCAGCGCCAGGACGGGGGCGTAGCCGATGCGCAGGCTGCGCGCCGTCATGTAGGGGAAGGCCTCGTTGCTCACATCGCCGTCAGCCACCTTCTCCAGGATGCGGCGCGCGAGCGGTCCCGCGAGGTTGATCGTGGCGCTGGCCCGTGCGCTTGCGACCTCGCCCGGCCTGCTGCTGCTCGACGAGCCGCTGTCGGCGCTCGACGCCCGCGTGCGCCTCAGGCTGCGCCACGAGATCAAGGCGCTGCAGCGGCGCCTGGGCGTCACCACCATCATGGTGACGCACGACCAGGAGGAAGCGCTGACCATGGCCGACCGCATCGTGGTGATGAATCACGGCGCGATCGACCAGGTCGGCACGCCGCAGGAGATCTACCGCCAGCCGGCGACGGCCTTCGTCGCCGACTTCGTGGGCTCGATGAATTTCCTCACCGGCACGCTCGAGGCCCCGGACCGCGTCAAGGTCGACGGGCTGGTGGTGTCCTGCCCGCCGCAGGAGGGCCTGGCCGTCGGCACGGCCGTGCGGCTGTCGATCCGGCCGGAGGACGTGCGCGTTCGCGACCTGCCGGCCGACGTCGCCAACCGCGTGGCCGTCGAGGTCACCGAACTCGACTTCGTCGGCGCTTTCTGCCGTGCCACCCTGGCGATGCGCGCGGCGGCGACGGTGACGCTGACGGCCGACTTCTCCAGCAACCTGATCCGCGATCTCGGCGTGGCGGTCGGCAGCCGGCTCGACGTCGCCCTGCCGCCCGACCGGCTGCGGGTTTTCGCCGCGTGAGCCTCGCCGCGCCCGCGCGCCGGCCCGTGCTGCGGATCAACCTGTCGCGAGACGACCTGCTGATGCGCGCCGGCCTGGTGGCGCTGGCCGGCATCCTGCTGCTGATCGTCGGCCTGCCGCTGTGGGCGCTGCTGGCAAAAGGCTTCCAGGATCGCGACGGTCAGTTCGTCGGACTGGCGAACTACATCTCCTACTTCTCGACGCCGGCGCTGTTCAATTCGGCGCTGAACAGTTTCCACGTGGCCGCCGTGTGCACCGCGATCGTGGTGCCGCTGGCCTTTCTCTACGCCTACGCGCTCACGCGCATCTGCCTGCCGGCCAAGTGGCTGTTCCAGGGCATTTCGCTGATCCCCATCTTCGCACCCTCCCTGCTGCCCGGGCTGGCGCTGATCTACCTCTTCGGCAACCAGGGGTTCTTCAAGGCACTGCTGGGCGGCGGGTCGATCTACGGCTTCGACGGCATCGTGATCGCCCAGGTCTTCTACTGCTTCCCGCACGCCACCCTGATCCTGGTGACGGCGCTCGCCACCGCCGACGCAAGACTCTACGAGGCGGCCGACGCCCTGGGCGCCTCCAAGACGCGCGTCTTCTTCACGGTCACGCTGCCCGGCGCCAAGTACGGCCTGATCAGCGCCGCCCTGGTGGTGTTCACCCTGGTGATCACCGACTTCGGCATCGCCAAGGTGATCGGCGGCAACTTCAATGTTCTCGCCACCGACGTCTACAAGCAGGTGATCGGCCAGCAGAACTTCTCGATGGGCGCCGTGGTCGGCATGGTGCTGCTGGCGCCGGCCGCGCTGGCCTTCGTCGTCGACCGGCTGGTGCAGCGCAAGCAGGTGGCACTGCTCACGGCCCGCGCCGTGCCGCTGATCCCGCGACCCAAGTTCGGCCGTGACCTGTTCTTCACGCTGTTCTGTACGGCCGTCTCTCTCGGCATTCTCGCCATCCTGGGCATGGCGATCTGGGGCTCGCTGATCAAGTACTGGCCGTACAATCTCAGCCTCACCTGGTCGAACTACGTTTTCTCCAACTTCGACGCCAACGGCTGGGACTCGTACTTCAATTCGCTCGAGATGGCGGCCGGTGCGGCGATCTTCGGAACGGCGCTGATGTTCACCGGCGCCTGGCTGAACGAGAAGACCAAGGGTTTTGGGGCGATCCGCGGCGCCGTGCAGCTGCTCGCCTTCCTGCCGATGGCGGTGCCGGGCCTGGTCCTGGGGCTGGGCTACATCTTCTTCTTCAACGCCCCCGGCAATCCGCTCAACTTCCTCTACGCCACCATGGCGATCCTGGTGGTCAACACGGTGGCGCATTTTTACACGGTGGGTCATCTCACCGCGACGACGGCGCTGAAGCAGATCGATCCCGAGTTCGAGTCGGTTTCGGCGTCGCTGAAGGTGCCGATCTGGAAGACATTCGGGCGCGTCACGGCGCCGATCTGCCTCCCCGCCATCCTCGACATCGCGATCTATCTATTCGTCAACGCCATGACCACTGTGTCGTCGGTCATCTTCCTCTATGCCCCCGACACCAAGCTGGCCTCGGTGGCGGCGGTGAATATCGAGGAGGCCGGCACCACGGCGGCCGCGGCGGCGCTCTGCGTCGTGATCGTGATCACGTCGGCCGCCGTGAAGGCCCTCCACCTTTTGGCCGACCGGTTCCTGCTGGGGCGCCTGCAGGCCTGGCGCCGGCGCTGACCCGGCGAAGGGCAAGCCGTGGACCAGCGTCGCAGTCCGGCCGGCCATGGGCATGACGAGGTCCGCCTCGAGGCGATGCCGCTCTACACAAACCTCGACCGGGTCGAGCGGGGCCTGGCGAGCCTCGGCATCGCGCCAGGCGATGCAATCCGGCCGGAGCAGCTTTTCGCCCTCGATCAATGGCACTATCACGGCACCGAAGCGATCGCGGCGGCGGCGCAGACGCTCGGCATCGGCGCTGCAAGCCATGTGCTCGACATCGGATCGGGGGTCGGTGGACCGGCGCGCTATCTTGCCCACACCACCGGCTGCCGGGTGACGGCGCTCGAACTGCAGGCGCCGCTGCACGAGATCGCCGTCGACCTGACGCGCCGGTCCGGACTGGCCGGACGCGTCACGCATCTCTGCGGCGATGCGCTCACGTTTCCGTTGCCGGCCGCGACGTACGATGCCGTGGTGAGCTGGCTCGCCGTCCTCCACATCCCGGACCGCCCCCGCCTGATGGCGCGGCTCGCCGGCGTTCTGCGCCCGGGTGGCGGCTGCTATATCGAAGATCTCTGCAGCCGGAGGCCATTCGCGCCACGCGACCTGGCCGACCTGCGGCAGGTCGTCTGCGGCGTCACGGTGACTCCGCCGGAGGACTATGTGCGGGACTTGCGCGATGCCGGCTTCGCCGACGTCGTCGTCACCGATCTGACCGGCGACTGGGCGCCTTATGCGGCGGAGCGGCTCGCGGCCTGGCGGCAGAACCGTGCGGCCTACGCGCGGGTTCATGGCGAAGGCGCCTACACGGCGCAGGAAGCCTTTTATGCCGTGATCGCCCGCCTCTACGACAGCGGCAGTCTCGGCGGCCTGCGAATCGTGGGGCGGAAGCCGTGAGGGCGGTGGACGTCGTCATCGTGGGCGGCGGTGCGATGGGCTCGTCCATCGCCTATCACCTCCGGAGCGATCCCGACTTCACCGGCACCGTCGTCGTGGTCGAACGCGACCCCTCCTATGCGCGGGCCTCCTCGGCGCTATCGGCCAGCTCGATCCGCCAGCAGTTCTCGACGCCGCTCAACATCCACCTGTCCCGTTACGGCATCGGCTTCCTGCGCCGCGCGCCGGAGCTGCTGGGCGTCGATCTCGGGCTGAAGGAACCAGGCTATCTCTTCCTGGCATCGCCGGCCGGCGAGCCCGTGTTGCGCGCCAACCACGCGATCCAACGCGGCGAGGGGTGCGCGGTCGAGCTGCTCGAACCGGCGGCGCTCGCCGACCGCTTTCCCTGGATATCGACCGCAGGCATCACGCTCGCCTCGCACGGCGTTGCCAACGAAGGCTGGTTCGACGGTCCGGCGCTGATGCAGGGCTTTAGGCGCAAGGCGCGCGAACTCGGAGCGACCTACATCCCTGACGAAGTCGTGGAGCTTGCGCCCAACGCCGTCACCTTGCGGTCTGGCGAGAAGATTGAGGCCGGCACGGTCGTGCTGGCAGCGGGGCCGTGGTCGGGGCAGGTGGCAGCGACGGCCGACATTGCGCTTCCGGTCGAGCCCCGTCGGCGCTCGGTGTTCGTGCTCGATGTGCGTCAGCCTCCGGGGCTCACGCCCCTCACCATCGATCCGTCGGGCGTGTGGTTCCGGCCGGAGGGCCGCTTCTACCTCGCCGGCACGACGCCGGCGGCCGGCAACGATCCGCCGGAGCCGCCGCTGGAAGTCCAGCACGGCGAATGGGACGACATGGTCTGGCCGGCGCTGGCGGCGCGGGTGCCGGCCTTCGAGGCGGCCAAGGTGGTGAATGCCTGGGCCGGCTACTACGAGTACAACACCTTCGACCAGAACGGCATCGTCGGCCGCCATCCCGACCATGAGAGTCTGATCTTCGCCACGGGCTTTTCCGGTCACGGCATCCAGCAGTCGCCGGCGGTCGGCCGGGCCGTGGCCGAGCTGATCGTGCACGGCAGCTACCGCACGCTCGACCTCGGTCCCTTCGGTTATGAACGTCTATCCGCAGGCCGGCCTATCCGGGAGCTGAACGTGGTGTGATACTCTGCCAACCGCGAGAGGGAGAGTGTGCCGTGCCCGATCAAGTCCTGGTCAATTCGGATCTGCAGTCGGCGCTCGCCGACGCGCGTCAGGCCTACACCGCCGCCAACCCCAGGAGCCTTGGCCGGCACCAGGAGGCGTGCGAAGCGATGCCCGGCGGCAACACCCGGTCGGTGCTGCACCACGCCCCGTTCCCGCTCACTGTCGTGCGCGGCGAGGGCTGCAGGCTGTGGGACGTCGACGGGCATGAGTACATCGACGTGTTGGGCGAATACACCGCCGGCATCTACGGCCATTCCCACCCGGTGATCCGCGCCGCCATCGACCGGGCGCTGAACCACGGCTGGAACTTTGGCGGGCGCAACGCCGACGAAGCCCGGCTCGCCAAGCTGATCTCCGACCGGATGCCGTCGATCGACCTGGTGCGCTTCACCAACTCGGGCACCGAGGGCAACGTGATGGCACTGGCCGGCGCCAGGGTGTTCGCCCAGCGCGCCGGGCGCACCAAAGCCACCAAGGTCATGGTGTTCCACGGCGGCTACCACGGCGGCGTGCTCTATTTCGTGAGCGGCGGCAGCCCGGTGA
>JAIETA010000030.1 GCA_019745575.1 Reyranella sp. | reverse complement strand
CAACTCGATGAGCTGCTGCCATGGACCTACCTCGCACCGAGCGAGTTCAAGGCCGTGGCCTGAAGACGACGCTTACGGGAAGGGTGAAGGGCTGGCTGGAACAGGGCGCGCTGCCCGACGACCCCGAACTGGCGCAGGACCTCACGGGCGTCGAATACGGCTACGACGCGAAGAACGCCATCCAGATCGAACGCAAGGAGGACATGAAGAGGCGCGGGCTGCTGTCACCCGACATCGGCGACGCGCTGGCGCTCACCTTCGCCTGGCCGCTGCAGCCGGAGGTGGACTATCGCTGGCACGACCCGCCGCGCGTGCGCATCCTCGACAAGGACCACGACTACGATCCGTTTCATGACATTTGAGTTTTGTCTTCCTCAGCGTGCGCTCGCCACGGAAGGAACATTCGCTTTGTGCCCTCGCCGCACACTCACGCTGACGTTTACGCGGCGATCGAGTTTATTGAGGATGGCGACCAGGCGATCAATCGTGAACCGATCGAGCTTCACGCGACGAATGCGCGAGAAATCAGCGGCGGCGATGCCCGTTAGTTCCCTGGCTGCACGAACAGTCAGCTTACGCGCCTCCAGAGCAATGATGATCTGAGCCGCAAGAACCGCCTTGATCTGCTCGACGTCGGCATCGGGGCGGCCGAGTTCGCGGAAGACGTTTCCGCTGCCGTGAACCAGTTCGAGTTTTCTCCTCATCGCGGCATTTCCCACCCCGCCGCCCTCTGCAATGACCGCCGGGGCATCGGGAAATTATTGTCATTTATGACAACAGCATCAAGAGGCGACCAATGACTAAAGGAGCAGTCATGACCGATTTCGACGACGCTACCTGGGCCTTTCTCGAGAACGAAAAACTCGAACAGACCCGGGACTACCTGCGCCGCGGCCGGCCCTATGCGGGGCTCGCGCCGGCCGAGCTGGAGCCGCGCTGGGTCGCGGCCTTCCGCGACTTCGCCGCCGATGTCGGCGATGACGACGATCTCGTGCGCATGTTCGATCTCGAGGCCGAGTATCGGTTGCGCGGTCTGCGGCTGCCCGAGGAGCTCGTGGCGGCCGAGCAGGAAGCCCTCGACCGAGGGATGACGGACTGGCTGGCCGAGGACCCCGACTCATGGGACGACATGGCCGACCAGGTGATGGACGAGATCGCCGCGTTCACCGTCGATGCGGCCACGGCATCGAAGAGTTGAACGAACGGCATGGACAGGCTTGTTCTCGCGGCGGCCGCATGTTACAAAATGCAACATTGTGGTCGACCCGATCCCGTTGCGGCGTCCCATCCGATGGAGCGATCTCCGTTCGGACGAAGCGGAACGAGTGATCCGGGCCTGGGCGCAGGACACGTCGCGGATCCTGATTTCGGATCATGCCTTCGACCGGCTCGGCGAGCGCTTCGACGAAGAGCCCCTCGACACGCCGACCGTGTACCGGATTCTCAAGGTGGGGCGTGTGCAAGGCGATCCGATCCGGAACGAGCGCGGGCACTGGCAGGCGACCATGGTCCTGCGCATGCCCGGCGGTCGCGACGCTGGCGCGGTGACGGTGATCCTGAGGGAGGATCGCAAGCTGATCGTGCGGACGGTGATGTGGGAGGATTCTCAGCGATGACCGACAGGCACTTGTTCCACTATACGCAGTCGGGTCTGGACAATGTCTGGCTGGCGAACGGTTGGCGGCGCGAGAAGACCGACTATGGTCCGGCCTTCGCGATCGACCATGCCGAAACGCTCCACCGGGCAATCGCCGACGCGATCGTGCGCTTTCCCGGGCCGTTGCGCGGTCAGGAGGCGCGGTTCCTGCGCACGGTTCTGGGTCTTTCCCAGGAGCATTTCGCCAAGCTTCTCGGGGTGGACCGCGCGACGGTGATCCGCTGGGAGAAGGCCAGGACAGCGGCGCTGGACCGCGCCTACGACATTGCCGTCCGCGCGTCCTACGAAGCCCGGGCAGCGGCCAGCTCGCTCGTCTTCAAGATCATCCGGGAGATGCAGGAGGCCGATGATCGCGACCATGCCCGGGGCCATCGCCATGTGTTCGAGACGGCAAAGGCGGGATGGCGCGAACGCAAGCAGGCGGCCTGAAACATGGCTGACGTGAAGCCAATCCGTAGCGAGGCCGACTATGAGGCGGCAATGGCCGAGGTCGAGCGCCTGTGGGGGGCGAAGGCGGGCACGCCCCGGGGCGACCGGCTGGACGTGCTGGCGACCCTGATCGACGCCTGGGAGAGCGCGCACCATCCGATGGACCCGCCCGATCCCATCGAGGCGATCAAGTTCCGCATGGAGCAGCAGAATCTCACGCGCAAGGACCTCGAAGGCATCCTCGGCACCCGCACGCGCGTCGCCGAAGTGCTGAACCGGCGGCGGGGCCTCTCGATCAACATGATCCGCCGGCTTCACAAGGAACTCGGCATTCCGGCCGACGTCCTGATCCGGTCGTCGCGCCTCAAACGCGCGGCTTAGCCTTTCCCTCCGGGCCGCAGCGGCCGGCGATTTCAATCCACCGGCCGGGTCGCTAGGCTCGGCGCGTGCGGGAATTGAATGGCGAGGTCGAGAGATGGTCCGCAAACCCTCCAAAGCGGCCGAGGCCGCCTTATACGAAGCACAGGACATTGCCTGGGATGCCTGGGACGCGCCCGACAGGCCACGGCGCATCGCGCTCGCGAAAAAGGCGCTGAAAGTCAGTCCGCTGTGCGCCGATGCCTACGCGATCCTGGCCGGCGAGGCCAAGGCGGGCTCCGACGAACAGCTCGAGCTGTGGCGGCGCGGCGTGGCCGTCGGAGAAGAGGCGCTGGGCAGCAAGCTCTTCGAGGAGATGGCCGGGCATTTCTGGGGCATCCTCGAAACCCGCCCCTACATGCGCTCGCGCGTCGGCTTGGCCGTGGCGCTATGGCAGCGCGGCGCTCGCGACGAGGCCGCCCGGAACGAGGCGATCGGCCATTTGCAGGCAGTGCTGGCGCTCAATCCGAACGACAACCAAGGCGCGCGCTATCTTCTCGCCGGCTGGCTGGCGCAGATGGAGCGCGGTGACGAACTCGAGGCGCTGCTGGCAGATGCGGTCGAGATCAACCGCCACGTCCGCGCCTATCTCTGCGGCGACCGCAAGGTGCCGCGCCGCAAGCCGCCCTACTACAGTCCTGGGGCTGCCAGCGAGGCGATGGTCTACATCGAGGATCACGCCGCCGCCTGGCACGGCACGGCCGGCGCGCTCGATTGGGTGCGCGCGCAGTTGCCGGCCCCGAAGAAGCGGGCGCCGCGAAAGGCGGACGGCAAAACGCTGCATTGAGCCGCCGGCCGAACAACGCCGCGATTCGGCGCGGTGCTCCGGAGACATCGGCGTTGTGCCGCGGCCTTCGCCAAACCGTTGATCGCGCTCGGCGATTTGCCGGCCGCGGCACAGGCAGCGGCACGGCTGGCGATCCTTTGCGGCACATTCCGTGTGCCGCTGCCGCCCTCCGACCGCGGCAAAGCCGCGGTCAAACGATCCGCTGCGTGCGGGCAAACGCCATATAAAGCTCGTGCGCCTGTCGCGCGATCGGGCCGGGCTGCAGGTCGCGGTCCTCGTAGCGGCTGACCGGCTGGACCTTGCCGGCATTGCCGGTGGTGAAGATCTCGTCGGCCTCGTCGAGTTCGGCCGGTTTTATGGTGCGCTCCTCGACGGTGATGCCGGCGTTGCGCAGCAGCTTTACCGTGCGGTAGCGCGTGATGCCGGCCAGGAAGGCGCCGTTGGGCGCCGGGGTGGCGACGACGCCGTTCCTGGCCAGGAAGACGTTGGAGCTACAGGTTTCGGCGACGTTGCCCAGGGCATCGAGGACGATGCCGTTGGTAAAGCCGCGCTTCTGCATCTCGGCCACGCCCCGGGAGGAGTTGGGGTAGAGGCAGCTGGCCTTGGCGTCGGTCGGCGCGCTCTCGGGCGTCGGCCGGCGGATGGTGCGGCAGAGGCCCAAGGTCAGCGGCGTGCCGGCGCGCATCGGCGAGACGTAGGTGCAGAGCAGGAACTGGCAGGAGTCGGGATCGACCGAGATCGGGCCCGGGCCGCCCTTGCCGGCCCAGAACATCGGCCGGACGTAAAGCTCGGCCTTGGCGCCGAAGCGGCGCACGCTTTCGTGCATCAGGGCGAGGATCTGCCCGGGCGTCTGGGTCGGGTTGAGGCCGAGGCTGCGGGCCGAGCGCACGGCGCGTTCCGCATGGAGGTCGAGGTCGGGGCCGCAGCCCTCGAAGGCGCGGCCGCCGTCGAATACGATGGAGCCCAGCCACATGGCGTGGTCGCGCGGGCCCAGGATCGCCGGGTTGCCCTCGTGCCAGGTGCCGTTCCAGTAGGTGAGCGTGTCCATTGTTCTCTCCGCCGCCGAAGCGGGCGCTTCTAGCAGACCATGAGCGACGCGGCCATCCTGGCGCCGGCGCTGCTGGCCCTGGCCGCCGCCTTCTGTTTCGCGCTGGCGCTGATCCTGACCCAGTTCGGGCTGCGCACGGTGCCGTCGTGGCGCTCGCCGCTCTATTCGATCGGCGGCTCGGCGGTGCTGGGCTGGGCGGGCGCGGCGGTCTTCGTCGACTGGGGCGGGCTGGTCTGGCCGGCGGTCGCGATCTTTGCCGCGGTGGGCTGCATCTTTCCGGTCGCGGTCTCGATCCTGGCGGTGCGCGCCAACGAACATCTGGGCCCGGCGGTGTCGGGCGCGGTGGGCAACGTGACGCCGGTGTTCGCCGTGCTGGGCGCCGTGCAGTTCCTGGGCGAGCGGCTGGCGCCGGGCCAGATCGCGGGCCTCGGCCTGGTGGTGGGCGGCGTGGCGCTCTTGGCCCTACGTGGGGGTGCCGCATCGACGCGGGCCGGCGGCCGGCACTGGTCGCTCTGGGTGTTGGGCCTGCCGCTGGCGGCGGCGCTGGTACGGGGCGCGATCCAGCCCGCCATCAAGACCGGCCTCGTGCTGTGGCACGAGCCGCTGGCCGCGGCGGCGATCGGCTATACGCTGTCGACGGTGGTGATCCTGTCGCTGGTCGGCCGCCGCGCCTGGCGGGCGGGGCCGGCGCCGGCCGCCGGCGTGCGCTGGTTCCTGATGGTGGGCCTCTGCAACGGCACGGCGACCTTTCTGCTCTATGCCGCGCTGGGGCTGGGCTCGATCGCCCTGGTGGCGCCGCTGGTGGCGCTGTTCCCGCTGATCGCCGTGGTGCTGGGCTACTTCTTCCTGCGCGGCGAGCAGCTCCATGCCGTGGGCCTGGCCGGCATCGTGGTGAGCGTGGCCGGCGTGATCCTGCTGCTGGTCGCGCCCTGAGGCGCTGTTGATCGGTCGTACGGCCGGGGGATAGGTTGCCTTTCCTGGGAGGAACGAAAAAATGGCCGCACCGCTCACCATCCGCCTGCATGCCGGCGACAACGTCATCGTGGCGCGCATGGACATCCTGCCCGGGACCAAGGTCGAGGGCGAGGTCGCGGCCGCCACGCGCGTGCCGCCCGGCCACAAGATCCTGACCCGCGGCGTGAGGAAGGGCGAGGCGCTGCGCAAGTACAACCAGATCATCGGCTTCGCCACCGACGACCTCGCCGCCGGCACACACGTCCACACGCACAACTGCGTCATGGGCGACTTCGAGCGCGACTATGCCTTCTGCGCCGACGCGCGGCCGACCGAGTCCATCGTGCCGGCCGCCACCTTCCAGGGCTATCGCCGTGCCGATGGCAGCCCTCGAGGTTGGCGCGCGGCCACGCGCAACTATCTCGGCATCGTCACCACGGTGAACTGCTCGGCCGCCACCAGCCGCATGATCGCCCGCCACATCGAGCCGCTGCTCGCCCAGTATCCCAACATCGACGGCGTGGTGCCGCTCACCCATGGCGGCGGCTGCGGCATGGCGGCGTCGGGGCTGGAGATGGACGTGCTGCGCCGCACGCTGGCCGGCTATACGCGCCATCCCAACATGGCGGCCGTCGTGGTCCTCGGCCTCGGCTGCGAGACCAACCAGATTGCCGGCCTGATGAACGCCGAAAGCCTCAAGGAAGGGCCCAAGCTGATCCCGATGGCGATCCAGGACGAGGGCGGTGTTTCCAAGACAGTGATGCGTGCCGTGGGTTTCCTGAAGGAGCTGCTGCCCGAAGCCAACAACGTGACGCGCGAGCCGATCCCGGCCGGCGAACTGATCCTGGCCCTGCAGTGCGGCGGCTCGGACGGCTATTCCGGCATCTCGGCCAATCCGGCACTGGGTGCCGCGGTCGATCTGCTGGTGCGCCATGGCGGGACGGCGGTGCTGTCGGAGACGCCGGAGATCTACGGCGCCGAGCATCTGCTGACGCGTCGCGCCGTGAGCCGCGACGTGGGCGAGAAGATCGTCGAGCGCATCCGGTGGTGGGAGGAGCACTGCGCCAGGGCCGGCGGCGAGATGAACAACAATCCCTCGCCCGGCAACAAGGCGGGCGGCCTCACCACCATCCTGGAGAAGTCGCTGGGCGCCGTCGCCAAGGGCGGCACGACCAACCTGGTCGACGTCTACAAGTACGCCGAGCCGATCACCGCCAAGGGCTTCGTCTACATGGACTCGCCGGGCTACGACCCGGTTTCCGCCACCGGCCAGGTGGCGGGCGGCGCCAACGTGCTGTGCTTCACCACGGGCCGCGGCAGCGTGTTCGGCTGCAAGCCCACACCATCACTCAAGCTTGCGACGAATACCTCGCTCTACCGGCGCATGACCGACGACATAGACATCAACTGCGGCACCATCGTCGACGGCGAGGAGACGATCGAGGAGAACGGCCGGCGCATCTTCGAGCTGATCCTGGCCACCGCCTCGGGGCAGAAGACGAAATCCGAGGCGCTGGGCATCGGCGACGACGAGTTCGAGCCCTGGAAGATCGGCGCCACGATGTGACCGGAGGGGCCGGGGGCCGCCTTGACTTCCCGGCGCCGCTCAACCATATGCGCCCTACGACTTACGAACTTGGCCTTGCTTTGGCGGCCCAGCCCACAGCGGCCACGGACTTCCTCCACGAGCTTTCCACCAAATTCTACGAGTTGTCGCAGGCGGTAGCAGCGAGCGCACCGTCGGCGCATTTGTGTGTGCTCGCCCAACGGAGAGAGACAATGGCTACAGGTACAGTGAAGTGGTTCAATGCCACCAAGGGCTTCGGCTTCATTCAGCCGGACGGCGGCGGCAAGGACGTGTTCGTCCATATCAGCGCCGTCGAGCGTTCGGGCATGAACGGCCTGAACGAAGGCCAGAAGATCAGCTACGAAGTGGCCAGCGAGCGCGGCCGCGAGGCTGCCGTCAACCTGAAGGCGGCCGGCTGAGCCCATGAGGATCGCCCCGCTCGCCGAGCGCCCCGATCTGGCCGTGCAAGTCGCGGCCTGGGGCTTCGGCGAGTGGGGCCACCTCAATCCCGGCCAGACGCCCGCGTCGCGCCTGGCCGAACTGCACGAGGAGATGAACGTCGATCGGGTGCCGATCGCGTTCGTCGTTCTGGACGACCACGGTGGCCTGATCGGCACCGCGTCCCTGATTTTCGACGATCTCGAAGGCGATCCGCGCAATCCCTGGCTGGCCAGCGTGTTCGTGCCGCCGGAGCAGCGCGGCAAGGGCATCGCCTCGGCGCTGGTGCGCGCCGTCGAGGATGCCGCGCGGCGCCTCGGCTATGGGCGGCTCTACCTCTTCACCTCGACGGCGCCCGACCTCTATGCCGGCCTCGGCTGGCGGGCGCTTGAGCGGCGCGACTATCGCGGCGAACATATCCAGGTGATGGACCGGACGCTGTGAGGGAACGCGCATGGCAGAAGACCTGCACTATCTGTCGCTCGACGAGGTCGCGCGTCGCCTGAAGGCCCGCCAGGTCTCGTCGGTCGAGGCCACACGCGCCGTGCTCGACCGCATCGGCAAGCTCGACTCCCGACTCAAGAGCTACGCCACCCTGACGCCCGCGCAGGCGCTGGCCGACGCCAAGCGCCTCGATGCCGAGACCGTCGCCGGAAGTTCGCGTAGCCCGCTGCATGGCGTGCCGATCGCCGTAAAAGATCTCTGCAACACGGCCGGGATCGCGACCGCCGCCGGCACGACGATCCATCGCGGGCACGTGCCCACCCGGGACGCCACCGTCGTGGCGCGTCTGAAGGCGGCGGGTGCGGTGATCCTGGGCAAGCTGCAGATGACCGAGGGCGCCTACGGCCTGCATCATCCGGAGATCGCCCCGCCGGTGAACCCGTGGAATGCCGCCTACTGGCCCGGCGTGTCGTCGTCGGGCTCGGGCGTGGCGACGGCGGCCGGCCTCTGCTTCGCCTCGCTGGGCTCCGACACCGGCGGCTCGATCCGCTTTCCGTCGACCATGAACGGCCTCACCGGCCTCAAGCCGACCTGGGGACGGGTGAGCCGCGCCGGCGTGTTTGCGCTCGCCGAATCGCTCGACCATATCGGCCCGATGTGCCGCAGCGCGCTCGACGCGGCGCTGGTGCTGGGTGCCATCGCCGGCGCCGATCCCGACGATCCGACCGCGGTGCCGGTTCCGGTCCCCGACTATGCCGGCTCGATCGGCGCCGGCGTGAAGGGACGGCGGCTCGGCATTCCGACCAACTTGATCGGCCTCGATGCCGACGCCCAGGGGGCGTTCGACGGTGCCGTCGCCACGTTGCGTGCGGCGGGCGCCGTCGCCGTGGACGTCGTCCTGCCCGAGTTCGACCAGGCGGCGTTGCAGTGGCGGCCCCTCTGCGGCGTCGAGGCGGCTCTGGCTCACGAGGCGACGTTCCCGTCGCGACGCGCAGAGTATGGCGCGGAATTCGCCGCGCTGCTCGACCTCGGCCGCGGGCTGTCGGCGCTTGAGCTGGCCAGACTGCACCTCCTGCGGGCGCGCGTGACGGGCGAGATCGGACACCTGCTGGCCTCGGTCGATCTGCTGCTGGTGCCGGTGATGGGGACCGCGGCGTGGTCGATCGAAGCGATGGCAAAGGCCGGGCGCGGTCCCGAGGTCGTGGCGGCCCGGCTGCGCTACACCGCGCCGTTCGACATGAGCGGTCATCCGACGCTCACCTTGCCCGGCGGCATGACCGGCGATGGCGTACCGGTCGGCTTCCAGATCGTCGCCCGCGCCTTCGACGAGGCCGGAATCCTGGCCGCCGGGCATGCCTACCAGCAGGCGACCGACTGGCACCTCCGGCGGCCGCCGGTCTAGCCGCCGGCCACCGGCTGCATGGACGGTGAATCTCCTTTCACCTATACTGAATCATGCCCTTCTGGACCGCCGGCGCATGAAAAACAGCCTTGTGAAGAACCTGCGCCTGCGGCCGAGCATCCTGACGCTGTTCGTGCTGCTTACGGTGCCGGTGTTCTTCGCCATCGTGGCGGTGACCTACGTCTCGAACGAAAGAATCGCCCGCGCCGACGCCGAAAAGCTCGTCGAGCGCTTTCGCGCCGACGCCATCGAGAACGTCCAGCACGCTTTCGATCCCATCAGGTCGCTGGTCCGCAGCGCCGCTGCCGTCGGCGCCGACCAGCCCGACTTCTATTCCGACAACCGCTCGCTCAGGTATCTCTTCAGCATCGTCCAGCACAGCGACAAGATCGTCAGCATGTATGTCGGCCTGGCCGACGGCTCGTTCCGGCAGGCCCGCCAGATCGAACCGACGGTCGAGGTGCAGGGCAAGCTGCCGCCGCCCGACGCCCGCTATGCCGACCGCTGGATCGATGCGGTGCCGGCGGGAACCGCGCCCATCGACCACTACGTGTTCTTCGACGAGCAGCGCAAGGAAGTCGGCCGGTCCGAGCGCGTGACGGGCTACGATCCGCGGGCGCGGCTGTGGTACCGGATGACCCAGCAGGCCGGCGCGCCGGTCATCACCGATCCCGACGTCTTCGCGGCGCTTGACCTGATCGGCTTCACGGTCGCTGCGCCGATCTTCAACCAGGGCACACTGTTAGGCGTCGCGGCGGCCGACATCACACTCGATGGTCTGTCCGAGTATCTCGTCGAGCGCAAGATCAGTCCCGGGACGTTGAGCTATATCATCGACCATCAGGGTCGGGTGATCGCCAATTCCGAGCGCGCCAAGACCTACGCCGACTACAACGGCCGCGTCGAGTTGCAGCACATCACGTCGCTTGCCAACGACCTGCCGGCGATCGCCTTCAGCGCGCGGCCGCGCGATAGCGAGAAGCTGTTTTCCTTCAGCCATGGCGGCAAGGATTACATCGCCAGCCTCACCACCCTGCCGCCCGATTTCGGCAAGCGCTGGCAGCTCTTCGTCGTCACGCCGCTCGGCGACTTCACCGCGGCCTTCCAGGAGCACAACAAGCGGCTGTTCGTCTTCGGCATGATCGCGATCGCGGTCCAGATTCTTATTATCTACTTCCTGTCGGGTATAGTTTCCGCGCCGCTCGAGCGTCTGGCGACCAAGGTCGTGCGCATCCAGGATCTCGAGGGCGAGAACCTGCCGCCGCTCGACTCGCCGATCCGCGAGGTTGCGCTGCTGTCGCGGGCGATCGACACGCTCGACGCCGCCGTGAAGTCGTTCGCCGCCTTCGTGCCTGTCGGCCTCGTCCGGCAGCTGCTGGAGTCGGACCAGAAGCTGGAACTGGGCGGCCACAGCCGGTTCCTCACGATCTTCTTCTCCGACCTAGAAGCCTTCTCCTCGCTGTCGGAGGAGGTGCCGTCGCAGGAGTTGCTGCTGCGGGTCTCGGCCCACCTCGAGATCGTCACCAAGGCGGTGAAGGAGGAGCAGGGCACCATCGACAAATTCATCGGCGACGGCGTGATGGCCTTCTGGGGAGCGCCCGCCCTGCTCGACGACCACGCGGCGCGGGCCTGCTTCGCCGCCCTGCGCATCCAGCGCGGCATGGACGCTCTGAACGCGCGTTGGCGCGAGGAGGGGGAGAAGCCGCTCAACATCCGCATCGGCATCCATTCCGACGCCGTGCTGGTCGGCAACATCGGCTCGAAGGAGCGCATGAGCTACACGGTGATGGGCGACGGCGTGAACGTCGCGGCCCGCCTCGAAGGCATCAACAAGGAGTACGGCACACGCATCTGCATCAGCCATGCCGTCTTCAAGGAAGCGGGTGAGCGTCTATGCGTGCGTCTGATCGACGACGTCGCCGTAAAGGGTCGCCGCACCAGGATTCCGATCTACGAGGTGATGGGCGCTCACGGCCTCGGGCCGGAATTCGAGGCCGACGCGGCCACGGTTCGGCTTTGCAAGCTGACGCGGCTCGCCTACGAGGCGCTGGTCGCCGATGACCCCGTGCTGGCGCTCGAGCGCTACCGCGCGGTGCTCGCCGAGTTTCCCGACGATCCGGTGGCGAAGGAGATGGCTCGGCGAGTCGAGGTGTTGGCGGCTGCGCCGCGCGTGCAACGGCAGATTTCCCGCTGATGTTCGACGACGACAAGCGCGTGCCGATGCCTGCCGCGCTGCGTCCCAGCGAGTACACGGCGGCCTTGATCCAGGCGTTGCGGCTCCAGGCCGGCCGTGTCCGGGGCGCCGATGCCCTCGAGATCGGCTCGGGCAGCGGCGTCGTGCTGGCCGCACTGGGCGCGATGGGGGCGGCGTCTCTGTGCGGCGTCGATATCGAGGCGGATGCCGTGGCGTCGGGCGAACTGCTGCTGCGCGACCTCGGACACGGCGACAAGGCACAGTTGCACCGAGGCGACATGTGGCGGCCGGTCGCCGGGCGGCGGTTCGATCTGATCGCGGCCAATCTGCCGCATTTTCCGATGGAGCCCGTCGAGGTCGCGGGCCGCCGGCCGACCTGGAGCGCCGGCGGCGCCGACGGCCGCCGCCTGCTCGATCCGTTCCTTACGGGGTTGACCGAACATCTCGCGACGGGGGGCCGCGCCGTCATCACGCACAACGGCTTCGTCGACATGGAGCGAAGCCGCGCGCTGGTGGCGGGTGCGGGCCTGGCACTCGCGGTCGTTCTCACCACCCTGGTCCACATTCCCGAAGAGAAGCTTGGCCGCATGACGCCCGCCATCCTGGCCGCCGAGGACGGGCGGACCATCCATCGCTACGGCCCCTACGCCTTCGCCGACATGCACATCGTTGAAATCGCGGCGGCGTAGGAACCGGACAGTGGGTCGTACACGGGTTTTCCTGCTCGCACGCTGCCTGCCGCTGCTGCTGTCGGTCCTCGCGCTGCCCACCCGGGCCGAGACCCCCGACGCCGCGCTCGCCGGCCTGATCGCCGACGCCCGCGCCGAAGCAGCGACTCCCGGCGCCTGCGCGCAGCCCAACGTGGACCGCCTGGTGCGGATCTTCTGCGAGAACCGCCTCCGCGCCGGCGTGCGCGAGTACTATCCGCTGTTCGGCGCGCGTGAAGGTCAGACCCGTTCGGGTTACGACGTCGATGTGGCGCGTGCGCTGGCCGGCCGGCTGGGCGTCGAGCCGGTCTTCACCCGTGTCAATGCCGCCACGCGCATCCCGTTGCTTGGCGAGGACCGCATAGACGTCGTGCTCGCCACCATGGGCCACAACACGCAGCGCGACGGACAGGTGCGCTTCATCCGGCCGCACTACTACCAGTCCGAGACGATTCTCGTGGGACCGCGGGCGCTCACGGTGAAGGACTGGCCCGACATCGCCAGCCGCACCATCTGCGTCACGATCGGCAGCGGATCGAACGCCCAGATCGTCTCGCACAATGCCCGCCTGATGCTGTTCGACGAGGCGGGCGTGCTGCCCGACCGGCTGAAGGACGAGACCTGCGCCCTGGCGGCGCAGGACGACAGCTTCTTCGCCTTCTATTTCACCGAGCCCGACTTCGAGCGGCGCTTCGAGCGGAAATTCGGCTTCGCCCAGGTGCCATGGGGCATGGCCGTGGCCCGTAGCGCCGGCACCGACCGCCTGGCGCGGGCGCTCGACCTCGCGAGCCAGATCTTCCACCGTGACGGCGTCTTTCTCGACATCGCCCGCAAGAACCGTATCGGCACCGGATTCCTGGAGCGCCAGCAGGCGGTGTGGCAGCGGCCGACCTGCAACACCGACGCCGGAAGCCGCGATCCCGCTTGCGTGTTGCCGGCGTTCAACGCCGACCTGCAGCCGACGCCGTTCGCCGGTCGGGTCGTGGCGTTCGAGGACTGGGTCGAGGCACGTACCGGAATCGACCTGGCGCTGCCCATGTTCAAGACCGTGCCGGCATGGTCGCTGTTCAAGGCCGGCATCGCGAACTCGCTGATCCTCGTGGTCGGTGCGCTGGCGGCGACGCTGGTCTTTGCCCTGGTTCTGGGCGCCGCCCAGAGTGCTGGCTCGCCGTTGCTGCGCTGGCCGGCGCGGTCGCTCACCGTGGTCCTGCAATCCTCGCCGGTCGTACTCACCCTCGTCATCGCCGCCGCGGTGGCACAGGCGATCTTCGCCTACTCGTCGGCCGTGGCGATCGGTGCCGCCGCCGTGGCGCTGGGGCTGATGAACGGCAGTAACGCGGGGCAGGCCATTGCCGAGGCAATGCATACGTTGCGCAGCGAGGCGGGCACCCGGGGGGCTGCCGCACACGGCCTGTTCGGTCACGCCATCAGCCGGTCGGCGACCCAGATCGTGTCGTTCCTGATCAACGCGGCCAAGGGCACGCCGATCGCCAGCTTCATCGGCGCCCCCGAGCTTCTGAGCGCGCTCACCGACATCACGTCCTTCGCCAGCGGCCGCGCCACCACCTACTCCATGCTGCTGGTCTTCTATATCGCGGTCGTCGCGATCGTGGTGTGGCTGTGCGGCCGGCTGCGCGACTGGCTGGAGCGGCGGCAAGCATCATGACGGCGTGGTTCCCCCGGATCTCGGACGACTTCGTGCTGCAGCTTCTGCTCGGTATGACCGTCAATTTCCAGATCGCGGCCCTGGCACTGGTCTTCGGGCTGGCGCTCGGCGCGCTGTTCGCCTGGGTGCGGCTGGCCGGCGGTGTCGTGGGCGGCGCGGCCGCTGCGGTGATCGGCCTGATGCGTGCCGCGCCCACCTTCGTCGTCATGTTCTTCCTGCTGAACATCATCCCACGCGACGCCACGCTGTTCGGCGTCGGCGTCGCACCGTCGGGCATCATGACGGTGGCGCTGTCGCTGGTGCCCTATTCGGCCTCCTACGTCGCCGACAACGGCGCCGAGGCGCTAAAACAGCTGCGCGCCGGCTCGACCCTGGGTGCGCTACAATTCCTGCCCAACGTCACACGTGCCTTCTTCGTGTTGGTCATGTCGTCCTCCGCCGGGGCCGCCATCGGCGTCACCGAGGGCATCGCCGTGATCCTGCGCGAGGCCGAACTCATGCCGGCGCTGGGTGACAAGCTGGTGCTGTTCGCCGTCGGCATCGTCTTCTTCGGCGTGACGCTGCAGGCCGGCTTCGCACTGATGCGCCTGCTGCAACGCCGTCTCGGCCGCCTGGCGACGCGCGGCTGAGCCCAACCACGGGAAGGCTCCGTCCATGCCCTACCATTCCGTCTTCCGTCCCGGCCTGTTCGATGGCCGCACCGTCCTCGTCACCGGCGGCGGCTCCGGCCTCGGCCGCTGCACGGCGCATGAGTTGAAATCGCTCGGCGCCCGCCTGGCGCTGGTCGGCCGCACGGCCGAGAAGCTGGAGGCAGTGAAGCGGGAACTGGGCGACCCCGACACCTTCACCTTCGCGGCCGACCTGCGCGACGAGGCGCAGGTCAAGGCGGCGGTCGATGCCGTGCTGGCGTGGGGCGGCCGCATCGACGGGCTGGTCAACAATGCCGGCGGCCAGTTCCCGGCACAGCTCAAGGACATCTCGTTGAATGGCTGGAACGCGGTGGTCGCCAACAACATGACCGCGACTTTCCTGGTCTCCAAGGCGGTCTATCTCGGCAGCATGGAGGCGCACGGCGGCGCCATCGTGAATGTCGGCGCCGACTGGGAGCTCGGCATGCCGGGCATGGGCCACAACGGCGCGGCGCGCGCCGGCCAGGTGAACTTCACCTACACCGCCTCGATCGAGTGGGCGCACGCGGGCGTGCGCGTGAACTCGGTGATTCCGGGCTTCATCGCCTCCTCGGGCCTCGACCGCTACCCCGAGCGCGCCCACGACGTGCTGCGCGGCGTTCGGAAGCGCATCCCGCTCAAGCGTCACGGCACAGAATCGGAGATCGCCGGCGCCATCGTCTACCTGCTGAGCGACGCGGCGGCCTATGTCACCGGCATCGCGCTACGTGTCGACGGCGGCCTGCACAACAACGGCAAGTCGAACTTTTACGAAGTGCCCGATCACGACCGCTCGAAGGCCTTCAACGGTTTTCCGCTCTACAAAGTGCCGAAAGTCCTGGAGTAGAGGGCGGTCCTCAGCGGGCGGCGTCGAGCCGCGTCGAGATCAGGATCTCCGACTTAAGCGTGCGGTGCACTGGGCAGCGGTCGGCAATCTCCAGAAGCCGCTGGCGCTGGCTGTCGTCGAGCGGGCCGTCGAGTTCGAGCGACCGTTCGATGCGGTCGACCTTGCCGTCTTTTGTCTCGCAGGTCGCGCAGTCGGCGGCATGGATCTTGTCGTGCCTGAGCCGCACCCGGACCTTCTGCAGGGGCCACTTCTTCTGTCGCGCGTACATGCGCAGCGTCATCGCGGTGCAGGCGCCGAGTGCGGCCAGCAGGTAGCCATAGGGATCCGGGCCGGTGTCGTCGCCGCCGTTGGCCGCGGGCTCGTCGGCCGCCAGCACATGCCGGCCGCTGCGCACGGTCTCGGAGAAGGCGCCCGTGCCGCTGTCCTCGACGATCACCTCGCCGGGCGGCGGCAGAGCGTTGGCGTTGTCCATGGCATTCTCCTGCTCGCCCGCCGGTCCGGTGGAGGCTCGCCTCAGGCGGCTTTGACCGTGCCCTCGGCGGCCTTGATGTTGGAGCGGCGGATGGTGTCGAGGTTGCGGCCTTCGATGCGCACCAGCTTGGTGAGGCCGTCGCGCTTGGGCGAGTGCACGGCGCCGACGTCGTAGAAGTGCGCGTCGCCCGGCCGCATGACGTAGGACTTCTCGGGCGCCACCAGCGAAGGCGCCGCCCCGTCGCCCTTCTGCACGATGCGCCAGTCGGTCATCTCGGTGTCGCCGACCGCCAGGCCGTAGATCGCCCAGGTCGGGCCATGGTCGTGCGGCTCGCCGTGCGCCGGCTTTTCGTAGACATGGCCGCAGATGCAGAAGCCGAGCTCGGGATCCTCGTAGAGCACCTTGCGCGGCTTGCAGGTCTCGGGCCGCAGATGATCGGCGATGAACGCGGGATCGCGCAGCACCTTGGAGACGAGGGCGCAGACCGCCTGCTTGCCGGCCGGCCCGGGGTCGGCCTTCAGCGCCGCGCGGATGTCGGTGCCGAGCTGTTCCAGCGTGGTGGCCATGCCTGTCTCCTGGGTTGGTCCTGCCCGCGCCGGGCGGGGCGGGCCGGGGAGGGCAGGAAGGTGCGCCCGGCCGCTTCGCCGCGTCAAGGGGCCGGCGGGCTGCCGCATGGCACTCCAGGCCCGGCCGTTCCATACTGGAGTGTCTACAAGGAGTCGTCTGAATGGATCTGGCCCGTTTTCCGCGTCGTCGCTACACCTCCGGCCCCACGCCGATCGAGCCGCTGCCGCGCTTTTCCAAGGCGCTGGCGGCGAGCTGCCCCGGCGGCGTCGGTCCGGAAGTCTGGATCAAACGCGACGACCTGCTCGGCCTCTTTCCCGGCGGCAACAAGACCCGCAAACTGGAATTCCTCGCGGGCGATGCGCTGGCCCAGGGCTGCGACACGCTGGTCACCTGCGGCGCGCCGCAGTCCAACCACTGCCGCATCACGCTCGCCGCCGCCGTCACCGAGGGGCTCAAGTGCCGCTTCGTGATCGAGGAGCGGGTGCCCGGCAGCTACCGCAAGGAGGCCGGCGGCAACAACTTCATGTTCGAGCTGATGGGCGTGGAGGCCATCACCGTGGTGCCGGGCGGCACCGACATGGGCGCCGCCATGTCGCGGGTGGCGCAGGAAGTGGCCTCGCTCGGCCGCAAGGCCTACGTCATTCCGGGCGGCGGTTCCAACGCCATCGGCGGCCTGGGCTATGTCGACTGCGTGCAGGAGATGCAGGTGCAGTGGAGCGGGATGGGCCTGGTGCTCGACGCCGTGGTGGTGGGCTCGGGCAGTTCGGGCACGCATGGCGGCATGGTCGCGGGCTTCCTCGGCAACAACATCAAGGTGCCGCTGATCGGCATCGGCGTCAGCCGCGATCCCGCCGACCAGGAGCCGCTGGTGCTGAAGGAGGCGCAGGCGGTGGCCGACCTGCTCGGCCTTGGCCTGAAAGTGCCGCGTGAGGCGGTGAAGACGGTCGGCGGCTACTGGCAGCCGAAATATTCCGTGCCCAACGCGAAGATGGTGGAAGCCGTACAGATGCTGGCCCGCACCGAGGCCATTCTGCTCGACCCAGTCTATACCGGAAAGATCATGGCCGGCCTGATCGGGCTCGCCCGTCAGGGCCATTTTAAGCCCAACGCCAAGGTGCTGTTCATGCACACCGGCGGTCTGCCCTCGCTGCACGTCTACGAGGACGTGGTGCTGGGCCGCACGCCGGTCGCCGCCTGACCGGCGCCGGCCGCCCTGCCGGCGCCCCGACCGAGCTACCCGACCGAGTTCGCCGTGGACCACGCCCTCAGCATCCTCTCCTCGCGGTCCGAACGGCTGTCGCCGGCGGCGCTGGCGCTGGCGGTGCTGCTGCACGGGCTGGTCGTGCTGGCGCTGTGGGCGATGTCGGTCTATGCGCCGCGCCTGCCGCCGGTCGAAGACGTGATCGAGGTCTCGCTCGAGCCGCCGCCGCCCCCACCGCCGCCCAAGCCACCGCCGCAGCAGACCGCGCCGGTGCCACTGATCGAACCCGGCCTGCGTCCGCCCGCCGCGATCACGGCCGACCGGCCGACCCAGGCGCTGCCGCCCGCGCTGCCGCTGGCGCGAACGCCGCCG